>JAYEGQ010000032.1:0-24669 GCA_034659095.1 Thermotogota bacterium
TGACGATAAAGGACCCAATACCGGCGGAATGGGAGTCATCTCACCCAATCGGGTGATGACAGAGGATGTTTACGATGATTTTATCAACGCCATTCTAAATCCCACGCTAAAGGGTATCAAGGCATCAGGGTTTGATTACAGGGGGATCATCTTTTTTGGGTTGATGGTGAATGATAAAAAATGTTATCTGTTGGAATACAATGTAAGGATGGGAGATCCTGAAACAGAAGGAATCTTGCCTCTGATGGCCTCTGATTTGTCAGAGCATTTTCTGCAAATGGAACAAACTCGATTGGATGAAACCCAAATCAAATGGCATTCGGGGTGTTGTGTAAACATTGTAATGGCATCGGAAGGCTATCCCGATGCTTATAAAAAAGGGAAAGTCATAACCGGTTATGATTGTTCCATTGTCCAAGCTGATTCAAAGGTTTTTTTTGCCGGTGTGGCTAAAAACAGCGAATCAGAGCTTATAAACTCCGGGGGTAGGGTATTATCGGTGAGTTCAATTGACAATGAACTTGAATCGGCAAGACAAAAGGCTTACAAAACCATCAAAAACATCTCGTTTGAAGGTTCTTTTTACAGAAAGGACATTGGCTTATCCAAAGGATAATGTACATCATTGCCGGTGTTTTTATGTTATAATTCTTTGCCATGGGAATTTCGGAGGTGTTTTATGGAAAAGACTAAGATTATAGTCGACAGCACCGGTGATATGCCTTTAGAGTGGATTACAAAAATGGACGTTGATGTGATTCCACTCCATATCCTTTGGGAAGAAAGAGGCATTAATGAAGATGATAGCAGAAATTACGATGATTTGAAAAAATATTGGGATGATTTAGACAAAGAAGAGGATTTACCTCGAACTTCACAGCCCACTCCTGTTGAATTTAAACAGAGGTACGATCGTTATTTTGATGAGGGGTATACGTCTATCCTCGTTATCACCCTTTCCAGCGCACTTTCAGGTACGCATAATAGTGCCATTATCTCGGCGAAAGAATACGGTGACAAGGTTCAAGTCATTGATTCAAAAACCGCGTCCAGTGCGATTGCTTTGATTGTATACAGGGCCAGCGAGTTATTATCCGAGGGAAAAGATGTCATCACCGTCAAGGAACAATTGTTAAAAGAGACGGAACAAAAGAGATTTGGAGCCTTTTTCTACGTTTCAAACTTCAACTTCCTCAGAAAAGGCGGGAGAGTTTCACGATTTGCCAGTTTTGTGGGAACCATGCTGAATTTAAGGGTCTCCATCTTTATCAACGATGATGGTGAAATGATCCCCTTTGGTAAATCAAGGGGAACGAAGAAGGCACAAAAACTTGTGATCAACAAAGCTCATGAGTTTTTTCCTCAAGGATCAAAAGTCAGGTTGACTATGGTTCATTCCAGAAATGAAGAGGAATGCCTCAAACTACAAAAAATACTTGAAAGTGAATACCAAGTGGTTGAATCGATTATCACCCCTATGGGAAAAGTTATCTCATCCCATGTGGGACCAGGTACAGCCGGCTTTGGAATAGAAAAACTTTCGTAATGGTGAGTTTATAGATGCCTCAGAGAGGATTTGGAAGAGGAAGGGGAAGAAACGCATTTGGAAAAAGATGGCAAAGCGCGTTCATTCTTTTGATTATTGCTGAAGAGCCCACTCACGGATATGAAATTGCTCAAAAAATGGATGATTTTGGTTGTTTGATTAAAACAACTGGACAAATGGGTGGTATGTATCGTTTACTCAGTGATTTGGAAGAGGAAGAATTAATTAGAGCTGACTGGGAGACCGATAAACCCGGACCGGCGAAAAAGATCTATAAGATTACCCAAAGGGGAATTCAAAGGTTAATGGAATTAGACACACAATTCGAGGATTTAAAACAAACCATCACTTCATTTCAGAATAGAGTCAGAGATTGGAAAACTTCAAATGACGAGTAATAAATAGACACTTAATCCTGTAATAAAAAGCAAAGGCAAGATCTTCACAAAGACTTTCATCAGATCGGATTTGTAGAAATTCCCCGTTAAAACAATGCACAAATGAACAGGAGACAACAAAACACCGGCTACTGCCGCAAAATACATCATGGCGGGATTGGCACCCAGAGTAATTAACAATGGTGCTGTGATCCCAACGGCGCTTTGCGTGATACCGGTGGACATCCCAATGAGAAGTGGGAGGATGATGGTGAACAAATGAATATTCAGGCCAATTCGATCCAGTTCTGTGGCAATGTCTCCAGTCAGGTTAACTTCTGTCAGATAGTATTTATATGCGAAAAACAAAAACAACAACAGGAAAACATCCCACTTTTTAAAGGCATTCACTAAGCTTTCGATGAAACGTCTTTTTCTGAAAAGGAAATAGCCACCGATGTTGATACCAAGCGCGATGTAACCTTCCATGTTGAATACAAGAATCATGATTCCCGTTAACACCACAAAAAAGACGATCCAAAGTCCTTTTAATTCACCTGGTTTTGCTTTTTTAACTTTTGGCAGTCTAAAACCGTTGAAAAGAATCCAACCACTGGCTGTTGCGATGAGGAAAATGGGAATCAGGCTGATGGAAAACGGAGCCAATTCAATACCTACAAGTGCTGTGAGGATATAAAAAGCGGGGTATACGGGCCAAAATAATTCCACAACATGACGGAACCAATAATTGATCACCATCATATAATCGTTGGAAAATCCCTCCTCATCGCCGATCATTTTCACGATAGGTGCGGTGAACATCGCGCCTCCAGGCATGGGAAGAAATCCGATCATCATGGGCATGAATGCCATGGAAGTTCTGTCGTCAAAAAGAGCCTTTGAAGACGTTGCGAAACGTTTTGCATCGCCTGAGATATCCAAGGCGCTACTGAACAGATAAATGAAAAACACGGTACCCAAGAGTTTATAAAGATCAGGATCCTTCAAGGGAATAATAAAGGCGTTTACAAGGGCATGTAAATCGAATCTGAATAGAATAATGGTGCCCACTGCGCCAAGAATGGCCAGGATAATATTCTTTGTGATTCTTTGGATGATAATCAAGATGATTAAAGAGCAAATGATGGTTGCGACAGACATAAAAACCTCCATACTTTTATTAGGTTTTCCAACTAATTTTATCATATTATCCATCACATTTGCCACAAGAAATTAGCTCAAGTTTATTTTTGTGTGACTAAAACTCGACAATTGGAATAATAATTTGTCTTTCATAGAATATACACATTTAATATGATAAAATACGTTGTAAGATAGGTTCAAGAGATTAGAGAAAGGAATTTAAATGAAACCAAAAACAGCTGACTATTATGAATTGATCAAACATCTGAGTGAAGGTTACGCCTTGCATAAGATGATTTTTGATAAAGACGGGTCCCCCATCGATTATGAGTTTACTGAGGTCAACGATACATTTCTTGAAATCACTGGAAAAAAAAGAGAGGATATCATTGGGAAAAAGGCCTCAGACATTTTGCCATGGGTAAAAAAAGAGGGGAAACAATCAGAAGCTTACAGTCGTTATGGTAAGATTTCCAAAGAAGGTGGAGTTGTCCGCCTCATCAACGGTTATTTTTCAACTTACGATAAATGGATGAATGTCACTGCATTTTCAGCCGGAGACGGTTATTTCACCACCCTGGTAAGGGATCGAACGATTGAAACAACGCTTAAAAATACTAATAAATACACTGAAGAAAGATATCACACGATTCTGGAAACAGTTCCCATAGCAATTGTTGAAGCGGATGTTACACAGATTTTAGTAATGATGAATCAGGCAAAAAAAACAACAAAAGAATTTGATCAATATTTACGTGATTATCCCGATTTTTACGAACAAGTCAGGAAACAGTTGGATTTAAGAGGGGTAAACAACGAAGCGGTAAGGCTTTTCAAATCTAAAAACCAAGAAGACTTGATAAAGAAAATACCGCAGTTAACAGATCCCAAAAGTAAGCGAGAATGGAAAAGATTTTTAGAAGGGCTTTGGGAAGAAAAGGAAGTTATAGAAGTGGAAGTAACATTTAGAGATTGTAATACTGAAGAAATGGTCTTGTTTATGAGAACCAAGATGCTTCGTTTAAAAGAAGAGACCCGTTTGCTCATCAGTATGCTAAATGTCACGCATATTAAACAAATGGAAGCCGAATGGGAAAAACAACAGATAGAGCTACAGGCCAATTATGAGCAGTTAGAAGCATATACTCAAGAGCTACGTGAAACGCAAACAGATCTTTCTCATATCAACAAAAAACTATCTCAAACCAATGAAGTGTTGATGAATCGCGAGAAACAGCTGAAGATGGCACTGCAAAGTGCCAGGGAAGCCTTATGGATACTTGAGGAAAAGAGTGGCCGGATGGAAAACATCGGCAATTGGCAAGAGTTTTTGAACTATTCATCTGATGAAATAGGAAATGACCTCAATCAGTGGTTGTCACTTGTCCACGAAGACGACAAGGAAAGGTTGAGATTAATCCTTCAAAGGGCCTTTGAAAACAATCAGGAGTTTTTTGAAGTGGAATACAGGATCAGAACGAAAAAAGAGAAATGGCTGTGGACAGTGTCAAGAGGCGAAGTCTTGACGAAAGAAGACGGAAAATCCAAAATGATTCTGGGAACCCATCAGGATATCAGCAGGAGAAAAGAGGCCGAACAAAAGTTAGATTACATCTCTTCCTTCGATGTTTTAACCGGCGTTCCCAACAGAAATTATCTCATGCAAAAACTTGACGAAGAATTGGAGCGGGCTAAGCGAAATAACGCCATCATGGCAGTCGTATCTTTAGACCTTGACGGTTTTAAAAAAATCAATGATTCCATGGGAAATGTGGTTGGAGATCAATTGTTAGTGATGGTTGCAAATCGTTTAAGAAAGCATGTTAGAAAGCAAGACTTTGTGGCTCGATACGGCAGCGATGAATTCACCATGGTTTTTCCGGATATCAGGGACAAGGAAAATGTGACACCCTTAGTCAGGAATTTGCTTAAACGGTTTGAAAAACCATTCAATGTAGCTGACAGTGAAATTTTCGTGAATATCAGCATGGGAATTGCAATTTATCCGGATAACGGAGATATCATACAGGATTTACTGCAAAAGGCTGGTTTTGCCTTAATGGCAGCAAAAAGAGGCACAAAAAATACATTCAAGTTTTATACAGCGAAGATGAACATAAAGGCCATTAAAAGGCTTGAGTTGGAAACACACTTACACAAAGCTATCGAAAAAAAGAATTTCATGCTGTATTATCAGCCACAATTTGATTTGAATTCCAATACATTGGTGGGAGTAGAAGCACTCTTAAGATGGAAAGACCCGGAAACAGGTTTAATACCTCCTTCTGAATTTATCCCTGTGGCCGAGGAGTCCGGATTGATCATTCCGTTGGGCAAATGGGTCTTGAAAGAAGCTTGTTTGCAGATGAAACGATGGAAAGAAATGGGATTGAGTGGTTTTAGAGTGTCGGTGAACATCTCACCTCTGCAATTTTCTCAGGAAAATTTCTATGATATTTTGAAAGAAACTATCGATGAAACTCAGATTGATCCGCAGGATTTGATGCTTGAAATTACAGAGGGTGTCCTGATGGATGATGTGGAGGACACCCGAAAGAAACTGAACATGATCAAGGCGTTGGGGTGCAAACTTTCCATCGACGATTTTGGTACTGGGTATTCTTCACTGGCTTATTTGAGAAAATTTCCCATCGATGAACTGAAGATCGACAAATCATTTGTTCTGGACTTGGTTTATCCCGACAACGCGTCTATCGTAAAAACCATTATCTCATTGGCGGAAAATTTGAACCTGGATGTTATTGCCGAAGGGATAGAAGACAATTTACAAAGGGACTTTTTGTTAAAGAATAAATGCAACCTGATGCAGGGATACTTGTTTGGACATCCTGAAACGCCACAAAAAGTAGAATCATTCATAAAGGAGTTCTACGGTTTAGTGTGATTTCCTTTCGGTAATCTAATCATCTCCCCTATTTATGATAAAATAGAGAACAAAAGAAAAGGGGTGACTAATTTGATTCTTTTCAAGAATGGAAAATGCTGGTATGAAGGCGAATTCAAGAAGCTGGACATACTAGTGCAAGATGGAAGAATAAAGGAAATCGCTTCCGCAATCAACGCTGATGAAACCACGGAATTGATAGACATGGATCAGAAGACTATCTATCCAGGTTTCATCGATCCTCACACGCATGTAGGGATTTTCGAGGAAAAAACAGGGGGATTTGCCGGTAACGATGTAAACGAAACGTCTTCTCCCGCTACTGCAGGTGTTCGGGCATTGGATGGACTTAATCCACTGGACCCCGGGATCATGGAAGCCAGAAATGCCGGGTATACAACCGTTTGTGTGCTTCCCGGGTCAGCAAATGTTATTGGCGGAGAGGGTGTGGTCATCAAAACAGCAGGCGCAGTTGCTGATGAGATGATCGTAAAAACACCGAAGAAGATCGTCAAGATGGCCTTTGGAAGAAATCCCCAATGGTATTGGGGAAGCCGAAAGACACTTTACACAAGGCTTCAGGCAGTCGCTCTGGTTAGAGACAACCTGAACAAAGCCAAAGATTACATAAAAAAAGAGGAAAAAGAATATGATTACAATATGGAAGTTCTCAGTGGGCTGCTTAAAAAGGAATCTATAGCCCGGGTTCATGTTGCGAATTTAGAGGATATTGAAACGATAAAAAGGATCATGGAAGAATACGATATTCTTTATACTCTTGAACATGCAACCGCCTTGCATACCGACAAAGAAATTGCGGAATCTTTAAAAGACGTACCCGTTATCCTTGGCCCGTTGAACGTTGCCGGTAAATCTTATCAAACTTACGATCTCACCTTTAAATCTGTTCAAATTCTCAACGAATTGGGATTTAAACTGTCCATGATGACAGATGCTCCTGTGATACCCTTGAATCACGGTGTCTTTCAAATGTGGCTAATTGATAAGCTTAGAATGGACCGAAAAGATATACTGGATATGTTCACCATCAACCCGGCAAGAGTGCTTGGATTAGAAGATGAAATCGGAAGCCTGGAAAAGGGAAAATGGGCCGACTTTGCCGTGGCAACAGGAGACATTTTTGATGTGAACACCAGTGTTACCGATACCTATATAGCCGGAGTCAGAGTTGGAGGTGAATCAAAATGAGTATGCTGATTAAAAATGCAACCATTCACCCGGTGACTTCAAAAGAATTTGTGGGTGATTTACTCATAGACAACGGGAAAATCGTGGATTGCTCCCATAAGATATACGCTGAAGCAGAAGAGTCTATTGATGCCACTGGATTACATTGCTATCCAGGTATGATTGAAGAACATTGTCATATTGGTATCCATGGAGAAAAAACCAATCAAGTCAGTGATAACGACACCAACGAATGGTCAGACCCCATAACCGCTCAGGTTCGAGCATTGGACGGGGTCAAACCCTTTGACCCGGGATTTAAAGAGGCCATCGGAACAGGCGTGACCACTTTAAACATCTACCCGGGAAGTGCAAACCCCATGGGTGGTATTGGCGTAACATTGAAAAATGATTTGACGGTTACTTATGAAAAACGGATTATTAAAGAGGAATCCGGGTTCAAAATGGCCATGGGTGAAAATCCAAAGAGAGCCCATTCTGAAAACGGCAAAAAGATCATCACACGAATGGCAACCGTGGAGAAGATTCGAAGTGCTTTCAGAAAGGCTTTGGATTACGACAAAAAGGAAGAGAAACCCTATGATATGCAATGTGAGGCCATATTGAAGGTTTTAAAAGGCGAATTACAGGCGCACGTTCACGCCCATCAGGCTGATGATATCATGACCGCGTTGAGAATATTTGACGAATTTGGAATAAAACCCTCTTTTGAACACACAACCGAAGGTCATCTAATTGCTGACGAATTGGCAAAACGGGATATTAAATGTGCCGTAGGTCCTCTTTTCACTGCCAGGTACAAGATGGAAATTAATCGAAGAACATTAAAAACTCCAGGAATACTTGAAAAAGCCGGTGTGAAAGATATCACATTAATCACCGATCATCCGGTTATTCCCATCAACAATCTGCCAATAGAGGCTGCGATGGCCTGTAAGAACGGGTTAAGCAAGGAAGAAGCCTTACGATCGATTACCATCAACCCAGCAATCAACTTGGGCTTGGATGATAGGATTGGTAGTTTGGATATTGACAAAGATGCAGATATCATCCTAACCGAACGGGAATTGCTTGATCCCACGCATAGGATTTTGTACACATTTGTAAACGGTAAAATCGCATACAGCATGAAGGAAGAGGGGTTGATTATATGAGAACCTTAATAACAAACGTGGTGGTTCATACCATGACCTCAGAACCGTTTAAGGGTGAGGTTTTGATTGAAGATGGTGTCATCAGGGAAACGGGATATAAAGTTAAAAATAGAGAAACAATAGATGAGACTATCGATGGAAAACGTGGTCTGTTGATGCCCGGATTTATCGATGCCCATTCACATATTGGCTTGAATCCGGATGGACAAGGCTATGAATATGATGATACCAACGAATATTCCGATCCTGTGACTTCGAATGTGAGAAGTTTGGATGGTTTTTCACCCAGTGACATCTCCATCCCCGAAGCGGCAAAGGGCGGTGTTATGGTTTATTGCGTACTTACGGGAAGTGCCAACCCAGTTGGCGGTCTGAGTTTTATCGCCAAATATTCGAAGAAAAAGAATGTAAAAGAAATGCTGATCCGAGAAGATAACGGGTTGAAAATGGCAACCGGAGAAAATCCCAAGCGTGTCTACTCCGAACAGAAAAAGATGCCCGTGACCCGAATGGGAACAGCGGCTGTTATCCGAAAGTTTTTCTTCGATGCGAAAAATTACATTGAGAAAAAGAAAAAGGCTGAGAAAGAGGGTAAACCTTTCACAGAACATGATAGCAAGATGGAAGCGGCAGTCATGGTTTTGAATAAACAGATACCGGCTCGTGTTCACTGTCACCGGGCGGAAGATATTCTCACCGCCATCAGAATCAAAAAGGAATTTGACATTGACATGGTGATCGAGCATTGTACTGAATACATCAAAGTGAAAGATGAGATCAAAGAAGCTGGGATTCCGATATTGTTGGGCCCCATCATGTCCAGCCGCTCAAAAGTGGAGCTGAGGGATATGACCTTTAACTCCTACAGAGTTGCTTTGGAAGAAGGCATCCTTTTTGGTTGTATGAGTGATCACCCGGTATTTCCTTCAGAAGTGTTGAGGTTGCAAGCCGGTATGGCATGTAATTATGGGGCTGATGAAGCAGGCATGTTAAAATCTCTGACCATCATGCCCGCAAAAATACTGGGTATTGACGATGAATACGGTTCCATAGAAGAAGGGAAAAAGGCCAATCTTTGTCTTTGGAACGGGCATCCCTTTGATGCCAGATCCAAAACCATTTGGAACAGTGTAGACGGCTTTTTGGAAGAATAATCAATAAAGGGTGGGTGTTACCCACCCTTTTTACAAATGAACTGGAGGCGGAAAAGTGGAATTTAGAGGAACAACTGTTCTTGCCATAAAGAAAGGTGGAAGAACTGTCATCGTTGGTGACGGTCAGGTAACTCAGGGTAATACGGTGATGAAATCAACGGCAAGAAAAGTAAGAAAATTGGGTGATAACCAAGTAGTTGCAGGATTTGCCGGTTCAGTTGCAGATGCCTTCACCTTGTTTGAGAAGTTTGAGGCCTATTATAAAAAAAACAGTGCGAATCTCCCAAGGGCTGCCGTTGAATTGGCTAAAGAATGGCGAACAGATAAAATGCTTCGCAGACTTGAGGCTTTATTAATCGTAGCCGATACAGAAAACTTACTGGTCATTTCCGGAAATGGTGAAGTCATACAACCGGATGAAGATGTTACGGCGATTGGCTCAGGAGGCAGTTATGCATTGGCGAGCGCTAGGGCTCTGTTGAGAAACACATCAATGGATGTTAAGGATATTGCCGTGGAATCCTTAAAAATCGCCAGTGAGATTTGCATTTACACCAACGACCATTTAAGTATTGAAGAACTTGAATAATCAGCATGTTATCCTTTGCGATTAGGCGACTATTAACGGGCATTATCACTGTTTTCGCCGTTTCATTGCTTTCTTTTTTTGTATTTAACGCCCTGCCCGGCAACCCTGCACAAGTTATTCTGGGGTTGGATGCGGATCAAAATGCCATTGAAAACCTTGAAAGGGAATTGAATTTAGACAAGCCGGTTGTGCTGCGTTATTTTTTTTGGCTAAGTGATTTAATCAGAGGAGATCTGGGTAATTCCACCGGTTATAAAAAACCCGTAACGGAAGTCATCGTTTCTTCCCTGCCGCCAACGCTTTCAATAACAATTTTGAGTGTTTTACTCACAACTTTGATCTCTTTTCCCTTGGGCATCCTTTCAGCTAAAAAGCATAATAAATTCATAGATTATTTGATTACTTCCACCTCTCAAATCGGATTAATCATCCCCGGTTTTTGGTTGGGCATCCTTTTTCTGCTGATTTTTTCCGTTCGGTTCCATCTCTTTCCTTCGGGTGGCTATGTTCCAATGACAGTGAATGCCTTTGAATGGTTGAAATCCGTTATTCTTCCGGCACTTTCATTGGCAATCATTTCATCATCTGTTCTGATTCGGATGATCAGAAGTTCTATCATAGAGAATATGAACGAGGATTACGCTCGAACCGCCACGGGAAAAGGAGTGAGTGAAAGAAGAGTTTTTAACAAACACATTCTAAAAAACGCCATGATCCCCGTTTTAAGCGTATTTGGGCTCCAAGCGGCATCGATCTTGGCGGGGACCATCATTATCGAGTCTGTTTTTTCCATTCCAGGGATGGGAAGGTTGTTGCTTTATTCCGTTCAGCGAAGGGATTTACCCGTTGTTCAAGGTGTAGTCATCTGGATTGCCGTTGTTACCATTCTGATCAACTTCATTATGGACATGGTACACATGACCATCGATCCGAGAATCAGGTGAGGATATGGATATGAAGAATAAAAAGCCTTGTCCTGAAAAGTATAAACACTGTTATGGTAAGAACAAATGGAGTTTTAGTTCCCTAACTTTCCAGCTCTCACATTTTAGAACCAAGCATCATGCCAGTTTTATTGCCGGCTTGTTCATCATTCTTTTTGTGATATTTCTTGCAACCCTGAGTTTTTGGTATACACCATATGATGCATACCAAATGGATATTCATTCACGATTTCTTTCTCCAAGTATTTCTCACCCCTTCGGAACGGATGAATATGGCAGGGATTTATTCAGCAGATGCATGGTGGGGGGGCAAATTGCCTTGCAAGTGGGAATCATTTCAACAGTAATCGCCCTGTTTGGTGGACTTGTTGTGGGCTTTTTATCAGGTATGAGTAATAAAGTAGTGGATGAGATTTTAATGCGTTTGATGGACGGACTGTTCGCTTTTCCGGCCATTGTATTTGCCATTGCCATCGTTTCAGTTTTCGGTGCGGATATTGTAAACGCCATGATCGCCATTGGCATTGTGAGAATTCCCATATTTGCCCGTCAGGTAAGAAATGAGACCATCAGTCTAAAACACAGGTTTTTCGTCATTGCCTCCCAATCCATAGGGACACGGCTTCCGGCTTTGATTTGGAAACACTTTTTACCCCATATTGGAGCTTCCTTGACGGTGCTGGTCACCACCAACTTCGCCTTTGCCATCTTATCTGAAGCGGGCTTAAGTTATATCGGCCTGGGAACACAACCGCCTTTTCCCAGTTGGGGAAGATTGCTGATGGAATCACAGAATTACATGGATAGAGCGCCTTGGCTGGCAATATTTCCGGGGATTATGATGGCACTGACAGTTCTGGGTTTTACGCTTCTGGGAAACGGTTTGAGGGATTTCAGTGATCCGAGATATTAAACTGTTGAAACCCATCAGGCTGAAAAACGGTAATGGTTTTATTTTCCAACCATTGCCATGAGGTTTCATCGTCATATTGCTGAGTTGTGATAACGTACCCATCATCTGAATCCCTTAGTTTAGAATAACCCAATGTGTAATAATCTTCTTCATCCAAACAATACCGCACTACAATCAGTTGCTTTCCATTGGAGAAAAAAGAGTTCATAGAAGTGATTGAAGAGCATGTAGAGGCAATATCAGAAACCGTTATCCGAACAGCTTCAACAAAGTCTCCCGTTAACTCACATTTATTGAGGAAAAGTTCAAAAAAGATTCTTGAGTCGGATGTATCTTCGTAATCCGGTGTTTTTGATGTTCTAAGTTTATCGATGTCAAATATCGTCCCGTTATGGCAAAAAACAAAGGAATCATCATCGGTTGTTGCCGTAAATGGGTGTACGTTGTTAAGATTAATCGAACCTTTGCTTGCCTTTCTGGAATGAAGAATGAGGATTTTACCCGCATCAGCTGAAAAATCGGTCTTTCTTTCCCAGATGGGAGATACTTCACGTCTTGTATGGAGTTGACCGTTTTCGTAAAAGGCAATCCCGTAACCATCCCCGTGAGGATTTTTAGTGCCATATCTGGATTGTTGAACAAGCGGTTCTATCCAGTCTTCAACTTCTTCCAACCTTTTTGAGATAACACCCATCATTCTGCACATGTTAACGCTCCTTCAGAAAGAAATATTTATATATGATTTTTATCAGATACCAAAGCACAATACAAGTTAAGATTCCCATATATCCGGCTAACATATCTGAAAAATCTTTAACACGGGTAGGAAGTTGCGCTTGTATTATTTCTGTCAAAGCAGGGAGCATTAAAAATACGCTATAACAAAAATAATTAATAAAACTTTTGAATTTTCCTGTCAGAAAAACCAGTAATTGACCTAGAGAAAAAGCTCCAAAATGAAGAAGTTTATCCTGATAAGGATATCGGGTATAATTAAAACCCAAATCCCCACTGAAAAGCAGGAAACAAAGCAACGCCATATAGAATAGAAATAGTGTGAAGAAAAACTGTTTTTTATTTAGCATATTACAAACTACTCAGATGGTTTATTATCAGATAGAGACTTACTAATTTGCATCATTCGATAATTTTCCAGGCTATCATTTGAAGTAGTTACACCAAACGAACTGAGTTTTTTTTCAATAAGTTTGAATTTTTGAATTAGTGTGTCTTTTTCCCTGGTCAGCAATAATTTATCATACTTGAGATGTTCGATTTCGTCTTTCAGTTGGATGATGTTGTTCATTTCTTTGCCGAGTATGCCTTCTTTTTCCTCTATCATTAATTTCAACATTTTTACTTCTGTTTTCAGCTGTTCTTTTTCTTGATTATAATGATCCAAAGCCTCTTGAATCCTTCGTTTTTCACCCTCTACATTGGTTGTGTGAAGTTTCATATCTTCTAAACTGTCGTGTTGAGCCTTAATTTCATCATTTTTTCGGTTCAATTCTGCTTGTAACTCCTCCAACCGCTTATCTTTTTGCTTAATCAACTTATCCCTAACGCCAACAGCGTTACGCATTTCTTCCACATCTCTTTGTAAACGGGAATGTTTTTCCTGTAGCTTTGTCAGAGAATTGTTTACATGATCCATTTTCTCGTTTGTTTTTTTCTTTTCCGCTAAAACTCTTTCAAGCTCCATTTTACTTGAGGAAACCTTTTCTCGAAGGAATTCTTCATTTTCTTTTGCTTTTTGAATAATTCCAGTTAGTTTTTTGTTTTCTGAGTCTAATTCATCGATACGATCTTGATTCGCCTCTAAACTGTGCTGTGTTTTTTCAATTTCCGATTGTAATTGGGCCTTTTCTTTTTGAGTATTCTGCAATGAGTTATGAGACTTTTCCAGCTTCTTCCTTAACTGTTCCACCTGTTCTCTGCTTACTTGCTGCAGAGATTCCATTTCCAATTTCAAGTGATCTCTTTCTTGAACCAATGCCTTTTCTCTTGCCAATAGATTTTCTTGTTGTTCCTGGAGTTTGGAAAGTTTCCCCTTTAAGGATAGATTGTTTTCTTCTGTTTTTGAGGCATTTTGATTGGTTGATTTTAAACGATCACGTAATTTTTCATTTTGCTTTTCGGCATTTTCAAGAGAAATCCGTAGCTCCTGTACTCCTTTTTTTCCGGTATCTACCTCTTGGCTTAAAGTTTCATTTGAAGCTGTGAGTTTTTTTACCGCTTCTTTTAAAGTATCCATCTTTATTTTTGCATCTTCCAACTTCTGTTTGTCCAAATCATGATGGGCTTTAATGCTTTTTAACGAAGAAGACACTTTATGCATATTTTCCGTGTATTTTTTCTCGATTCTAAGCTTTTCGTCGTTCAAGACTGATGCCTTTTGCTTGAATTCATCGTACAATGAAGAAAAACGGTATATTTGGCGATTTTTGTCATTCAGTGTTTTTTCCTTTTCACTTAAAAGCCTTTGCAAATGCTCTTTCTCTGCTTTAAGCTCTTGAGATAAAGTCTCTTTTTCCTGAAGTTGTTCTTTTATATGAGACAGGTTTGTTGCTAATTCTTCAATCTGGGCCTTTTGTGTAGTTATTTGAACATGCAAGGCCTCTCTTTCTTGAGTAGATCTTTCCTTTTGTTCTTCTATTTTTTGATATAACGATTGATTTTCTTCTTTTAGCTGATCCCTTTGTTTTTCCAACTCTGCAAGTTGATTTTCTAAGATGTCTGTTTCAGATGTTTTTTCTGCGATCATAGTTTTTGATTGTTCGATTTCATTTTTAAGATGATTTATGTCCTGCTTTGCTTGTGTTAATTCATCTTTCAGATTTCGCTTGTCAGAATCGGATTGTTCGACTTGTTTGTTTAAAGTGATAAGTTGTTGCTCCAAACTATCGGTTTCACGAACCAGGTCCGAGTTGACTTCCTTATATTCTTCAAAGGCCTGTCGGGTGATTTCATAATTCTCCTTTTGTCTTTCCATTTCAGCTTCTAAAGTGCTGATTTTGTTTTCTTTTTCAGAAAGGCTTGTTTCAAGTGCTTCCACTCTACTCTGATACTTTTGTTCCCTTTCTTCAAATTCTCGAACGGTTTTATCGATATTTGTATATTTTTCTTTTTCTGATGTCAAATCGCTCAAAATCTTTTCTTTTTCACTTAGCAGATTCTCCATCGATGTGATTTGCTGCGACAGTTTCTCGTTTGTTTCATCGCGACTTTTGATTTCTTCTTCGAATTTGGAATGCCTGAGTTTGAAGATATCAAAGTTCTTCTGTAAATCTTCGATACTTCGAATTTTTCTTTTCAACTGTTCATTTAAAGCCGTTTCTTTATCTTTATGTTCTTGAATTTCCCGCTGATCGATCTTCAGTTGTTCCTGTATGCGTTCAATACGTTCAACCTTTTGTTTGTTTTCTTCCTTAATTCTCAGCAGTTCGTCTTCATGACGTTTCATTTCGTTTTTAAGGGCAGATACCGTCTCTTCCAATCTTTGCTTACAGGATAGAAGTTCTTGGTTTTTAGACTTCACGCCTTCATTTTCCTGCTTTAAAAGGTTCAACGATTTGACGTGGTTGAGAAACCTTTTTGCCGGAGATCCATCTTTTTTTGTATAAAAGGGATTGAATTCTAACTCATTGTCATGTAGCAAACAGGGATGTTCAGTCATGATCATGTGTAACACCCGTTTGTCCAATTTTGATAAATTATATTGGAAAATAAAACGGTTGGTTGTCATGGTAAGTTGGTCTTGAAGGGCGATAAAAAAATCCATGAAACGACCTTCAAGGAATAGCTGCATCAGCACGTTGGTTACTTCTAACATAACCGTTAATCCGGATAGTCCTTCATCCGAGGATTTATTGGTTTCAGTTTGCAGGAGTTCTAACAGCGTGCGAGGCGTAAACCCGTTTCGTCTCAGGGAAATGTCGGTGGCCGTCCAAGCCTTTAAAAAACGTTCATGTTTATCCGGGTTGTAATTTTCCATGCAACTTTTGATCCACTCAATGTCAACTCCATTACGGATATAAACAACTCGACGGTTTTGGCTGATCTCCCTTTCCAAAAAGGGGCAAACAATATCTTTCAGCTCATCTTCATCTGTGAAAAAGAGGGCTAAATGGCTTCCAACAGGAATTTCTGGAAGTCCCCCATATGATTTTTTATTATTTGCATTTTCATAGTGTTCCATTCATATCACCTGCTTATTCAGCTTTATTGATAAAGCCGTCCTAAAAACATCGATACTTTCTCTCCAATTAAAAGCGCTAAATAAATCCCGATCGCTAAAAATGGTCCGAAGGGAACTTTGGTTTTCATGTTACTTCCTGTGATGATGGCATAGATGATTCCCAATAAACTGGCCAAGAAGATTGAAAAAACGGCATTAAAAGGACCCAAAGCCAAGGAGGCAGCACTCATCAGTATAACATCTCCAGAGCCAATGCCCTTTTTTGAAAGAAAATACATCAGTGTCATGACACCCAAGACAACCACTGCTGTAATGATATCTCTCACCCATGTCCCACGGGACCAAACCATAAATACGCCACCAATCAAGACGAAAAGACTATTCCAATCAGATATAGTCAAGGTATCTAAATCCGTAAAAAAGACAACGATTAACGATGCACCGATGATACATGAGCCGATTAAAGCCAGTAGTTCACCAAAAACGAAATAATTGATAACAAAAACCAATGTGGTTAGTATTTCTACTAACGGATATCTTTTTGAAATTTTTTCACCACAATCCCGGCATCGTCCCTTGAGAATAAAAAAACTCAAAATCGGTATGTTATCATACCATCTTATGGTTTTACCGCAACTGTGGCAAAAGGACCTTTTTGGATTGACAATGGATTTGGATTCATCCTGATACCTGAATATTATAACATTTAAAAAGCTTCCCGTTACTGCTCCAAAGAGTAAACAAAAAAAGATACCGAGAAACACCAAAGTACATCACCTCAGACTTATAATCTTGGTATGACTGTTGACTGTGTTTTCTTGCCTGTATCATCTATTACTTCTATTTCCACAGGAAACAATTCTTCTGATGAAATCATGAGTTTATATTCAAAGGCCTTAGCAACACCTACCCGATAGTTTGGAATATTGATGTTGACTTCCCGTGTGGATAGGATATAATTTCCGCCCACTTTGATATTGGCTACTGAAACATCATCATATGCAATACCTGTGATCAGAATATGATCCCCCATGATCTTTGCCTGCATGTTTGTCAAACCTGGCGACAAGACGTCAGGAGGTGACAATTGAACCTCGCGAGAAAGAATCAGACCCTCTTGTTCCTCAATCAAAACACGATAGTACCTACCCGTTTCTTCCAGGGTTACCACTGTGTCACCCATCATTAAAATGTCTAAGATTTGGTTGTTGCTATCAATAACCTTGACACCTTCTTTATTGGCGTACATAATTCGAGCGCCGTTTATGGCGAACCGGCTGGTTGCAGAATTGTTGAACCAGTCAAACACTTGGACTTCAAAGATGTTTTCTCCCCTGTTAATGGGTAATTCCAAATTAACTTCTTCGTATTGTTTTTTGATGGGATAATTTACGTTGTTGACTAATAATTTTTCTACTTCAAAATTATCCCGGACACCAATTGTGATAGTGTATCGATCTGAATAAACCTGACTCGGAATTTGGGGCATGATGATTTCAGGGGAAATTTTTTCCGTTCTGACAATGGTCAGAGAGGCAGTGCTAACAATATTTTCAATATTTGTAGCGGTGACACTCAGGTGGTTTTCCCCAAAGTGAAGGGTTTGACCTTGTGTGGATTCAAATTTCTTCACGGGTTGTGAGATATCAATGGTTTGATCGTTGATTATCACTTCATCCACACCCATGACATCGCTGATTTCCACATCGTAGATGATTTGTTGAACGTCAGAACCGATTCCGGATTTGGTCTGAGTCCAACCGTTGTCCGGATAGATGATTTCGATGTCGATGTCGGGTGCATAAGGTGTTAAAATCACCTTGTCTTTCGGAACGGTATGTTTCTCGCCCAAATCATCTTTGATAACGAACGCCCCGTCTTTAATGGAATCTAACAAAACAACCGCGCTTTTCTTTAAATCTTCAAAATCCTCTTTCATATAAAAACGGAACCCTATAAACACCACTTGAAACTGTTCTCTGCTTTCGTTTCCATAACTGTCCAGTGCTCGTAAATCAACTAACGAACTGTCTCTGCTCCAAATATCATAAGGAATGGCTAATTCGACTTCCTTTTTATCGAATGTGTAAGTGTTGATGGAGTCCTCAACCGTTTTAACATTGGAATCATCGACTACGCTAAACGACAGTTCGGTATCCCTGGGATTGATCTGTAAATTAAGGGGTGTGATTTCCGGGCCGAAAATGTCCCCAATGGGAAGATAATCTACTTTCATAAGAAAGTCTTTGTATCTATCAAATGTATAGTGTTCTCCTTCATCGTTAATATAAAAATCGTTTCTGTTCAAAGCGTTGATACTGGAAATATATTTACCCAATGGCATGTAGCTGATCCATTCCCCATTTTTTGCGATGGATAGCGTGGCAATCAAATTAAGACTATCATCATCCCATATCTTGATGGTGCCGTCATTTGAGGCGGTAAAGATATGGGATGATGTTTCACAATGGCTGATGGCACGAATGGATGCGTTATGGGCATTTTTCACACGTCTCATTTCCTTGGCGGTTTCCATGTTCCACAAACTTAAATCACCGCTTGCTTCACCAATTACTACTTCTTCATTGTTAACGAATGCTGTTGCCCATACTTCACTGGGAAACACCTGAGATTCCCGAAGTAAATAACCCCTGGGGATTGCCCAAACCATAACCTTTTTATCCGTTGATCCTGAAATCAAATATCGGCCGTTGGGTGAAAAAGAAAGGGAAGTAATCCAACCTAAATGGGCACTCATCACATCTTCAAATTCTCCATCTTCAATATTCCAGAGGATGATGGAATTGTCCGAAGATCCGGTAGCTAAAAATGGGCTGTCAGGTGAAAATTGGGCGCTGTTTACCGTCCGCCTGTGGCGTGTGTAGATGTTTTCCAGTATTTTTGTTTCAATGTTCCATCTGCGGAGTTTACCGTCTGCATTGGCTGTGTACACATATAAATTATCCTCTGAGAAAAGAATATCCCATATGGTATTGCCCTCACGAATAAAGTCCCCATGCTTTCGATGTGGATCAAGGTTCCAAATTTCCATAGTCCCGTCTTTATGACCTGAAGCAAGCATGTTGGAATCATTTGATATGGCAACTGAAGAAGTTGGGGATTGTATGTCCATGTCAAAGATAATTTCATCCAGTTCTCCGGTGGCAATATTCCAAATGACTGTTTTTCCGTTTGAATAGCCGGCATATAGCCTGTTTTTGGAATTATCTAAAGCAAAGGCATTTGGAACGATCATTGAATCGGTTGTGGCAAGAATTTTTGGTACCGAAAAGATGAGAGTCGATAAGATTGTCAGTCCAACAACAATGAGAAAATTGATTTTATTCAAAGACATAATGATAATCCCCCAGATTGACATTAATAAGATCTCCGTTGAATGATACTTCGCCTTTACAAAATTCAGAATAGCCCTGTTGATACTTGACCCGGTTTGGGGTTGAATAGATGCCGTTAGAGACATTTGCTATCATCCTTTGACAGTATACCCCGCTTTCGCTTCCTGCCAGGTCTTTTTGATTGAAGCAATTTCTGGTTATACGTCCAATCTTTTCGGAATCAGTTTGGAGATGAAAGTCGTAAATCAAATACTTCAGTTCGCCTAAAGTGTTTTCCCAAAAGCCAATACAAAATTTATCTTTACCGTTGCTCGCCGTACTGATCTTTGAATGCCTTCTGATGAAGATATCGTTTTCAAAGATCATTTGTATTTGATCATACTTGGATCTTATATAAATATCATCCATCAAATCGCCAAGCTCCATACTACACATTCCCAAAAAGCCAACCAAAAAACTCAAGGTTACCATCAAAACGCAAACGGAAAACAGGCATTCCACCAACATGGATCAGGCCTCACTCAATTTATCCTTAATATCTTCAGCCTTAAGAAAATCCAAAAGCTCTTGTATTTCCCCCTCCATATAGCTGTTTAGTTGATAGGTGGTGAAACCAACCCTGTGATCGGTGATTCTGCTTTGAGGATAATTATAAGTTCTTATCTTTTCGCTTCTGTCACCGGTTCCTATCAGGGACAGTCGCTTGGTGGACATAGAGCCTTCCTGCTTTTTTCGCTCCATTTCGTATAATTTAGATTTTAACACTCCCATGGCTTGCTCTTTGTTCTGATGCTGGGAGCGCTCGTTTTGACAGATGACAACGATGCCAGATGGGTTATGGGTGATTCTTACGGCGGATTCAGTACGATTAACATGCTGCCCACCGGCACCGGATGCTCTATAAACATCGATTCTCAGATCATCAGGATTAATGTTCACCTGAATATTTCTGGTAATTTCAGGCAGAACCACTACGGATGCTGAAGATGTATGAATTCTGCCTCCTGCTTCTGTTGATGGAACACGCTGAACACGATGAACACCGCCCTCGTATTTTAGTGTGCCATAAGCGCCATTACCCTTCAACTTAAATATGACTTCCTTGAATCCACCAAGAGCAGTAGGTGTTTCTTCAATAATCTCAGTTTTCCATCCCTTGATGTCGGCATAACGTGAATACATTCTGAACAGATCCCCTGCAAACAAAGCCGCTTCGTCCCCACCTGTTCCGGCTCGGATTTCAAGAATGACATTGTTCTCATCCACCGGATCAGGTGGAATCAAAAGAGTGATCAGGGTGTTTTCCGTTTTTTCAAGCTTGTTTTTTAATATTGGAAGCTCTGTTTCAGTCATAGTCTTAAGTTCTTCATCATCGGAATTTTCATACTCTTCATATTCCCCTATTTCGTCAACTATTTCCAGATACTGATTGTATTGTTCCTTAAAATGCGCCAAATGGGCTCGCTCTTTCACCAGCTCCTGATAAGTATCCATATCTTTCAGCACATCCGGGTCAGCCAATTTTTTATTGACCTCATCCAATCTTTTCACTCGCGCGTCTATCTGTTGTTTCTCAATCAATTCCTTCACCTCTGGTCTATCTGACGGTTAACAACGTTCCCTCACAAGGTTGTAAGGGGACGTGAACATAGCCGTCCTCAACTTCTATATAAGATATTTTGTCTTCATATGATTCCAGCTTTCTCTTGACTCTATGATAATGTGATAACCCCAAGGAATGAATATCAACAGTAATCCAATGATCTCTTATTCTGTCCGTGTTTGCCAAAGCGATTAAAACAGCGTTTTCAACGGGATTTTTATAAACACGTCCGAAAATCTTTTCAGAATCGGTCAAAACACCTTTTAACTCACGGTCCTCAGAAAGAAACTCCGAATATCGCTTTTTTAATAAACACATCTTTTTCATGAAGCGATAAAATTCTATGCTCGCTTGGTTCCAATCTCCACCTAAATTAAACGAGGAGCGAATACAGGGAATACAGGATGAATGGAAAACAGTATTAAAGATTGCCAACTTTAAAAAATCGTTTGAAAAATCACCTTTAAACAATGAATCTTCAAAGCAATACATAATTGGGATTTGAAGCGATTCTTCGCTAAAGTTAAAAAAGGAACAACTCTCATCCTCTTTCAATCCTTTAATTTGACTGTGAATGTCCTTATATACAGATTGAAATCCAAGCTTTTTGATACCCTTCAGACTACCTTTGCCTTGAGCGTAAAAAACAAACGTAAAAAGTGGGTTAAATTTCTTAATTTGGCCTATGATTTTAGATAACGGCGTTAATTCTATTTTTGGATCCAGTTCAATTACCACCCCGTCAAGGGAATAAATCTCGCTCAAAAAAAGCAGTTTTTTCTCCAAAAAACCCCAAAAATTGACATCTGTCATACCGGTTAGGTCCAGCTTTGTGAGTATTCTTAACCTTAAAAGTCTGGTAGCTTCGATAAAAGATTCAAACTGATCATTGGGAGTGAAATCCTCAATAAGTTCATCTTTCAGGTCAAACAAATTATCCAAACCATCGGATATATACAACGTGTCATACCCCATATCCTTTATCATGGGCAACAAAGCTAACCCCTTCAAAAAAGAGCCGTTTTCAGGAAAATCCAGGATCTTTCGATTATCCGGAACCCAAAAGCCCTTGTGATTATAATGCAAATCCGTTTTCAGATTTAACTTAAAAATCGTTGCCTTTTTAATCCAGCGACTGCCGGTATTTTCTTCCTCTGTGTTTATTTTGTAGTCAAAGATTCTACGTATACTTCCTGCATAATATTCATAGGGATTGACAAAAACTCTTTTCCCATCTGCAATCTCACGAACCTTCAAACCATCAAAACTAAAAAACCTGGGAATGCAGTAGTTCAACATACTGGTATCAATCTGTCTGCTTAATTCCCTTTCTATATCAAACAGCAATTGCTATCATCCTCTATAATGCGTCTATATGGATCCAAAGACATTTAAGATAAAGAGATTCGGGGATTTGCACCATCCACGGATGATCGAAAGCCTGTAACCCGATATCAACAATGGTTCCAGAGTAACCGAATGCTTCGCAGCCCCTTCTCACAGCTTCTTCCAGTTCGCCTATCCCAATATGATAAGCGCAACTGCACAATCCCATTATACCTGGAGTCTCTAAAAATTCAAGTCCCTTCTTCACCAACTCCGTAAATTTCCGCTTGCCAAAGTGCTTTTCCCGCTTGTCTTTTACAAGAGATGGGGGATCAAGAATAACCATCTTGTATTCTTGCTTTAAGCCTGAAAGGGTAAAAACATCCTGACAAATGAACCGACACTGATCATCCAAATCATTTATGATGGCATTTTCTTTCGCCAAATTAATATCAACCGACGATTTATCTACTCCCAGAGTGTGCATACCCGCTTTTGCCATTGCAAAAGAAAAAGAACCGGTGAAAGAAAACAAGTCCAACCCTTTCATACCCTGCAGTTGATAACGTTCAACCAAACTACCGGCGAAAAGCCTGTTATCCCGTTGATCCATGAAAAAACCGGTCTTTTGACCTTTGGGAATGGAAATCTTGTATTTAATACCATTTTCAACAATGACCTGTTCATCAGGAACATGGCCTCGGAGTAAACCACTGTGTCTTTCCAGGGACTCTTCTGGAGAAGACTCAAAATCACTTCGCTCATAGATCCCTTGAATATCATCAAACACTTCATACAGACTGTCAACCATCACTGATTTATAATCTACCCAAAAGGGATGTCTGATTTGAAGAACAAACACATCATCGTACTTGTCAATGATTACACCGGGAAGAAAATCCGACTCGGCGTTGATTAATCGAAAACAACTTGAACTAAATAAAATTTTCCTCCGTTCCAGGGCTCTTTTGAAAAGACGGATGAAATAATCCTGATTGATCTCAACAGGCTTCTTTGAAAGCAACCGAAACGGCTTGTTGGAAGTTCTGTTAAAAATACCCATCCCAATGAATTCATCCTCAGAAGAGAACAAATTGGCCAGGCCTAAATCGCCTTCCCCAATGATATCAACAATCTCATCTTGAAACAAGTTAGGATAGAGATTTTTGACTTTTCTTTCCTTGCCCCGCTTTGCTTTAATGACAAACATTACAACTCTTCCACGATGATCCTTACCAGAGATTCAAACTTCTGTTTCACTCTATTAGCCGTATCCATAACTTCCTGATGTGTTAATTTCTGATCCAAAACTCCGGCAGCCATATTCGTCACACAGGAAACACCAAAGATTTTCAGACTGCAATGCCTTGCAGCAATAATCTCAGGGACTGTGGACATCCCTACCAAATCTCCGCCAAGTGAACGAAAAGCCCTTATTTCAGCAGGCGTTTCATAATTAGGTCCCAAACAAAAGACATACACCCCGGTCTTCAACTCTTTACCCTTATCCTTCTCACGAGCCTCAACCCGCTTGAACCAGTCAGCATCGAGAACAGAAGACATATCCGGAAAACGCGGCCCCACAGAATCATCATTAGGCCCAATTAAAGGATTACGGAACGCCATGTTGATGATATCCTCAATCACAATCAAATCCCCCGGCTGCACCTCCAGATTAATTCCCCCGGCGGCGTTGGTCAAAACAAGCCCCTCAACACCCAAAGACTTCATAAAATACACCGGATAAACCGTATCCGGAACATCATAACCCTCATAAGCATGAAAACGCCCCTGCATGGCCACCACATCAACGCCCTGGAACTTCCCAAACACAAGTTGTCCGGCATGTCCGATGGCTGTTGAAGACAAAAAATGAGGAATATCATCGTATGAAATAGCCACCCTGTCCTCAAAGTAATCAACTAAATAGCCAAGTCCCGAGCCTAATATCAACCCGGCTTTTGGTTTGGGCATATAACCCAGTCTATCTTCAATAACCTTTAATGACTCCTTAAGTTTTACTGATAAAGGCATGTTTATCACTCCTGTCTGTTGGCTTTTCTCTCTTAAAGTATACCATAAAAGGAGGGAGGAATAGGAGAGAGTCATTCATAAAGTTCCGGCAGAAAAAGGAGGCGCAACCTGAGTAAAGGTGATTAGTTTTTTGTTTTCTCTATTTCCATTAAATAAAAGTTCACTTTTCTCACTGCTTTTTTTCTGCTTATAAGAACTAAAAGAAAATTATTATGATA
>JAYEGQ010000033.1:0-5165 GCA_034659095.1 Thermotogota bacterium
CTGTCCAGCCATCTTCAGTTCGCTTACGCTATGTTCCCAATTCCACCTGCGGCTTCCTTCAGACCCTGTCATCACTAACAACGCCCTTGCCCTCGGATTCCCTTCCTATCGGTTCGGCGGTGAATGTTTCTTTCAACATTCTGGCTCAATAGACATACCCGGCAAACGAAAAGAGGGGTATATTATACCCCAGCGCCGGTAGTGAGTTTTATGGTTGATTCTGTGGATAGGATACTAAAAGATTTTTTTCAGATCAAAAAAGGATTAGCAGACGCTTCAATGACTAGAAAAAAAGTCAGGACACAAAAAACAGACAAACGAACCACTGATAGGTATAAATATACAGAAGCTGATCATCACAGAGTTCAAATCTTGGACCCTGCAACCGGGACAGGTACATTTTTAGCAAACATTGTAGACTATATTTATACTAATAATTTCAAACAAAACACTGGTATTTGGAGCGAATATGTTAATGAACACTTAATCCCCAGATTGAATGGATTCGAAGAAGAACACCCATCATCAGGACAACTGTTTGATAACTGGCTCAGTAATGAAGCTAACCAAGCTAGTCAGGTTAAAAGAGACACCCCTATTATGTGTGTGATTGGTAATCCTCCTTATAGTGGAGAAAGTTCCAATAAATAAAAATTACCTAATGAATTATAACACGATGCAAAGCTCACTTGACATATTATGCAAAGTCTGCTATACTATTTCTGCAAAGCGCGCATTGCATATCGAGGTGATCTTTTGAAGACGAAGATTAAAGAACTCAGAAAGGAAAGAAGGATGTCACAAGCGGATTTGGCCTTTGAGGTTGGTACCACCAGACAAACGATCACATCCATCGAAACGGAAAAATACACTGCATCGTTGGTTCTGGCGTATAAGATTGCAAAATATTTCGGAAAACAAATCGAAGAAGTTTTTGACTTTTCAGCAGTGGAGGATTTATAACAATGGAAAACTACAAAAAGACATTAATAAAAAGAATATTTATGATGACTATGGCCATTATCGCTGCAGTTATTATCTTGGTTTTCAGTTCAGTGATATTGACAAATGAAGGAGAGGGAGAAACGTTCAGTGAAGGCATGATGGCAGGATTTCGAAACGGTTTACTAGTGGCAATGATTTTTGGTTTTACCGTTTATATCATAAAGTACAGAAAAGTGATGAATGATGACAAACAACTCCGACTTGCATACAATCGGGAAAACGACGAGAGACGACAGCAGATCAAGTTAAAGGCCGGGGGTAATTTGGTGATTATCAATGCGGTAATTCTTCTGTTTGCCGGTATCGTTGGCGGTTATTTCAACGTCGTCATTTTTTACTCCGTTATTGGCTGTGTGGTCTTTCAACTACTGGTCAGTGCGGTAATTAAACTTTATCTGTTAAAAAAATACTAAGGGGATGAATAGCATGAAAAAAAGAGGATTTGCCTTTTGAATGCCACTATTTTGGATTGGATTATTGTTACAAAACATCAGCAACTATTTCAAAGAGACCCTTTCTGATTTTTCTTATGGCTTCTTTCAAGGGTTATCATTTGTCTTAATATTAGCAGGTTTCCTTTTCATGTGCTTGTGTTTAAGAAAGAAAATAATCCATGGCCTTTATTTAAGCGGCCTTTACGGGCTCCTTTTTAAGTCTCTTTTTATTGACCCACATATCCAAAGCCAACCCAATCGTGATGATAATGCCACCGATAAGGTTTCTGGGAGAAAAGCTTTGAGAAAGGATGATATCAATGATGACACCGGTAAAGATTTGTCCTGCAAAGAGCAAAAGCGTCATGTAAAACGAAGAGATCTTGCTGACACATACGTTGGTAATGAAGACAGCACAAACGCCCACCAAT
This sequence comes from Thermotogota bacterium, assembly GCA_034659095.1. Classification (GTDB taxonomy): domain Bacteria; phylum Thermotogota; class Thermotogae; order MWEM01; family MWEM01; genus JASUTC01. Next base: position 1,871 of record JAYEGQ010000033.1, read on the forward strand.
CCACCTGTAAAGATCAGCGGATTCTCAGCTGGAACGAGTAGTGGTTCGCTTGCCACAAAAAATAAAAATACCAGGAAAGAAACAATCGTACCGGTTAAATAATTAAACCAGGTGCTGATATTCACATTGGTTTCCACTGCCAGTTTTCCGTTTATCGTTCTTGATAGAACGATGGTAATACCAGTGATGAAAGATAATATGATAGGAACGAGTTTGGTAATATCATTAAGGGAGATCATAAACAAAACACCAAGAAGAACAAAAGCGATCCCGGTTATTTTCTTCCAACTAAAACGAACCGTCTGCATCCCTAAGAAACCATAATGATCAAAAAACAGTGAAGTGACACTCTGTCCCAACAAAGTCAATGCCAGAATAGCCGAAACATCTATTTTTGAATAAGCCATGTTGTTAAACAAAATAGTCAAAACCCCAACGACACCGCCTGTGTAAACATATAAAGGCAGGCGCGTCCGAAATAACTTATTAAAATCCTTTTTTATAAACACACTCAAGGAAATGGCAGCAAAACCGGATAAGTGAATGAGAAAGGCAGAAGTATACACACCGGAATGATTGGCAAACATGCCGTTAATCATGATCATGACGGATATTATCATTCCTGTGACAGCAGATAACGCGTAATACATTTTCCCCTCCCCTTTCATCACACCCATTATATATTTTTAAGTTATAATAAAAAAGGTCAAATGACCAAAAAGGAGGTACATATTTTGCTTTTAAAACAATTGTTGGAAAAAGCCCCTGAAAGAATAAAACAAGCCTTTGAACACAAACACTATACAAAAGGAACTTTGATCATCTCACCTGATGAGCAAGTCAAGCATCTTTATATCCTCACAGATGGGGAGGGTGAAATCTATCAGCAGAATCTATCCGGAGTCCTTTTGCTGTATACAATCATGACCCCCTACAGCTGCTTTGGTGAAGTCGAAATTATCAACAACAAATTAAAACCCCTTAGCGTGATAGCAAAAACCGATTGTCAAATCTTGCGCTTACAAAGAAACCTTGTTTTTGAATGGATGAAACTGGACTTTCACTTTAATCTATACCTCTTTGAACAATTGGCTGAAAAATTACGAAACAATTCAGAAAAACTCTTTCAACTTGCAGCTATGACAGTTAAAGACAGAATATTGTACAGCCTTTACACCCATTACAAAATCGGAGACCTTGATCAACTCACCAAAAAGCAAATTTCCTATGAAGTGGCAACGCCAATTCGAAGTGTCAATCGAGCGCTTTCCATACTGAGTGAGGAAGGGTTAATTACACACAAGAAGAAACACTTTTCCATCCATTTTCCTGAAAAGGTTGGGAAGTATTTGGAAACGATCATGGAATAGAATGGGGATTATTCATACGTAAAAGTATAATTTCAAGTGCTATAATAAAACAGTATAATTTAGCTTTCAAGTGTAAGAGACAGATTTTGTATTTTATATAAAAAGAAGGAGTTTTATGACAAAAAAAGAACTGGATTACATTCTCCAAAATGGAGAATCCTATTATGTGGAATTCAAAGAAAATGCTAATAAATCACTTTCAAGGGAAATAACAGCGTTTGCCAATGCTTCGGGTGGGAAAATATACCTTGGGATTTCTGATAATGGAGAGCGAAAAGGGATCAAGATAACGAACAAATTAAAATCTCAGATACAAGATTTAGCCAACAATTGTTTTCCTGTAGTCCATATCACCATTGAGGAAAATAAGGAAATTTTGATTATTAACGTTCCTGAAGGTTTAGAAAAGCCTTATCAATGTTCTGATGGTTTTTATGTCCGAATGGGAGCAAATGCACAGAAAATGAATAGAGACAAAATAGTTGATTTTCTTCAATCTGAAGGACATTTAAAATTCGAGGAAAAGCTACATCGTAAGTATGATTTCAAAAAAGATTTTTCTGAAGAGAAATTAAAGGGTTATTTAAGACTTGCGGGCATTTCAACGGGATTGGATAATGAGTCTATTCTTTTAAATCTTGGAGTTGCTGAGAAAATTAATGGCGAACTCAAGATGAAAAATGCCGGTGTTCTCTTTTTTACCGATTCCATCGAATTACTATGTGAACAGGCAACGATAACTTGTGGTGTTTTTGATGGGACTGAGAGAGTTCATGTGCTCAATCGCAAAGACTATTCTATGGATATTGTCAGTAATATCAAAAATGCATTGCATTTTATTAAGCAAGAACTCCGTGTGAGATATGAAATGACTGGAGCCGCTCAGAGAAAAGAGATTTATGAGTTACCCCTTGATGCGATTCGAGAAGCTGTTATCAATGCCGTTGTACATCGGGATTATTTTCTCACAGGATCACATGTCACGGTTGAGATTTTTGATAATCGTATTGAAATTACTAATCCCGGTGGATTACCGAAAGGATTGGATAAAAAAAGTTTTGGAAAAAGAGCTGTTCGCAGAAATCAGATTATTGCTTCTTTGCTCCATAGAATCAATTTTGTTGAAAATATGGGAACAGGGATCAATAAGATTAAGAATTTAATGAAAGCAGCAAATAAACCCGATCCTGACTTCGAGTTTGATCATTTTTTTACTGTTGTGTTTTTTAGGAAAAATAGTTCGGAGATAAGTTCGGAGATAAGTTCGGAGATAAGTTCGGAGAAAGGTTCGGAGATAATCCTCGAATTGATGAAAGAAAACCCGAAAATTTCCGCAAGACTTTTGGGTGAAAAAATAGGTATTAGTCAACGAGCTGTTGAGAAAGCAATTCAAAAGCTAAAGAAAGAGGGCGTTATAAAACGTGTTGGCTCTCCTAAAGGTGGATATTGGAGGGTTTTGAAATAAGGTAAAAAATGACCACACACACGGATACTTCTGAAAAGGGATTTCAAAAACTGATCACAAAACCTCTCGTTGAAAAATGCGGTTATATTGAGACCTTTTCAAATGAGATTGATCGAGATTTTTGTATCACCAAGTCTTCAATTTTCGCTTTTTTGAAGGAGAGTCAGCCAGTTGTGTATGCTTTTATCATTGACGAAGCACACAATTCACAGAGTGGTACGGCTTCTGCCAGTATGAATGCCCTTTTTTCGGGTGTAGATATTCCGGATATAGAGAGAAATGAATATGGGGAAATTGATACGGAGGAATTGGTGTAAATGTCAAATATTTTCGGGAAAAAAATGATAAATAAAATTACCTAAATTTCAACCTCTTTTTTCTAAGACTCAGAGAAGATCTTTTTGCGATTTTCAAGTCTGTAACTCTTACCGGATAAATTGAAAATTTCACTGTGATGCAT
>JAYEGQ010000034.1:0-5104 GCA_034659095.1 Thermotogota bacterium
TTATAAATGTTATACAAGTATAACTTATTATAGGGTTGCCTATATAAGTTAACCTTATATAATCCAGGTTTACCTATATAAGTTAACCTTATATAACAAAGTATTATTATAGGGTTACCTATAATTGTTATACAAATATAATCTAGGTTTACCTACTATTTTAGTTTCCATTCCTCATAGGTAGGCTTTAGACAGTTGGAACACGCTTTGATTCTACCACATAATTTTGGGGTTGTCAAATCGATTATTTGAAAATGAGTGAAAATCAGATTACACGGCTAACTATAAGTGCGGTTGCGAGGAAGAACCGCTTCTGTCGACCCTCCGGTGTTTTGACCTTGGGAAGGGTCGACTTGGATTGGAAAGAGGTTGATGGTTCATTTGATTTAGCTGTGAAGGTAAATGGTTTAGTTTTATTATAGGTAGCGGTTCTATATTTATCTAATACAGGGCAATGCAGAGCGACGTTTGTTAAGATGCCCCTTTTTTGATAGAAAAAGTGTATTTGTTCAATTTCTGTCAACCCTCGAGAAAAATCAGTATAGTTTAATATATGTTAGAGTATTACGCTTGTATAACACATTATTATGTAAAAATAATGAAAATAATGGTAGTAAATGAAAGTATGAGTCAAATAATAAAATCGTCTGTTCCTTTTTGAATACCGTGGATTTCTTTTTTCAGGTGCTTTTTATTTTGAAGGACGTACCAAATGACACTGTCTTCTTCTTTGACGGTCTTTTCTCGGACTTCCATTTTGAGTTTGGTGAATTTGGCTTCGGTGAGTTCGCCTTCCAGAAGGCTGTTTTGCATCCAGGTCAGGTATTTTCTCCCGATTTTCAGGATTTTGTTGACCCGTTTTTCGCCTATGTCATAGACCATGATGACGTACATGTTTTCACCATTTCATCTCAAAGGGTTCGTAAGGAGTTTGTTCTACAAGGTATTTGATAAGCTTATAGGCTTCGTGACGGATGAGGGTTTGATAGGTGACTTTCCGCTTGAGTTTTTCGTGTTGAATGGTTCTTTTAAGGTGCTGTTCATACTCTTTGATAAATTTCTTCTTGCCATTGTCGTTAAGGTGAATTCCCCCTTCTACGCCTTTGAAATCCAATGGCTTGATTTGATTCCGGTTGATCATGGAGAGGATGGTGCGGTCTACGATAATGGGTTTGAAGATTTCAGCAATATCCAGGTTTAAGGAATACCTGCGAAAATTGGTGGCATGCAGGTAGCCGATGCGTGGGTCAAGCGGGGTTTTATGGATTTCTGTCAGGACATTTGAGTATAAAATGGCGTTTCCATAACTGATGAGGGTGTTCATGTAATTGCTGGGGGGCTGTTTTTCCCTTCTGATCATTTTGAAATCATCGTATTTCACGATTTTATCCAACGCACGATAATAGATTTTCCGTATACCGGCCTCGGTGGCCATGAGTTCATTAACCGTGGTGGATTTTTCGATGCTTTTAGTCTTTTCCTTGATCAGATTCTTGTCTCCTTCGGTATCCGCTCCTCTTGACTGATAATATCCGGTTAGTCGCATCATGTTTCTTGAAGCGCCTTTGATAAAGCTTTGGGCAATTTGGAGTCTTTTTTCAGGATCCATGTAATATTCAGCCTGTTTCAAAATGGTGCAACCGTTGGAGTGATGTTGATTTGGCATGAATGATCCTGAAAATTGTCCGTAGCGGTTGAAAAAGTAAACGGGAATTTGATGCCCTGAAAGAAATTCCAGGATTCGTTTGTTTAGGGTGATTTCACTGAACACCTTCAAGTCGTTGACATTTTCAATGGGGATGTATTTTTTTCCGGTTTCTTCATTTTCAAGAACCAATGTGTTGTCTTTTCTTTTTAATGTGCCGCTTTTAAATAGGTATATGGTTTTCATTTTCTCTCCTTTTTATGACCAGCAAAAGTGACTATAACCGCATTTTGAACACTGGCGGATTCTTTTGGGTTTGGGTGGTTTGTCTGCGGTTCCCAATTTAACAAGTTCCTGCTCGATGGCGCTGAGTTCATTTTCCTCTGTTGAGGTTAATTGGATGGGGATTCGTTTATGTTCATGGGGGATGATGATTTCACCGGCAGCTTCGATACCCCTTTCCTTTAAGAGTTTCAGATAATAAAGCAGTTGTATCCGTGCCCCTTTGATGGATTTGGATGATTTTTTGATTTCTCCCACAATGGTCATTTTTGATTTTTCCCAGATCATATCCAATTTTGCTCCCGGAAGCTCGATTTCTTTGTTTTGGGCTTTTGAAAATGTCGTTTTGTGGATGTAGTCCCCCAGCATCAGGTATTCATTTTGACTTTCCGGGCTGAAGCGATGTAAGGTGAGCCAGGCTTGACGTTGACAGGTGGTGTAAGACAAAAATGCAGAACCCGTGATCAGTGTGCCTTGCGTGTCTTCTAATGTATTCATTGCTTGACCTCCTGAAATGATTCATAAAAAAGCAGATAACCGTTATAAGATCACCGATTATCTGCTTTTTATTCGTAAAAGAACGATTTCTATTGCTTTTTTACATTATTCCTTGGAGTTGTTATTCTTAGTATTCTCTTCTTTTTGTTCACTTGCAAGAAGAATGATTTCAGCGGCGGCTCCAAGAACGACGGCGACGATTTTCCACATTTTGGCACCTCCTTTTCTTGTTAAACAGCCTTCACAAATTCAGTTGAGAGGTTTCTGACAATACTGGGAAGTTCCCTTTTGAGCATGTTCAGGTTGAGGACGTTCATCTCTCTGGAACGGCCCAGGCTTTCGCAGATGGCATCTTTTTCGTTTGCCAGGATGAGGAATCTGTTTTCCGGGGGGATTTGCAAGAGTTGTCCCACTTCTTCGTATTTGGAGAGGTAGGACTTGTATTCACCGCTCTTGATTTCCAACCAAACCAAATCATCGTTCATCTTGATGATCAGGTCCATCTCGAATTGCCGTCCGTTGGGCATCATAATGATGGGATTGGCGGCAATGCTGTAGTCGATTAGTTGCATTCTTAAATGCTTTTCAATCAGATTTCTCACATAGCATTCAAGCCAGTCTCCGGTTAGGAAGTTGATGTTATCGGGATTTCTTGATGTCTGAAATACCATCTCAAAGACCGGAGACTTGAGGTATTTGTACTCATCCAATATTCCGTTTTTGAACAGCTCCAGGGCCAAGTGGCAGCTGGAGGAAATTTCTGCGTCTGACCAATTGCGCAGGCAGATGCGTTTTTTCTTCAGGTTGTTCAGAGAGGATTTTAAATGCTTGAGGAATTTTGCGATATCATCGTATTTTTCGCCCATTCGCTGGATGATCCAAGTGTAATTTGTGTACTTTTCACTGTTTTCCTCATGTTTAATAATCTTGACTCCGAGTTCCTTAAGGGATTGTACGACCGAGTGGGTTTCTTTTAAATCAACTTCTTTTTCAGTATCAGGTTCAATGTGGATTATTGGCCTTGGCGCCTCTTTTTCTGACTCCATTTTGCAACGTTCCTGGGGATGCTGCCTTTTTACTTCTTTCAGAAATTGTTCTTTTACACGTTCAACAATCCCTTGTTCTTTTTCCTGATAATCGGTGTGTAACTGTGCCCGAATATCATCTAAAGCATCCGCAATCCTTTCCAGTGCGGACAACATTCGGGAATCTGTTTTTCGTTTAAACCAATTAAACATGTTACACCTCCTTCAGGATATATATTCACACTTAGTATTTAAGACATCCCTTTATTGGGATGCCCATAAATTTTTCTTAGTTCCATTCGATTACAAAGGGGGAATCAATGCCCATTTGGTCTAATTTTGAATTGAGCTCTTTTTTGAGTTCTGACTTTATTGTGCCTTTGCTTTTAACCATGTAAGTGTAACGTATGTAGTCATCAACTCTTTCTTTAATGACTCGGTTGAATGCATCAAGGTTTTTGTCTTTGAAGTTTGTTGTGGGGAGGAACGATTGAAGATTTGTTTGTCTTGAGACTTCGTTATACCCGGTATAATCGAAGCCGGTTAAGTAGATTTTGTAGACACCTTCCCAGCTTTAAGGTTTGTAATGTCGAATTTGAGAGGTTCTTCGAAAGAATAATCGATAAAGTTTCGATAGACGACATCCACCGTGTTAATGTCCACGAAGGCTGTGTCACGGTGGTTTCTTGGACCTGTAAAAGCGCTCACGAGTGCCCAAATAGTTAGAAGAGCTGCGACAACGGCGATGGAAATCATGATTGTTTTCATGTTCTTTTACAAATAATCCCTCCTTTTTTTCAACAACGCCTGTCAGACATATCGGCTTTTTTTGCGAATATGTAACGAATTGATGTCCCGCTTTTTTGGAGGGGGCAAGGCGTATTATCACACTTGTTATTTAAAAGTTTCGAGAATATCGTTGATCAACTTTTATGAAGAGATTTTAGTTGTGTTTAAAGGCTGCTGAATAAATCAGAGTCATTACCAATATAGCTTTTTAGAGTATTTGGAATTTATCCTAAACATTTCGTGAAAATTCTTTCACCTAGATATCTCATGGTTCCACTGCAAAAAAGACATTTTCGAAGAGATATTTGGAAAATCAAAAGATATTTCATTTACGGGAGCCCACTTGAGAGCTCCCGTAAAAAATGTTTATAAACCTCATAATAACCTGTTTTAGTGAAGCGAGATTATGGCAGTGCATACTTACTGGCTTTAGACTTTGCTTGGTTTTGGGAGTACTTTTCTTTTTTTGAATTCTGCCAAAGGTAGGTATTCTGTTTTGTTGTTCCAGTTGGCGTTGTTGGTTTTTGTGAAGTCCAGCATTGCTTTTAGTTCTTTTAGTCTTTCTGTTTCCCAAAGGGAGTTGTTGGTTTTTCCAAGTTTGTCTAAGACATATTTTTCGAATTTTTCTGTGTATTTTTTTTGGGAAATTTTAAGTCCGAACCAAGAAGAAAATATAGCTACAGTATCAACAGCGCTATGAACCGCGTCAGCAATAAGTAAGATGCTTCCGGAAAAAAATCCAACTAAAGCCTTAAAAACAGCAAGTAAAATGGTTGCGATAGTAGCAAACCACGCTACTTTTTCCCCTTTTTTTAAAATGTCATCATTATTTGATGTAGTCATCTATGATTTTTTTAATATTATC
>JAYEGQ010000035.1:0-5066 GCA_034659095.1 Thermotogota bacterium
GATCCAAGACGGATTATCCTTGGACATAATCACTAAATACTTGGAATTATCTATATCAGAGCTTGAACAAATCAAAAAAGAAATGGAAAAAGATAACAGATAACATTTTTCTTTAAATCCGGAAAGTGATCAAACCCAAAAAAAAGCCCTGGTGGAATACTTTGCTCTTGGGCTTTTTTTATGTCAAATTCATGGTTTTTATTGAGATTTTTCTCAGCAAAAAGAACCGTCCCCCTCTGCTAGTTATTATATGGTTCCTCCTACAGCATTAGCGGGTATTTTTGCTGCACATGTAGTTGATGAAAAGAACTATTTCAAAGTCTGGTTTAAAGCTTTACCGTCTTTTTTCCTCACAATGGTGGCCGGAACGTTAGCCCTTTATTATTCAGATGAAATTGCCAAAGTAGCAAATTCCCAATTTTTTTACCCGATTTTTCTTGGGGTTATTGTTTTAATAAGTGTTTCTTTTCTTATAGTTGATAAAAAAAGATATCGGAGTGATGCGTTATGATGTTCATTTATATTTTAATGACGGTATTTATTGTGGCGGTATACCTTTATCTTGCCTGGAAAGATGCGAAAAAATGGGATTGGATAATGATTGCCATGATAATCGTTCCGATGATCTTACGAATTTTTAGAATTAAGTGATACATTTGATGAAGATAAAAAAAGAGCGGGGTGTGTTTTCCTCGCTTTTTCTTTTTTTGTGAATTGTTTTAAAATGCTATAATTATCATGAGGATATGAGAGAAAATGTCAAAAAGGAAAGTGATTATATGATAAAAAGAATCGGTATGTTTCTATTATTGTCTCTTATTGCGTTGACGTTGTTCAGCGAAAAAGTCGTCATGGTTTTTCCAAATGATGATAATGTTATCGTTCTCTTTGATGATAATTCCTGGTTTTATCATTCACAAATTTCCTGGTATGACATGGTAGATTTTACTCATTTTGATGAGGAAAGTGGATTTGCAGTTCTGGAAGAGAATTCCTACCGTGTTGGTGAGAATCAAATCATGATTCAAGGAATTGCCATGAACACCTCCAATGTTGAAAAAGGATGTTTGATTTCCTATACGCTTTTTGGGGAGAATCAGGAATATTTAACTAATGAAAAACTGTTGTCTCAAAATGTAGTGAAACCCGGCCGGCTTTTCCAATATGAAATAATTTTTAATGATTTCCAAGGGATTCCAAAATACGTTAAATTTGATTATATTCGAAATTTAAGCGAGTAAAGAGGTGTTTTAATGAATATTACAGATGCCATTACACAAAGGCGAACGATCCGAAAGTACAAACAGCATAAAATACCAATCGATATTCTGAAAAATCTTGCCAATGCTGCCAGATTAGCTCCCTCTGCCATGAATAAACAACCTTTGGAATATGTTGTGGTTGATGACAAACAATTAGTAGACAGTGTATTTGAACAAGTTAGTTGGGCAGGTTATATTGCTCCCAGGGGAACACCATCAGAAAGCGAAAAACCTACGGCTTTCATTTTAATCTTAATAAAAAAAGAATTGAAAACGGCTTATACTTACCATGATATTGGAGCAGCAGCTCAGAATATGATGCTGCAAGCTGAAGAATATGATATTGGATGTTGCTGGATTGGCAGTCTCAACAAAGAGAAGGTAAGAGAAATTCTGAATGTTCCCTCCGAATATGAACTAGATACTATAATTGCAATAGGTTATAAAGACGAAGAATCTGAATACTACGATTCCGACGAAACTTTAAAATATGATAAGATCAATGGTAAGTATAAAGTCCCGAAAAGAAAACTTGAAACGATCACACATTTTAATGCTTTTTGAGAGGTGTTCATTATAGAGAAAAATGAAGTTATAAAAAAAATATTCTTTACTGTATTAGTAATTTTCTTTAGTCTGACTCTTTTTTCTTTTGACAATTTTGAAATAGAAAAAACCTGGAGAGAAAGAGGATATACAGTAATTGAAGAAGACAATTTGATGATAGTTGAGCTTTCATTCCAATATGACAACGTCATATCACTTAATGATTCTTCTAAAGAACTCTTTATAGTCACTTATTTTAACCAAAATACGATGAAGCCGGATAATAGTTATATCAGTGATATTGAAAAAGCTTTAATCAATTCTTCTTTTTCTGAAGAAATTGTTAGAAGCATTTCAAATCAACTAAGTTCACAGGAAACCTGGGAAAATACCTTTTTAGCAATTGAATCATTGCAAGTGATTACAACGTTGTATGATCAATTGACTCCTGTTTTAAGAATAATCTTTCTAGAAAAACAAGTTGTAAATCAAACACCTGTTGAAAATGAAAAAGAAGACACTTCAATGATATTGGAAGAAGAATTGAGGGAGTTAAAAACAGAGTATATAGAGATAGAAAACGAAAACAAAAAATTAGGATTGGAAACAGAAATTTTAACCAACGAAAACGTTGTATTGGAAAAAACAAATCAAAACCTAAAAGAAGATCTTGAAAAATTTAGGAATCTTTCAGATTATAAAGATAGAACAATACATGGGTTAAAAAATACAATCGATCGATATGTGAGTATTGAAAAACAAAAGAATGAATCGATAGAAAAGCTTCAAATGAAAATTGATGAACTTAAAGAAGAATATTCCATGAAAGTGACCGATTACCAAAAAACAATTCGTAATTTAGAAACTGATATAGAATCTCTGGAAATGACAATTACAAAACAATTGTTAGAAATAAACCTTATTAAAGAGACAGAAGAACAACTAATGGAAAGAATTGAGCAATTAAAGGAGATTAATGACAGTCAAATTGAACAGTTTCAAGTGAAAAACGAATTAATTAGAACTAAAGAAGCCACTCAAAATACCTCAAATCAAATAGAAGAAGAAAAATCTTCATTAATTCTTGAATCGACAGATATAGTAGACAAGAATCATCAAGAAGATGAAAAACATACCGAAGAAAAGCTCTCGGAAATTGAAAAAAAAGAAGAAATACAAGAAGAAAATCAACCACGTTATTTATTGAAAGAAGTTGTTGTGTATGATAAAGGAGAAAAAACAGTTACAATTGAAAATGAATACAATGATTATGGTGATTTAATCAGAGAGCAGTTCCTGTCCCCTGAAGGAAATATTTTGCTGATTACCGAAACAGAATACAATTCGAATGGACAGGTAAAAGAAAGAATTAATTATAAAAATTCTCGGATGGTTGGGAAACACATATTACAGTACGATGATCAACAAAGGGTTATCAGAGTTTTTACCTATAATCAAGATTCACTGACTCATTATTCGTTATTGGAATACGATGATACTATCTCCAAAACGGAGCCGGTTAAAGTAAAATATTTTTACAATAATCAGTTGGATCTCTATGAAGAAAATGAGATCAACAATGAAGGAAAGCTAATCAAGACGGTTCAAAAAAATCCGGATGATGAAACCATCTCCCAAAAAGTATATGAATATGAGAATGATGAACTTCAAAAGATTATTTTCTATCAATTAGGAGAAAAAACAAGTTATCAAATCAACATCTATGATAAACAAGGGCTGCAAAAATTGCAGAAAACCTATGATACGAAAGATCAAATGATTTCAGAAATGGTATTCATATGGGATGAAGCTGAATAACTTCATCCCAATCATTCATTTGTTGTTATTTCAACTTTTCTTAATCCAATCAAAAACCTCTTGTTTTTGACAACTCGCAAGAGCTATATAATTATCTGCTGCGCCATAATAAACTAAATACTCATCCTTATAATCAATCAGAGAATCAGTGAATACAACCTGAGGGACGCCCCCAAATATTTCCCATTCTTCCTCTGGTTCAAGAATCGGTTCAGTTGTACGTTTGATAACTTTAGAAGGATCCTCCAAGTCCAAAAGCATGAATCCCAAGCGATAAGTCAATCTGGAAGGTTCAGGAGCATGTTTTTGTACAGCATGATAAACTAGAAGCCAACCATAAGGAGTTTTAACTGGAGGACCCCCAGCTCCGATTTTTTCGTTTTCCCAATGATTTTTTATAGGATCGGCTATTTTTTTGTGTCCATCCCAGTGAATTAAATCATCCGAGTATGCGATCCAAATGCTGGGAGGATCTCTATGAAGCATTACATATTTCCCACCAATCTTTTCAGGAAATAACACGGCATCTTTATCCGGGTCAAAATCCGGAAGTACGATCCCAAAACGTTCCCAGAAGAAGAAATTTTTGGTGGAAGCCAACGCTATCTTTACTCCTTCCGGCGAATAAGCGGTATAGGTCATGTAATACTTATTGTCTATTTTGGTAATTCTGGGATCTTCAACCCCATATAGTTCTTCTTTTACAGCAGGAGAAAAAACAGGGTTATCCATTCTGTTAAAGTGCTTTCCATCCAGACTTACAGCATAGCCCACTCTGGATACCATATCAGCACCTTGTGCCCTGTAAAGCATATGAAAGATACTCCCATCATAAACAACAGCCGGATTAAAAACGTATCTAGATTCCCACAAATGCTGAGGATTTGGGCCAAATAATGGATTTAATGCACTTCTTTCTAATTTTAAACTCATAACCATCACCAACTTGATATAAGATTTATTTGAATGATACAGCAATTCCTTCCAAGAAGTACTTTCTAAATATTAAAAACAGAAGAACCATAGGCATAGTCTGAATAACTGCCCCGGATAATACGGCACCAATTTGTGAACCGTACTCGTGGTTAAAACTGGCCAAAAGGACTGACAAAGGCATTTTATCATAATCACTGATTAAAATGAGTGGAGTTAGGAAGTTATCCCAGATACCAATAAATGTGAACAAACCAACTATACTGGCAGTAGACCTGGCGATTGGGATCATTATGGATAGAACAATTCTTGTTTCAGAAGCTCCTTCCATTCTCGCCGCTTCTATAAAATCATTGGGTATATTTCGAAAGCTTTGAGTGAACATGAAAACTCCCCAAGCGCCAAATAAAGCCGGGATGATAAGACCGGCAAGTGAGTTCAAAAGTCCAAGGACCTTAACAACTACGAAAGTTGGAATGGTGAACATAAATCCCGGGAATAACATTT
>JAYEGQ010000036.1:0-42476 GCA_034659095.1 Thermotogota bacterium
TCAAAAAAGCTTCGTTTTTTAAGGACATGTGTTTTCCTCCTGATTGAGTTTTAAAAATCCCCGCTTTCCCGCAGGGATTATTTATCTTTTCTATTGTGTACAATAAACCTTATAATCAATATCTTTGAAAATGGGATCCAACCATTCAAGCTTTTCCAACTCTTCTTCGTTGATGGTATCGTTTGTGATCTCGTTGTACAATTTCAAGAAACGGTCCACATGTTGTTTTGTTCTGTTAGAAGCATATTCAACGGTTGTTCCCGTTGTCAAGATAAAGGCCCAGTCACTGGACTGAGCTAGTAGTAATTCTCTCGCCGCTTGATTTAATGCCCTGATTTTCAGTCCATCTTGTTTATCTTTGTATGAATTAGCCAATTCACCCATTTTTTCAATAAGATGGTCTAAGTGTTTGTATATCCAGTCGTTTGAACCATTCAACCATACTTCGTTATAACCGTTGGCACCCCAAGTGGAATCCCCGGGCGTGTCGATTTGGACTGATTTTAATATATTCTCTATGAAACTTGGTGGCGTTATTGGTTCAATGTCTTCCAATTGGTTTAAAGCCCTGAAGAAGTGTTCGATAAATGCTGGGCCCTCAAACCACCAGTGGCCGTATAATTCGGCGTCAAAAGGAGCGACTATAAGGGGTTCCACCCCATCAAAAACATCATAAAGATGCGCTACCTGTGCAGCCTTTTTATATGCAAAATCACTACCGTGAGCTCTTGCAGCATCCATAGCTTCATCAATGTCGTAAAATTCCTTTTCACCCAGATCAACACCTTTGCCGGTAACCTTGTAGTACTTGATCCCTGTGTTGGATCGTACACCACAACTATCCAGATAATCTTTGATGTATTCCTGTTCTCTATCAAAACCAACGTCTCTGTAAAATTCACGATATCTGAAGTCACCTGGATAGCCACTTTCGGCACTCCAAACCTGCTCACTGGATTCAGGGTCTCTTCCAAAGGCAAAGACACCGTTTTCAGTGATAAGAGGTCGATACACACCATATCTTGGCGGCATGTCTGCATACCAAATTCCATGAGAGTCCACAAAGAAGTATCGTATATCTTCCTCTGCCAAATATTTATCCAATCCGGTAGTGTATCCACATTCAGCCAACCAAATTCCCTTTGGATTCTCACCGATATGATTTTTATAGGTTTGCTTTCCGGTTTTCACTTGCGCTCTGACCGCATTGGGGTATCTGTCCATTAAAGGCAAGAACCCATGGGTGGCATTACAGGTGATAATCTCCAAGTTTCCACTTTTATAAAAACGTTTAAGGCCATTTAAAATTCTTGAATCATATTCATCTCTGAAAATTCTCAACAGGTCTTTAAAATCCTCATGATAATATTTAGCCATTTTGTGTTTTTTTGGATTCTCTTCTCTTGTTTTTTCCATTTCTTTGGCTGATAGATCAATCGACGCTTGTAAATGCCTAATGTATTTTTCCTGCAAACTCTTGGAATCCAGCATTTCCATAAGGGGAGGTGTTATGGACATGGTGACTGCAAAGGGAATCCGATCATTTTCAAGTCTTTCAAATGCTCTTAGAAGGGGTATATATGTTTCGCTGATAGCCTCGAAAAGCCATTTTTCCTCCATGAATTCTTCAAAATCCGGATGATGTATGTATGGTAAATGAGCATGTAAAACCAATGAGAAATATCCTTTTGTCATGATTATTCACCTTCTCCCTTTTTCTGGGTACTACCGGACATGAAATTCAAAAAGGAACCGCCACCGGATGTGATTGCGTGCTTATTAAATTCTTGCGGGAAGAAGGAAGAGCCGCCAACTGCTTTAAAGGTGGGTTTAGATAGTATTCCCTGTGCAGGTTTTGAGAACTTGTAACCGGAGCTGAGATCCAGCCATTTTTCTTCCATTTTTGTGGAAAATGCGTTTGGCTGGGTCTTAACCAGATTGCTTCTTAACACTGTCACAAATTCACCCTTATCATTGATATACCCAATTTCTGTCAAATAAGAGGCGTTGGAATTGTTCACATTGGCATAATATTTTCTTTCCCCATCTGACGATATTTCATATTCCCAAATCTGATGAGCATTCTCTCCGTTGAATTCAATATAAGTTACATCATAAATTCTCAAATAAATAGCTTTACCCTGTTCTTTTAATCGGTTAAGCAATTCTGCTGTCTGATCGGAAAAATCCCAATACATGTGAATCCATAAGGGATTAACCGGTAGTGCAACGAGTTTATCCCTTCTATATGTTTTTGGCAATTCTGGAATTACCGGTTCTCCGGGATTAATCTTCTGCTGATGTGAACCGGCACCAGAAATCGGGGAAGATGCTTGTGCTTGTTCTGCACGTTCATGCCTGATGAGTGAACGTTTGATTCTGTCTTCCAATTCACTCTTTTTCATATTCCGTTTGAATGAAATTCCCATTTTTTTTGCAATCTTCCTTAATTCAAATATCCTGGGTTCACTCCTTAACATTTTCCTTATCTTCTCCATGGAAGTTGGATCAATTTCCTTGATAAACTCACTGGTTAACGACTGAACCAGTTCTTTCTTTCGCATTTTGTAATAGCCTTTAATTTCCCTTGATTTGGCTATTTCCTTCAATTCATTGACAGTCTTTTCAGAAAGACTCTTCGTACTCCACATTTTCTTGCCTCCCAGGTTCGTTAAAATATAATAATATTCCATTATCAATTTTAATTATTACTTTTGACGATTTTGCACGATTACTTAATGCCCTTGTTTGTGTATTAAATAATCTTTGTTTATCTACATCGAACTTAAAGCCATTTAATGTCATTCCTTCCACAACATCGCTTATCGCCAAAAAGGACCATCCGGAATTCACATCTGTTTTAAATGTGTTTTCGTAAGGTCCTTTAAATATTCCCATTTGGCAGTTCTCTGATTTTATGGTGATTGATAGACCTAATGCCACACCTCTTAATAAGAACGGTAAACAAGAAAATGTCTGATCTATTCTTCCTCCAAGAACCCCAAATAAAAAAGCCGCACGGATTCCAAGACAATTAACCAAGTTGATGGCTGCTTCCATATCCAGATAGTCTTTGTTAGATGGAAAATACAGTTGCTTTTTTCCTTTCCGACAATACCAATCATAAGCGGTATTTGTACAAGAATCCATGTCTCCGAGCAACATATCCGGCAAGATTGCGAGTTCATAAAACGCATTTAATCCACCATCAACGGCTATCAAATAACTCTTTTCCCCTTTTAACTCATTAATTTGATTCTTTTCAAAATGAGTCAAGGGATATCCCCCAACAAGGACTGCCGATTTTTTCTGCAAAAAATCCCCTCCGTTAAATTATACTGGTTTTGGAAGACTATAACCGATTTAGGTGGAATGATAGCAGGTTTTCAAGCAAATACTACAAATTTCATCTATTTTTGTTAAATTATCTCACCTTTATAAGGCTATTATACACTATTTAAAACAAATGTCAACACATAACAACTATCATTTTTTCGTCAATGCATCAACAAATTAAAGTTTTGTTGATAATAAAAAAAGGGACCTATACAAGATCCCCTTCTATCATTAATAAACTATACAAGTACGAGAATTCCCATTATCCAGCAATAAAAGGCAAAATACTTTAATTTCTTTGTTCTTGTCAATATTTTTAGGAGCCAAAGGGCAAAAAAACCTGATATAGCGGCAACGACAAAGCCCAAAAGTCCTTGTGCAGATTGGCTGATTTGACCCATTTTGAGTATCGTACTCCCAAGAATAACCGGTATTGAAAGAAGAAAGGAAAATTTAAAGGCATCTTCTCTTTTTACACCAAGCAACAACGCTCCAAAAAGTGTGAGCCCACTCCTGGATAAACCGGGAATAATTGCCAATGCTTGAAATATACCGATAAAAAAGGCCTTTTTCATACCGATTTGCTTAATAGAATAATCCGTTTTTTTCAGATAATCAGAGAAGAATAAAAACACTCCGGTTATTATCAAAGAAATACCTATTGTCAAATTTGATGTTAAATGCTGTTCCAGGAATTCTTCAATCAATAATCCGGAAACTGCTGCCGGTATTGTACCGATTATTAGAGCAAAAAATAATTTCCAAGAATAAAAGTTCTTAGTAAACAGACCGTGAATGATTTGCCAAATATCTTTCCAGAAAAAAAATAAAACCGCCAACAACGTACCAAAATGAAGCAACACAACATAATCCGTACCAAAATCAATATTAAAAAAGTTCCGAAACAAAAAGAGATGTCCGGAACTTGAAACGGGCAAAAATTCTGTGGTGCCTTGAATTATTCCCGCACTAAACGATTGAAAAAATTCTCCCATATTACTATAACTTATCGCAAACGGCTCTAATCAGAGCCGACATTTTTTTGCCGGTTTTTTTTGCAACCTCAAGTACTTCTTCCGCGGTTAAAAGCTGAAGATCTTCGCCAGCGGCCTTATCGGTAATTGCCGACATTCCTACAATCTTAATACCACCGTGTGCGGCGCATAAGGCTTCGGGTACACTGGACATACCAATGGCATCTCCACCCAAATGCCTGAACATTTTCAACTCCGCAGGTGTTTCAAAATTAGGTCCGGAAACAGAAACGTAGATACCTTCATACAAAGGTTCTCCGATTTCTCTGGCTGTTTCGAGAACCATTTTTCTTAACTCCATTGGATAGGCGTCAGACATATCCGGAAAACGAGGTCCCCATTCATCGATATTTTCACCAATTAATGGATTGTCTCCGATCATGTTGATGTGGTCTTTAATCAACATTGGAACCCCAATCTCAAAGTCGGGATTTAAACCCCCGGCCGCATTAGTTATAAACAAATACTCCACACCCATCAATTGCATCACTCTAATAGGGAAAGTAATGGTCTTCATATCATACCCTTCGTAATAATGAAAACGACCATTCATAAGCACTACTTCGTTTTTTCCCAATTTACCAAAGATTAACTCTCCTTTGTGACCAGGCGCTGTTGAGATTGGGAACTCAGGGATTTCAGAATAATGAAAAATCTTTTTGTTTTCAAGACTCTCTGCAATTCCAGATAGTCCAGAACCAAGTATGACACCGATCCTGGGTGGTTCAAGCAATTTATCTGTTAAATACGATGCAACATCTTCTACTCTTTTTTTGTAATTATCATGACTCATTACTAATCACCCCTAATATTTAAAGACGGGCTCAATTAAAAAAAGCCCGCCTGTTTGTTTTATTTCGTTTTTATCTAATGTTCATTAGAGTTGCTGCTGACCAATTTGTTGTAATTTTCATATACTGATTTTCATAAATGATTCTCATTCTCACAAACATCCTGTCTCCAGGATTTCCTATGTAAACAGGCACATTCACAGGGGTAATTACGCCCGCTGTAAAAGTCTTTTTGAATTTTTTAGAATCGTTGAAGGAGGCATATCGACTAGCTTCAATCTCATATGTCTTAGTATAAGCCAACATGGGTCCATTAGCATCAACAAAATCAAATTGGTCAATTTGATATGGATTACCATTCATATCAATTCTTGAGTTTATGATAACTGGGGCATTAACATCCGGATCAAGTGTAAAGCTAAATACATCACCTCTGGTTCTTGACAATCCATCTGAACTATCCACACGAACATAATAGGTGTTTCCTGATTCCAACTTATAATTAATCGCAATACTTGTATTTTTTGTATTTCCTAGATAATCAAAACTATCACGGGTATTACCAATATAGGCATAATAGTGTACATCATCACCTAAATCCGGGTCAGTTCCGTCTGTCCAGAACATATTCAAAGGTTCGTTTTCCAATAATACTTTTCTAACTACTCCGGATGGCTGCAAAACAACCGGCTTGGAAGGGGGCCTGTTTGGAATTTCTACAATGGTAACCAAAGGAGTTCCTTGGGATTGCCCACCATCTACTCCGTATATTTTGTAAGTCACTTCGTTTTCGGAGACCGTTGAATCGTAAAGCTTCACAGTTGAAGCTGAAGATGCAAATCCTCTATAGACGAAATGATACTGATCACTGTCTGGAGATTTTTTCTCAAGCACGTAATATAGGACATCTTCGCCTTTTTTAACTTCAATTTCAAATTTTGATCCCTCCCCAGTCCAGTCAGGTGTCCCAACTAACTCGGGTATCTCAGGCCTTGTTGTGTTGATGGTAAAACTATCAACTGTAAATGTATAGGTATCGCCAAAAGGATTTTTAATGGTTAGTACAACGGCATAAGTCGCTCTTTCTTCAAATTTATATGTATATGTTTTTGAATCACCGTACTTAATGTATTCGGAAGAATCCCGGCCTATTGAATTTCCCGAATGTGTAATATCCCATTTGTATTCGTAATTGTTGACCTGTTCTTCAGAAAGTTGATCATCTGTGAGTGTTATTTTTATCTCTACCTGATCGTTCTTCTGAATACTCTTCCATAAAATGGGTGCACCACCCACAAAGGTTTCAATGGTTTTTTGAGGCGCTGGTTTCACAACCTCAAAATCACATGTCTTTTCATAGGTTTTATCCCCGGTTGTAACAAGGGTTACGCTCAATCGATAATCTCCGGGAGCCGTTGAAAAAGTTGCAGTATATTTTTTTGCCTCTTCACCTTCTACAGTTTTAGTAAAACTGCCTTCAGCATGCTCCGTATTTTGAAAATCCCACTTGACACTTTTAGCTTGAGCATCTTTTGCAAATACATCCCCCACTCCGCCGGCACCGCTTGAAGTTATTTTAATCTCGAATGCTTGAGATGCACCAAAAGCAATAACCTTCTTTCCCAGGATTTCTAAGCTTGCTTCTTTCTCCATAAACAAACAACCTGTAAAAGCCAAAATCATCACAACAGATAAAATTACTAACAGTGACGTCTTTTTCACTTTTTACCACTCCCCTATCTTAATGGAACAAGAAAATTTTGTTATTGGTAACTCGCTGATACTACCATCAAATGATATATATTCACCCACGTTAAAACCAATTGCATAGTGATCTAAAAAATAAGAAAAACCGGCGTTAATAATAAAACCGTTTTTTTCAAAAAAAAACCCTTCAAGTTGATTATAACCCCAACAGGTAGAAATACCAAATTTTGGTGTTAACGCTGAATTCAATTTCAGAAATAGAGCCATCGTATCTATAATACCAAATTCATGGACATATGTAAAATCATTCTCAAATATCAAATACCGATTGCTAAAATTGAGATGCACAAAAGGAGCAACATGATCAACCTTTTCCACACCAACACCTATATCAAACCGCAGAGCAAACATGCTGCCAACAGTAAATAAAAACAAAAGGCAAAAAATCAATAAAATCTTTGAAACTGAATGCTCAGTCTTCTTCACCGCTTTTTTCATCAATATCATTATCTGCCTTTCCTGAAACACCTGCTGTTTGTTCCTTAGGTTCCGATTCAGGATCATCCTGTGAATTTTTGTGTTGGTCGACTTCACGCTCTAATAATTCCCTGAGATAATCCCCTTCAATAACTTCCTCTTCAAGTAACCGTTCTGCCAGATGTTCAATTTCCTTTTTATATCTGGATATTATTTCTAACGCCTTTTGATAGGATTTATTCATCAAATCTTTTACTTCCTGATCAATTTGAAAGGCGATTTTTTCGCTATTTCTGGATTTGGAAATCTCTTTTCCCAAAAAGACTTCTTCTTCCTCGCTTTCCCACATGACAGGTCCCATATTCTCACTCATACCAAGTTTACAAACCATGGTTCTCGCCAATTTTGAGGCTCTTTCAATGTCATTTGCCGCACCGGTTGTAATTTCGTTAAAGAAAAACTCCTCAGCAGCTCTCCCTCCAAGAAGACCGGTAATTCGATTAGCCAGTTCCGTTTTGCTGTTCAGGTATTTGTCCTTTTCAGGGAGCTGAAGGGTATAACCAAGCGCTGCATGGCCTCTTGGAATAATCGACACACGATGCACGGGTTCATTGGTTTTTAAAACGGTAGGTATTATGGCATGCCCAAGTTCGTGAAAAGCGATGATCTTTTTCTCTTCCGGAGAAAGGATCCGGCTCTTTCTTTCAGGACCTGCAATGACCCTATCAATCGCTTCTTCCATGTCATCCATGATTATTTGCTCTCTGTTGTTTCTCAGCGCAAGTAATGAAGATTCGTTAATCAGGTTTTCAAGGTCTGCTCCAACAAACCCCGGAGTCCTTTTTGCAATAATTTCCAGCTTAGCATCGGGGGCAAGTGGCCTGTCTTTTGCGTATATTTCCAATATCTCTTCTCGCCCTTTCACATCAGGCGGATCAACCATTACCTTTCTGTCAAAACGTCCCGGTCTCAATAAAGCTTTATCTAAAATATCCGGTCTGTTGGTTGCGGCCATAACAATAACACCTTCATTGGACTCAAATCCGTCCATCTCTACCAGGATTTGGTTTAACGTTTGCTCTCTTTCATCATGACCACCGCCAAGTCCGGCCCCTCTATGCCTTCCTACTGCATCTATTTCGTCTATAAAGATTACTGAAGGGCTTGCGGCTTTTGCTTGTGTAAAGAGATCACGAACTCTCGATGCACCAACACCCACAAACAGTTCAACAAAATCAGAACCACTTATATGAAAGAACGGAACATCGGCTTCTCCTGCAACAGCTCTTGATAAAAGCGTTTTACCCGTTCCCGGAGGGCCAACAAGAAGCACCCCTTTTGGCATTCTGGCCTTTATCTTTTTAAACTTGGAGGGATTTTTCAGGAACATAACCAATTCCTCTAAATCCTCTATGACCTCATCCACACCGGCAACATCTTTAAAAGCAACTTTCTTTTTATCCTTTGATAATTTCTTTGCGGGACTTTTGGTAAACGTAAATGCCTGATTACCTTTGCCCGAAACAGATCGCATCATGGAAAAGAATATGAAAACAAACAGAAGCAATGGAACAATATTCAAGAGAATTGCCCACCAGAAATCACCGGAATTCTGTTTACCCTTTATCTTCGCTCCACTTTGAATCAATTCCTCCATAATGGCAGAATCTCTTAATACCCATGGTGCGTAAACTTCATAAACAGTGTCTTGAAAAGAACCACCGCTTTTAAACGTAATGACACCACTGTCATCAATCACTATTTCTTGAACCTTTCCATCCTTTACCATGGAATAGAAAGTTGTGAAGTCAACGACTTGCGTTGAATTAGTCATGGGCCCTTGATATGCCATGGCAATCAATATGATGATAACCACCATACCAAACAACAGTAACAAGTTATTATTGGGTCTTTTTGGTGGCTTGTTGTTCATAGAAAATCTCGGTTCCCTCTTTTGATCATCGTTATCATTATTGTTATGTGTGGAGAATTTTTGGATTAAATCACTTTTCTTCATCTCTATCAATACTTTGCGGAAACTACCGCTCCCTCCCTTCTAAATCCTTGTTGCTGGAATCAAGATAAATAACCTTTAAATATCGCACAGTTGATGACGTTATTTTGTAATCTTCAGAGATTCTTAACCCCATACACCAAATTATATCATGTTTTCCATTTTCCATTATCAACTGTTTTCTTTTTGCGTATTTTTTTATCCGCGCATCGGTCATTAGCCTTGAAACCCTTTTAAAATTTTCCATTCCAATGGGTTTAATTCGATCTCCTCCCTTCCAGAACCTTATTATTAAAGGAAATTTAATTTTTTCGTAATCCAAGTAAGCGCATTTATTGACAAGAGTTTTTCCGAAAGCAATATTATTTCCAAAGGACAGTAGTTGAAAACAAACACTTCCTCTTTGAACCAATAAATCAATATCAAGGGTTAAGATGTTTTTTTTCTCTAATTCTTTTTTAAAATCCTCTCCTAATAAAATCTGTTGTTTTTTTGATTTTTGTAAATAGTGCACATTTTTGTCGAAACCGACAATGTCATTGCTGCGCAAAAATCTAATGGCATGTGAAATTGTTATTTCAAAGTCTCCTTCTTTCAGAAATTTCAAACAAATGTCTTCGACTTTTTTTTTCGTCAAACCTGCCGGAGAACCATGCCATTTTTGGTACATCCTAATAAAAAGTTCTCGAAGATAAGAAGGGGACTTATCTTGGAGATGTTTTTGATGAATTTCAACTTTATTAGACGAATATTTTGCCTTTAGAAGAACTTTGTTTATCAATTCACTTAGGGCTCTATCCGCATTTTTTAGGTTTTCAATGTCTCTTATGAGAACGTCTTTTACCTCATTGCCAAATTCATTTGTAAAATAAGGGATTAACCGATGTCTGATCTTATTTCTTAGAAACCGGGTATCATCATTGGTTTGATCGTTAAAGTAAAACAACCCCTTCTCTTTCGAGTATGCCACAATTTCTTCTTTGGAATAGGACAGTAGCGGCCGCAAATAGAAACCATCTACCGAGTTCATGGTATTGATACCGTTTAAACCGGTTCCACGGATTAATCTTAAAAAAAAGGTTTCTAATAGATCATCCTGGTGATGAGCGGTAATGACCCATTGTGCATTATAATCTTTCTTTATTTTTTTTAGCATCTTCTGTCGTTCATCTCTCGCCAATTCCTCTAAACTTGTTTTTGCGCCCAGGTTGCGTTTCATCTTTATTATGTCAACTGATTCAGCATAAAAAGGCATCTTTTGTTCTTCACAGAGTTTTTTTAACCATAGTTGTTCTTCCGATGATTCTTTTCTGATTCGGTGATCAACATTGGCAACACAAAATGTTATGGGGTATTTTTTGCTAAACACTTGAAATAGATCCAGCAAAACCATAGAGTCTGAGCCACCGGAAATGGCTAAAACAAACTTATCTTCTTTATTGGTGTTCTCTTTGATAAAAGAAAAAAGGTTCTTCAAGAACCTTTCTTCGATTGTGTTATTCTCCTGTTTTTGCATATGATTCTCCATTGGAGCCAGTGATAGGATTTGAACCCACGACCTGCTCATTACGAATGAGCCGCTCTACCGGCTGAGCTACACTGGCCCACGAATTACAGATGTATTTTACCAGAAAAGGAAACCCTTTGCAAGTAGTCTGGAAAACACTCTCAACATCATACTCTATTTCTTCTTCTACATTTTTTGTTATCTCAACAACACTCTCTAACCATAAGACAGGTGTTTGAAACAACAATCTGTTGTGGCATCATTGACAAAGAACACAACATATTGTATAATAGTGGACGCACAATAAGATAAAACAGGGAGGTTTTTATATGAATAATCAATCTATACTGGGGATCAAGAAACGTGATGGAAAGATTGTAGATTTCGAAATAGACAAAATCCAAAAAGCCATCCGAAAGGCTTTTGATGCAACGGAATCGGCTTATAACGAAGATATCCTTCAATTACTTTCTTTGAGAGCCGTTTCCAAGTCCCAATCACAAATCAAAGATCAAGTCATTGATATTGAAAAACTACAAGATAACGTAGAAGATGTCCTTGAGGAATCTGGGTTTACAGAAGTTGCAAAGGCCTACATCATTTACAGAAAGCAACATCAGAATCTCAGAGAATTATCCAAAGACATGCTCAATTTCTCTTCAACGGTCAACGATTATTTAGAGAAAGCTGATTGGCGAGTAAAAGAAAACAGTACCGTTTCCTACTCCATTGGTGGTTTGATTCTACACAACAGTGGAACAGTCATTGCAAATTATTGGCTGAATGAGTTGTACGATGAGGAAATTGGCCGTGCTCATAAAAATGGAGACTTGCATATTCACGATTTATCGATGCTCTCAGGATATTGTGCAGGGTGGAGTCTCAGGCAGTTGATTGAAAAAGGACTGGGAGGCGTGACCGGAAAAATCACAAGTGCTCCGGCAAAGCATTTGTCAACGCTTTCGAATCAAATAGTTAATTTTCTCGGTGTGCTACAAAACGAATGGGCCGGTGCTCAAGCATTCAGTTCTTTCGACACTTATCTGGCCCCATTTGTAAAAACTGATAATTTATCTTACAAAGAAACGAAACAGGCTATACAATCTTTTGTATTCGGTGTTAACACGCCAAGTAGATGGGGAACCCAATCACCATTTTCAAATATAACCTTAGATTGGGTGGTTCCTGAAGATTTACAGAATTTACCCGCAATTGCCGGAGGCAAACCGCAAGAATTTACATACGGTGACTGTCAGACAGAGATGAACATGATTAACAGAGCCTTTATTGAAGTGATGCTTGAAGGAGACTATGCGGGAAGGGGTTTCCAGTATCCTATTCCGACTTACAATATTACAAGAGACTTTGATTGGGAAAATGAAAACGTTCCACTTCTTTTTGAAATGACGTCAAAATACGGAACTCCCTATTTTCAAAACTTTATCAATTCAGAGTTGAACCCATCTGATGTTAGAAGTATGTGTTGCCGACTTCAACTGGACAAAAGAGAGTTACGCAGAAGGGGGGGGGGCCTCTTCGGTTCAGATGAATTCACCGGATCCATCGGCGTGGTAACGCTGAATCTTCCTAGAATGGCCTATCTTAGTGAAAATGAAGATGCCTTTTTTCAGAAGCTTGAAAAATACATGGAAATAGCAAAAAGAAGTTTAGAAATTAAAAGGAGCATCATAGAGAAACTCAATAATTTTGGGCTTTACCCATATACCAAGCATTATCTTAAGGACTTTAACAACCACTTTTCAACCATTGGTTTGGTGGGTATGAACGAAGCTTGTTTGAATGCAAAATGGTTGAATAAAACAATCGATGACAAAGATGCCTTGGGCTTTTCTAAAAAGGTACTGGACACCATGCGAGAAAGGTTGGCTGATTTCCAAGAAGAGACAGGAAACCTATACAATTTGGAAGCCACACCAGCTGAATCTACTTCTTATCGATTGGCCAAACATGATAAAAAACGATTCTCAGATATCATCACTGCAGGAGTTGACACCCCTTATTACACCAACTCTTCACATCTGCCAGTGAATTTCACTGAAGATATGTTTGAAGCATTGGATATTCAAGAAACACTTCAAACCAAATATACCGGCGGAACAGTTTTTCATGCCTTTCTTGGCGAACGCGTTCAAGATTGGGAAACTGCAAAGAGTTTAGTTCAAAAGATCGCTGAAAATTACAGAATACCCTATTTCACCATTTCACCCACTTATTCCATTTGTCCTGACCATGGTTATATTTCCGGAGAGGTTTATACATGCCCCATCTGTGGCAAACCCACGGAAACCTACTCCAGAATAACAGGTTATTACAGACCGGTGCAACATTGGAATAATGGTAAACAACAAGAATTCAAACAACGAGAAACCTATTCCTTGAAAGAAGGTGTGAAGGATGAAATTCGCAGGAATCGAGAAACTGAGTCTAACAGATTATCCGAAGAAAGTAGCAACGACGGTATTTACATCCGGGTGCAACTTTAATTGCAAGTATTGTCATAATAGTTCTCTCATCAAAAAACAAGAAGGAACAATTGATGAATCTGAAGTGTTTGATTTTTTTCAAAAAAGAACAAACATGCTGGACGCCCTCGTTATTACCGGGGGCGAACCAACTCTATATGGTCAGGAGTTAGTTTCGTTCTGTCAGTTGTTTAAAGAAAAATTCCCACAAAAACTTTTAAAGATTGATACAAATGGATCAAAGCCTGAAATGATAGAAAAACTTGCTGAGGTTGCAGATTTTTGCGCTATGGATTTTAAATCTTATGATTACAGTTCTTTTTCTTCAATCGACTTATCAACCATTCAACAAGCGTTTCAGAAAATCAAAAGTTTTTTTGATTTTGAGATTCGGATCACCCTCTTTCCAGAGTACATTGATTTTAACTCTTTTAAAAAAATGCTGAATATGGTAAAATTTAATCGTATCAAAAAAATTACTTTACAACAATATCGTCCTTTAGAAAAAAACGAGAAAACATACACAAAAGAAGAAATAGAAGGGTGGATAAACCAACTTCAAGATATTGAATTAAGTGTTTTGTACAGAGGTTTTTGATAGAAAGGATTGATCCTCTTTGAGTACCCGCAAGAAGGCTGCAGAACTTTTAATGAAATCAAGAAAGTTCTTTTATCAGTCAGAATCAACAGAAAAGTCTCTTGAACTGGCACAATCAGCATTAGAATATTTAAAAAAAGAAGAAATCACGCCTTATTTTGTCGAGTGGGTAGCTTTTCTTTATAGTGTCAATCTAAAAAGAGTACCCGAATCATTAAGACAAATGATCCCCAATGATATACGATTTTTACATTTAAAAATGCAGTTTTTGATCCAAGACCAGAATTTTTTTGAAGCGCATAAACTCTTCAACACACTCACTAATCATTCAAAGTTATTCAAAACAAAAAATGAACTGCTGCATTATGAGTTACTTTCCCTCTTTTTTCACGCGGAAATATTATTTTATATGAAAGAAAGGGATAAAGCTTTTGATATTATCTCAAGTCATTTAAAAAAGATAAATGAAGGATCGCTTGGTGAGAAGACAAAATTGATAGTCGCTAGAGCCTATGTGATATTGGGAGAATACTATCAAAAAAGGGGGATGACAACACTTGCCGAGGCCATGATGCGAAAGGCATTCCTAATGATAGAAAATTCCAGGATTTTTTTCGTCACAGGAGAGTTGTACATTCGAATCGCAGAGTTCTACGTTGTAAATTTTCCCCATGCAAAAGGGCTGAACCTTTTAGAACGCTTATCACAAATCAGTGATTACTTTCCTCATAAAAAAATGTTGTTAAAAATAGAAACACAATGGCTTTTTTATTACGTTTATGCGGGCAACACCGAAGATTTTTGGAAAAGGCTTGAAGAAATAAAGCATGCGGCAAAACAAACGAATGACAACAACGCGTTGGCTTATGCTTATTACCTGGAAGCGATGTTTCACTTATACAATAAAGATTCACACTCCGTAGAATTGCATGTTAAAAGGGCGATAGAATTAAATCCCAATGAAGAGATTATGGGAAAATGTCAAAGACTTTATGTCGTTGCCCCCTTTATTCTTGCAACTCATGCGGAAGGCGATCGACGTTTAAAAGAATTGTCATGGGACTATCGCGTATATGGGTTTAATAAGTTCGTAGACTTTCATACCATAACTGATAAAGAAGAATTGGAAACGCTTTTTATTGATTTCTTCAGACACGATTTGGTATGGAAAGAAGAAATCCTCTTGAGTTTTTATAAAAAATTCATCCGTTTATTTCCTGAATTATTTCAAAATACCGTTAAAAGAACTATCTCAGACTATAAAAGCTCCGGTTTAAAGCTCTCCTTAGCCTTGTTAAATGAAGCTTTAGGTAAATCTTATTTGTTTCTTGAAAACTTCGAAGAAGCCCGTTTTTATTTAAGCAAGGCTCAGATGATTTATAAGAAAACAGGGTATCTGAAAGCGGTAAAACACATATCAAATATCATACCGGCAAACGAAATCAACCTTATAGAACTCAGAAATCAGTTAGAAGATGTCATCTATGAAACAGGCAATAAACAGACGATTTGTGATTTTGAAAGATATAAACGACTTTCAGATGAAAATTTAGTTCGAATGAACGTGATAAATGAAATCCTTGAATTCGCAAGAAATATCGACATTACAGATAACTCTGTGGAAACCCTAAAGCAAATATTCTATTGGATCAGCAGTTTATCCAAGGCAAAAACCGGCATCATCCTCCTGGCAGATAAAGAAAGAATTATGAATTATTTCGAAATCAACTATGATGAATCTATAACTGACCAGACACTTAAAAACTTTCTAGAAACACCTAATACTATTGAAATGTCCCCTTTGGAAATCAAACATTCATACATAATCGATGATACAAAAAGAGTCATTCTTTGTCTCTTTGGAAATGAAGAAGTCAATTACAAGGAAGACAATCAATTTATTACCATCTTCCTGAACCAAATCGAACCCATTATCACACTCTTTGTAAAAAACACACTGTATCTACAAAGCAGCATGTATGACAGCTTAACCGGTCTATACAGCAGATGGTATTATGAGGAACGATTTAAGGAAGAGTTTGAAAAGTCTATTCGATACAAAATGCCCATTTCTTACATCATTGGTGATATCGATTCCTTCAAGGAAGTGAACGACAACTATGGCCATCAAACGGGGGATGAAGTACTGAAAGAAATTTCAAAAATCTTTTTGGAAATTACCAGAAAATTTGATATCGTTGCCAGATACGGTGGCGAAGAATTTTCCATCATATTACCCAACAGCAATGTAGAAGGTGCACAAAAGGTGGCTGAAAAGATCCGAACCGCGATCGAACAAATCAATATTTTCCCATTCAATACATCTATGAGTTTTGGCATTGATTCCATGGAAAAGGATGAATACGATAATTATAAGGAACTCGAAAGAAGAGGAGATACCGCCCTTTATATAGCCAAAAAATTGGGTAAAAACCGGGTTGAATTTTACGATAATCACAATCACGAATTACATATGAACATTGAACAGTTAAATCACTATTGAAAACTCTTTGAAAAAATGATCACTCATCCTTTTTCCAGTAATTCTTACCGTAATACCTTTCCAATTTCCGTATATCGATATCTTTAGCATCACTTCTTTTTATATAAGTATAAATCCCCAAAATCACGATAATGATAGCAGGTACAAACCAGCTAAACTGCAACACGATAAACCCAAAGACAGAGGCTAACATCCTGGTTCTTTTCCATTCAGAATACCAGTTGTTGAAGGTCTTTTTATCTGCAAAGGCTTCTTTGTAATCACCTGTCTCCTTCAACCTCGTAAGGATTTCTTTGAAAGAATTTTGAATATTCAGTTTATTGTCAATAAAAAAGAAAAAATCAGCGAGAAACGAATAATAGCGGGCAAAGGCATCCCCGGAAGGATAATTGTCCACCTTTAAAACATCGATCTCTTTTATCAATGATATGGGATTTACGTCCCTGATATTGATCCCTTTGTGGTTTTCATACCACACGGCGAGTCCCTCTACAAACCACAAGGGTGCATCGTAAATCTCGTTGATGTAAAACCACTGGAAGGTGTATACATGCATCATCTCATGTCGAAGAAGGGAAGGGATAGCATCTGTTACCGGAGTCATGAACAAACTAAATTGTGTCCCGTCAAAAGAGGCTTCTCCGCTGGCTCCTAATTGTCTTTTACGCTCAATTGTTACAAATAAAGGATATTCCAGTTCAATATTCCAAAGGTCGGAAAGTTCTGAAGAGATGGTTTCAATCTGAGGTTGTATATAATTCCGTAAATATAAAGGAGTCGTTCGTTGAAACTCTATTTCTATGGAAAAGCAAACGGAGAGCATGGAAAAAAATAGAATGAATATAACGCATAACCTCTTCATAAAAATCATTGATTGATCAGTACGACAATGCTTTTTTCTCTCACCAGATATTCGTCTTCCGTCAATTCTCTTCCATCTTCACAAAAATCATCCGGATAATTCTCATAAGTATCCACAATGCGAACCCATCTTCCTTTTGGGGGTTTGGGCAGCTTAAATGTCAGGGGCTCCACATAAAAATTCATAGCCACATAGACGTCATTATCTTTCACCATAAAA
This sequence comes from Thermotogota bacterium, assembly GCA_034659095.1. GTDB lineage: Bacteria > Thermotogota > Thermotogae > MWEM01 > MWEM01 > JASUTC01. The sequence continues at coordinate 17,532 of JAYEGQ010000036.1, forward strand.
GTATCAAGATCCGTCCCGCTAATAACAAACGCCAACGTATGTGAATTATAAGACCAATCCGGACGATGAAGCTGTGTTCCATGCCAAGTGATGTCTCTAACACCCTGTTTTGTCTTTTTACCGGTAAAGAAATGTTCGCGGCGTAAGCAATTATGTGCCTTTCTGAATGTAATCGTGTTTTTAAAAAAGCTGAAGATATCGTTGTTTTTTTCTTTGAGTGTCCAATCCAACCAAGTAATCTCATTATCATGACAATAGGCATTATTATTTCCGCGTTGGGTACGACACATCTCATCCCCCATCAAAATCATGGGAATTCCTTGGGAGACCATCAAGGTAGTAATAAAATTTTTCACTTGTCTTTTTCTCAAAGTCATAATCTCAGGATCATTGGTAGGTCCTTCATGCCCATAGTTGGAGCTGTAATTATCATTCGCCCCGTCTCTGTTATTTTCGCCATTTTCCTCGTTATGTTTTCTCTCGTAAGAAACCAAATCCCACAGTGTAAAACCATCATGAGCTGTAATGAAATTAATTCCGTCAAATGGCTTTCTGCCCGGCTTGTTGTAAAGGTCCGAACTGCCTGCAATACGCGTCGCCAACTCGGGTACCTGCCCCTTATCACCTCGGATGAATTTTCTCGCAACATCCCGGAATTTTCCGTTCCATTCCGCCCATCCTTTGGGAAATTCACCCACATAATATCCACCGGCTGCATCCCAGCCCTCGGCAATCAACTTTGACTTGGCCAAAATAGGGTCATCGGAAATGTCTTTCAGCAGAGAGAAATCACCGATCCATTCCCCGCTGGTGGATCTTCCCAAAATGGCCGCCAAATCAAACCGAAACCCGTCAATATGCATCTGAGTAACCCAGTATCTCAGACTATCGATGATCATCTGTTTGACAACGGTTTTATTGCAATTAAGGGTGTTACCGCATCCGGAATAATTCATATAAAATCGTTTCTTTTCTGAATCCAAAAGATAATAGACTGCATTGTCGATTCCCCTAAATGAAAGAGTTGGCCCTTCCTGACCCCCTTCACCGGTGTGATTGTAGACCACATCTATAATAACTTCAATACCTTCCTTGTGCATCAATTTAACAAATTCCTTAAATCTGAAAACCTGATCTCCGATACCAATACAATGAGTGTAAGAACTCTCTACGGCAAAAAATGCCAACGGATCGTATCCCCAAGTATTAATCAGTTTCTCACCGGTTTTGGGATTGATATTGATATTGGAATTCATGTTAAACTCAAATATGGGCATGAGTTCAACGGTAGTGACTCCCAGTTCTTTCAAATGGGCAATTTTTTCCGTTATTCCGTGAAATGTTCCCGGCAGTTCACAGTTTGAAGTGTCCGAGCGTGTAAAAAACCGAACGTGCATCTCATAAATTATGGTGTCATTCATGGGAACCCTCAGTGGTTGATCCCCATCCCATTCAAAATCACTGTCACAAACCACGATGCTTTTTGCAAGACTTCTTGCTGAATCAATTTCAGAAAAGGACATATCCTTTAAAGGAGAATTCTTATCATAGCCGTAAGCATATTCCTGATCCCAATTATAAGCCCCGGAAATGGCCTGTGCATAGGGGTCTGTTAATAATTTGTTGGAGTTAAAACGCATACCGTTTTTTGGATCATAGGGTCCATGCACACGGTATCCGTAGAACTGGCCACAGTCAATTTCCTCTAAAAAAATATGCCATACATCCCCGGTTTTATTCTTTTTTGAATCCAACTGAAAAGTGTGTGAGGGCTTTTCATCGTAGTAATTTTGATACAATTCAAGCGTTACTCCCACTGCATTACGGGAAAACAGCGAAAAATTCGTTCCACTGCCTTCAACTGTTACACCAAAAGGCAATGGCTTTCCCCTTTTGAACCTGATTTTCTTACCTTCATCAGGATTATTGTAAAAGAATTCAAAATCACACTTTTCCATTTTCAAGCGTTATAACCTCACAAAAATTTATTTTCGTTTCCCTTAAAAAGTCGTCTGATATTGCCTTTATGCCTGTAAACAGAGAAAAGGGTCATAACAATATACAAAATCCAAAAGGCTGGATCAGACTCAAGAAAGAAGATACAAATGGTAGTTACAGACATGGCGACAATGGATGCCAAAGACATGATCCTTGTTGAAAAAGCAATAGTTATTCCCAATGTAAAGAAAACGATTCCTGAAATGGGATTTACGGCAAAAAAAGTTCCCATACTTGAAGAAACACCTTTTCCTCCTGCAAATTTCATAAAAATCGAATAATCATGGCCAATGACTACAGCCATTGCACCAATGGCAAACCAGATACTCATATATGGATCATCAACAAGGAAAACATATCGTAACAGCATCAGGGGAATATAGGCCTTTAAAGAATCCAGTATCAAGCAAATGATGCCCAACCTTTTTCCCACACCTCGCATGACATTTGTTGCCCCAATATTACCGGACCCTACCTTTCTAACATCGATCCCCTTTGAATAAAAGGGAATGAGATAGCTAAAGGGGATAGATCCGCATATATACAGTAAAATTACATAAAAAATATTCACCTTTTTTTCCTCCGGCTTACAAATTTTGTAAACAACGGGCTTCCCGGCAAGGGCCCGAGAAATTTTCTCAGATTTTTCTTAACCGCCTTTTTATAATTTTCAGGAACGAGTTCAGGATAATTGCAGAAAATTTGAATGACCGGCGGTTTAACAGAAATCTGATTGGCGTAATACAACCTGATTCGTTTTCCCTTTGGCGAAGGAGCCGGTACTAAAATGTTAATTCGCTCAATGGCTGAATTAATGGCTCCGGTGCTAAACTCTTTGCAAAATGAAATGTATGCCTCTTCAATTGCTTCAAATATTTTTTTAAACCCCATACCCGTTAAGGCCGACATAAAAAGCACTTTGACATAGGGTATAAAATAAAAGTCTATTTGAGCATTCTCTCTCATCTCCGGATACAGTTTTTCCTTTTCCGGCTCACTCAAGGTATCACATTTGTTGAATACAATTACACTTGCCTTTCCGGCATTTTCAACAAACCCTACAATCTTTTTATCCTGATCGCTAATGCCTTCATTTACATCCAGCATAATAACACAAACATCTGCCCGATCAATGGCATCCTTTGCCCTCAAAATACTATAACTTTCAATGGTGTAATATTTAACACGGTTCTTCCTTCGGATACCGGCCGTATCGATCAACCTGTATTTTTTGGAAAAAATCTCAATATCCGCATCAATAGTATCCCTGGTGGTTCCGGCTATTTCCGTAACCATACTTCTTTCTTCTTTTAATATCTGATTAAAAAGAGAAGATTTCCCAACATTAGGCTTACCAACGATGGCTACCTTCAAAATATCTGCATCTGCTTGAGTCTCTTGTTCTTCTTCATTCTCAAGTCTCTGATAGGCCTCCGAAAGATGCTCCAGAATTTCTTCTACCAAATCCAACACACCATAGCCGTGTTCAGCTGATACAGGAAATGGATCTCCCATTCCCAACTCGTATAAATCTGCAAGATTGGCTTCATATTTTTTATTGCTTTCGGCTTTATTGGCAACCAGCAAAGGTGTAATCCCTTTTGAACGAAGAAAATCAACCGCTTTGTAGTCTTCATTAGTCGGTGGATTCACACCATCCACAACAAATAACACCAGATCAGCCTTATGCGCATCCTTTGTTGCCATATCCCACATCTTTTCCTCAATAATCCCCTCAGGATCACCAAAGAGCCCACAACTATCTACAAGAGAAAAGGCCCGATTATCAAACCGGACCTCTCCCTTGACTGCATCCCTTGTTACACCGGGAGTATCATCAACAATTGCCTTTTTTTTCCTGATTAAGCGGTTGAAAAGGGTTGACTTTCCAACGTTTGGTTTACCCAGTATATGTACAACCGGTAATCTATCGCTCACTCTTTCTCCTTTTCCTTCATCAGTTCGTGCATGGTCACGGTAGATTCATCTTTTTCCATGTATTGCTGATAGTCGTTCTTTTCCTCATCAACTTCTTTTTGTTTGATGGAGATCACCATGTTTCTTCTTTCCTTTTCAGGTTCATAAACCGTTCGAACGACTTTGGCATCTACTTTATCTCCAACTTTCAAAACATCTTCAGGTTTTTCCACCCTTTGCACCGATATCTGACTGACAGGTAAGAAAGCCTCGATATTGTAATCATCCAACATAACAGTTGCACCTGTATTGGTCAATCTAACAACTTCTCCCTTTACCTCATCGCCCTTATTCAATTCTTCATTGGCTCGTTTCCATGGGTCCTCTGTAATACTTCTAATACTCAATCGGATCCTTTGCTCATTGGGAAGGACTTCCATCACGGAAACCTTAATCTCATCTCCAACTGAATAAACGTCTTCAATGTTATCAAGGAAGTTCCAGGACATCTCAGTAACATGCACAAATCCGGAGATTCCTTCTCCCAGTTCTGCAATTAACCCGCTTGGGAGTATCTTAACTACCTTGGCATCCAGCACTGTACCTTCCGGGAATTTCTTCTCCACATCTTCCCAGGGATTACCCTTTACCTTTTTCAAACTCAAGGACATCTTTCTCTTTTCTTTATCGATTCCAATAACTTCAACCTCAACTTGTTCGCCTTCTTGTACAACAGCTCTGATATCCATTCTTCTGTTGGTCCAGAAGATCTCGGATGTATGGACAAGTCCTTCAAGGCCCGGTTCTATCTTCACAACAAAACCAAATGGCAATATTCTAATGACTTCCCCTTTTACCCTGGATTCTACGGGATGTTTGGCTTCAATATCGGTCCATGGATCGGGTTGAAGACGCTTTCTACTTAAGGTAATCTTATTTGATTTTTTATCAATTCTAAGTACCATAACATTGACTGGGTCTCCAATATCTACAACATCTTTGGGTTCCAGTTCTCTGTCATATGTTAACTCCGATCTGGGGATTAAGCCGGTTATGGGGCCAAGATCTACAAAGACACCAAACTTTTCTATGCCCTCAACTTTTCCTTCGATGACATTTCCTTCGGAAACCTTGGTGAGGAATTCATCAATCACCTTTTGTTGAAGTTTTTTTCTGGAAAGAACAATATTGGGATTGCCCTTTCTTCTATATCTGAGATCGATGATCTCAAATTCCATTTCTTTCCCTTCAACGTCAGCATTTCTATCCAGCATTGAATGACTGGCTGGTAAGAACGCTTGAAGTACACCAAATAACTTAACGACATATCCACCTTTGTTTTTGGCAATAATTGTGCCTTTAACAGGTGTTTCATTTTTATGATAATCCTTTAGATTGTTCAGTATTTCTTTCATAACTCGTTTCTTCTCAGAAATTTTAATGTGACCGTCTTCCTCGTTTATGTAAGTAATTATTCCACCAAGTTGATCTCCCGGTTGATATTCGGAGATATCTTTTATCAGATCCTCCTTTGCAATCATCCCTTCACTCTTACCACCACTTTTAACGAGGAGTTCATTCTCATGAACTTCCCATACCTGTACTGTTACCAATAATCCCTTTTTGGGATCTGCAAGAAACGTCTCACTCCTTTCGAGTTCTTCCATTACCTCTTCCATGTTTGTGATTTCCTGACCGTCTTTACCGTCGACCATATTTGTCAACCTCCTACATTTCGCTTGTTATATAATTTTCAACCGCTTCAACCTGCATTATTGGAGTAGATGTTCCACTTGCGATTACACAGGTTTTGGATCGAAATATGTTTCTCTTAATTTCATCAAGGTCACTCAAAGAATGGACCAAGTGAGAATTGATGTTGTGGGCTTTGGCTATATCATACAATTTCCTCGTATTGGAACTCTTAACGCCACCAACCACTATAACACAATCGTTATGAGATGCAAGGTTTTTAATTTCGGCTTCTCTATGTATAGTGGCATCACAAATCGTATTATACACTATTAAGCACTGAAACTGTTTAAGCTGTTTCGTTAGATACGCTGAAAATTCACTAAATTCTTTCAAGGGTTTTGTTGTTTGGGCACACAACGCTATATTCACTAGCTTCAACTCATGACTATCATTAATATTTCTTTTTAAATCATTTAAATCATTCAGAATCAAAGCATCTTGAACAATTCCTTTCAAAGCCAACATTTCGGGATGCTTTGATTGTCCCAATACAATTAATTGATAAGATGATTGTGAACATTTTTGACAAATATCAAAGCTCTTCTTGACAATGGGACAAGTACCATCAATGATCTTGTTCCCCCTTATCTGCAATTCCTGTATTAAATCAGGTGAAGCCCCGTGAGCTTGAATCATTACCGTACTATTTTCCGGTAAATTTGCTAAATCGATGACTTTTAGACCTTTTTTGGATAAACCATCCATTACAATCTCATTATGAACCAAATCCCCGGTAACATACAACGATTGTGTTTTTTTCAAAACATCCTCCGATAATGCAATCGCGCGGTCTACACCTGAACAAAAACCTATATGTTCAGCCCTCGTTATAATAACCGAAATCACCCTTTTTTTTCAGAATCAACGTTGAAATTTCCTCAACTACCTCATGGAAAGATAATGAAGTTGTGTCCAATAATATGGCATTTTTTGCAGGTTTTAAAGGTGCAAGACTTCTATTACTATCCTGTTGATCTCTACGCTCGATTTCCTTTATGACCTCTTTCAACTCGATTTGTTCGCCGTTTTCTTGCCATTCTTTTAACCTTCTCTTTGCCCTTTCCCTTGGAGTTGCCGTTAAATAAATTTTTAAATCGGCATCGGGCAATACAACGCTTCCTATATCCCTTCCTTCAATGATAACATTATGTCCTTTAATCATGTCCCTAATGCTTGCTGTAACAAAATCCCGCACTGTTTTCCTGGTTGAAATATCCGAAGTAAAACTGCTCACATAAGGTGTCCTGATTTCTTCTCCTGTTTTTTTCCCGTTAAGATACAAAGAACCGCTTAAATACTCTAACTCGATGACTGATGACAAATTCGAATGTTCGACTCTTTGAATATCCTTTATCCCCTGAGACAAAAAATAATAAGCAACCGCTCGATAACAAGCCCCACTATCGAAATGAATAAAATTAAATCTTTCACTCAAAGCCCGAGCTACAGAACTTTTACCCGATCCAGCCGGCCCATCTATCGCTACTGCAAAGCTGTTCTTCATTTCTCAGCTTCTTCTATTGTATCATATATGTTAAAAATATTGTCTAAGCGGGTCATTTCAAATATCCTCTTGATATTTTTCCTTAAACCGACTAACTTAAGCTCTTTCTGATAGTTTCTGACTTCCCTAAGAATGGACACCAAAGTACCCAAACCGGCACTATCTATATAGGGTACCTCTTGAAAATCAAGGATGATATTTTTATACTCCCCCTTGATAAACCCCTCCATCTCCTCTTTCATCTTTGGAGAATGATATGCATCGATGTCCCCGCTAATCTTAACGATGATATTTTCATTTCCGGATTTCTGAGACTCAAATTTTAGATCGTTCATAAAGTCATCCTCCTTAAATTTTAGTCACGACTTTTGCCGTTTTTCTTACATTCAAGATTCAATTTGTGCAATTGATCTTCATCCACCGGCGAAGGTGCTGATGTCATTAAACAAGTCCCACTGGTAGTCTTGGGAAACGCTATAACATCTCTGATATTATCTTCTCCAAGCATTAATGAAACCATTCTGTCAAGTCCAAGAGCACATCCTCCATGTGGAGGCACCCCATATTTAAAGGCTTCAAGCAGAAAACCAAATTTTTCCTCTTGAGACTCTCTGTCAATCTTCAACAAATCGAATACACGTTCTTGAATCTTGGGATCGTGAATCCTGATACTGCCGCCTCCCAATTCCCAGCCGTTTAAAACCACATCATAAGCGTATGCTTTAATCTTTGAGGGATCATCATCACCATATTTTTCAAGATCCTCAAATACCGGCATCGTAAAGGGGTGATGTTGTGCAACATATCTGTCCTCTTCTTCTGAGTATTCAAACATGGGGAAACGCGTCACCCACAGCAGTTTGTATTCGTTAGAGTTGCGTAAATTCTCCCGCTTGGCTATCTCCAACCGCAAAGCACCCAGAGAAATGTTTACTGTATCCCTTTGCCCTGCAACGATTAAGACAAAATCATCATCTTCCAAATCAAGTGTCTCAGTGATATTATCCAAAACTGTGGGGTCTACAGCTTTTGCAAAGGATGCTTTTAAGTTCCCGTCCATCAATTTGATGTTCATAAGCCCTTTTGCTCCGTATAATTTGGCGTGGTCTTCAAGCTCTTTGAGCATTTTTCTGCTGTATTTGGTTGCGACATTCTCAATCTTGATAGCTTTTACAATGCCCCCGTTCTCTAAGATACCACTAATGATTTGAAACCCGGTTCCTTCAAAACACTTGGAGATATCCGTCAACTCCAACCCAAACCTGAGATCTGGCTTATCGCTTCCAAAACGGTCCATAGCCTCTTCGTATGAAATTCTTTGAAGGGGTAAAGGTACATTCACATCCAATGTATCTTTAAAGACTTTGGCCAGCATTCTTTCTGTACAATCGATAACTTCCTCTTCGTCCACAAAAGACATCTCATAATCGATTTGTGTAAATTCCGGCTGCCTGTCTGCCCTCAAGTCCTCATCTCTAAAGCATTTTACAATTTGATAGTATTTATCGTATCCCGACACCATTAGCAACTGTTTAAACAACTGTGGTGATTGAGGGAGTGCGTAAAAGTTACCTGGTTTAAGTCTTGCGGGAACAAGATAGTCTCTAGCCCCTTCAGGAGTGCTTTTGGTAAGCACAGGCGTTTCAATATCAAGAAATCCCTCTTCATTAAAATAAGAGCGAATGGATTGAACAATTTTATGCCGCATGATGATATTTTTCTGCATTCTTTTTGTCCGCAGATCAAGATACCTGTATTTTAATCGCATTTCCTCAGATGTATCGGATTCAATATTGGTATAAATCGGAGGTGTATCGGCAGAAGAAAGGATCTCAAGTTCAAGAACATCCAGTTCTATCTCCCCGGTCTTTTGTCTTTTGTTAATCGCATCATCCGGTCTGGAGCGTACAACGCCTTTAACCGTAATAACATCTTCTCCAGAAAGATTCTTGGCCTGTTCGATTAATTCCCTTTTCTCAGGATCAAAAACAATCTGAGTTGTCCCGTATCTATCTCGTAACGTTGTAAATATAATTCCACCCAAATCACGTCTGTGATCCACCCAACCGGCAAGAACCACTTGTTCACCACAATGCTTGGCATTCAGATCCCCACATGTGTGCGTCTTTTTCAACATCTGTTAAATCCCCCTCATTAATCCTTTAATTGGCTGATCTTTTTCGCAGCAAGTTTAACCGAATCAAGAATCTTTGTATACCCTGTACACCTGCATAAGTTTCCCTCTAATGCCTTCTTAATCTGTTCTTCATTGGGATTGGGAATCTTATCCAATAACGCTTTGGTGGATAAAACAAAACCCGGTGTACAAAAACCACATTGCACACCACCGGCCTCAACAAAGGCTTCCTGGATTGGATGCATTTTCTCAGGTGTTCCCAATCCTTCAGAGGTTACAATATCCTTATTATCCAGTTCTCCTGTATATAAAAGACATGAACAAACAGCACTCCCGTTCAGTATGATGGTACAAGCACCACATTCTCCTTCAGAGCAACCCTCCTTCACACTTTTCATTTTCATGACATCCCTTAAAAAATCAAGCGCTCTCATGGCAGGGTCCACTTCCATTTTGTAATCCTTACCATTCATTGTAAATGTAATAATCATTGTTTACTCCTGTCTTTTATCCTTCAGATTCTACTATTTTTTTGTATTCCTCCAAACTCATTAGACCGTCCACTTCAGATTCATCAGAGAGTTTGATCTTGCAAATCCAGCCTTCACCTTCAGCGGATTCGTTGATGGTTTCGGGTGTATCCTCTAAGGAACTGTTGATTTCCACTACTTCTCCTGATACAGGTGTATACACATCGTTGGCACTTTTAACCGATTCGATGGAGCACAACGTGTCACCTTTTGACAATTCGTTTCCCTCTTCGGGAAGATCAACGTAGACAATATCTCCTAACTGTTCTTGAGCATGTTCACTTATTCCAACTGTGGCAATTCCTTCTGCTACTTCAATCCATTCATGTGATTCGGTATACTTTTTCATGTCCTTCCCTCCGTTTAACAGTTATCCTTAGTCTTTATTTGTTTGAATGCTTGTCAGGATTGACACTCCCGACATAAAATGGTTTCTTAACAACTTTTGCCTTTAATCTCTTGTTTTCTCTTATTTCTATTTCAACTTCTTTTCCCAATTTATAACCTTTTGAGGGAACATACCCCAATGCAACTATCTTGTTGAGAGTTGTAGATTTATTTCCTGTGGTGACAAAACCAATTTCCTGGTCTCCGTTAAAGATTTTGTTTCCAGTTCTTGGAATACCACCTTTTTCAATCACCTCAAAGGCCTTCAAACGTCTTTCCAATCCCTTTTCTTCTTGTTGTTGTATAGCGTCTTTGCCAATAAAGTCCATCGTAAAATCAACTGTCCATTTTAAACCGGCTTCAAGAGGTGTAGTGTCCTTCGTAATCTCATTGCCGTAAAGCATATAACATGGTTCAAAACGCAACAAGTCTCTTGCACCCAAACCTGCAGGTTTAGTACCTATTTCAATGAACTTTCTCCACAACGGAATAACCGCTTCCGTGGTAGTGTAAAATTCAAAGCCATCCTCACCGGTATAGCCAGTTCTTGAAATCAAACAGTCAATACCGTTAAAACGTCCTTCTTTAAATGAATAAAAGGGTATTTGATCCAATCTGACCCCGGAATATTCCTGGAGTCTTTTTTCAACACTGGGTCCCTGAACAGCCAATTGCGCATACTGGTCCGATTTGTTTAACACTTCCACATCAAAGGATTCTGTGTTTTGTTTTATCCAGTTAAAATCCTTTTCCACATTAGAAGCATTGACTACCATCAATATTTCTTCAGAAGTTTTTTTATAAACCAGCAAATCATCCACGATACCGCCATCTTCATAACACATGGGGGTATAGCATATCTCTCCGTATTTCAGTTTTGAAACGTTGTTTGTCACAAGATATTCTGCAGCTTTCAAGGCATCTCTGCCACGCAGAAAGATTTCTCCCATGTGAGATACATCAAAAATACCCATGTACTCTCTAACTGCTTTAGCTTCTTTAATAATCCCATCAGAATACTGCACGGGCAATTCCCAACCGTGAAAGTCAACCAATTTTCCTCCACATCTCACATGTTCATCATACAAAGGTGTTCTCTTTAAGTCTGCCAATCTTCATTCCTCCCCCGTTTCTTTATTTGATCAGTCTTCCTTTCCTCTTTCGTCTTCTTCATAACCTGATTCAGCATCTTCATCCAAATGACTTTCTATGATTTCTTTTGCCCTATCATAGCAAGATTCAGGAACAAGAATCTCCATTGGGACAACACCACCTTGACCCATAATGATGGGTTCCCCATAAGGTACTGCCAAACCCTTTAACACACAGGGAATATTTTCACTGTCAAGCGACGACTTGATGATCTCTGCGGTAACTTCATCGGGAGCGGTTGTCACGGCAAACCATTTTTCAGATGATGCCTGTATGATCTGCTTATTTTCTTCCAATATGGCTTTGGCTCGTTGAAAATCTTCCGGATCAACATACACTTCAGTGGGTGTGAGTTTCCTCTCCTCATAGGAAATATTGTTTTCCTTTAGAAGATCCATTAAAGTTCTTGCCTCTTGCCTGTATTTGTACAACTTTAGCAATTTCATAGTACCACCTCCCATTAATATCCTAATTATATCACAAACAATCAATCGCCAAAAAGCTTATCTCTTTGTTAACGGTTTTGAAGTAACATCAAAGAATATAATCACCATTCTCTATAACAGAACAACTGAGATATCACCTGTAAAATCAATTTCCGCAAAAGATAATTTAACGAGTTCCAAAACAGCCAAAAAAGAAACGATTAAATCAATTTTATCCTTTGCCGTGGAAAAAAGTTGCGAAATATAGACACGCTTATCACTTGTTAAAAGTTGCTTTAAATGCTTGATCCGTTCTGAAATGGAATATTGTTCCCCTGATACCTTATATATTTTTTCTCTTAATTTTAACTCTTCATAAGCTGATTTAAACGCTAAAAACAATTTATCCGGCAGGTCTTCCACCGTTCGTTTTCTGGTGTGTCCATCTTTTTTAACCTTTACCCTGTAAAGGTTTCCAGCGTTTTTCTGCTTTTTCTCTAAAAGAGAGACAAGATTTTTAACTCTTTCATATTCTTCTATCTGCTGGACTAATTTTTCCTTTGCTTCTTTCACGTCTTGCTGTGCTTCTTCATCATCGGTCAACATCGCTTTGGATTTTAAAACCATTAATGTAGAAGCCATTACCATGAACTCAGAGGCGACACTCACATCAAGTCGCTGCATCTTCCTAACATAGTCGATGAATTCATCGGCTATCTTCGAAATTTGAATACCCCGTATATCCTTCTCTTCCTTTTTCACCAAAAACAAAAGCAAATCCAACGAACCTTCGAATTCAGGAAGGGTAAAGGTCAATTCCTCTGATATAGTTGGCACCTCCTAGTTCTTTTTTTGCATATTCTACTTTGGTAATTATCCCGAATGCGGTTGAAAATGATCAAAAAAGGAGATTCATGGCGTTTCTGACTTCATGCATGGTGCTTTTTGCAATCTCCTGGGCCCGTTTATTGCCACTGTAGATCACATCATCCACATAACCTTCCCTGGAATCTATCTCAGCCAAGTTTTCCCAGACAGGCGTTAATGTCTTTTCCATGTTCTGCAGCAGTAGTTTTTTACATTGGACACACCCGATCTCAGCCTTTGTACATCCATTATAAACCCATTTTTTATCTTCTTCTGTGATTCCAAATGCTTTATGATAAGACCACACCGGACAAATATCCGGATTACCGGGATCAGTTTTTCTCTTTCTGGCCGGGTCGGTTATCATGGGCATAATAGCCTTTTTTAACTCTTCAGGTGTTGACTCTATGTTGATGATATTACCATAACTCTTTGACATTTTCCTGCCATCGGTACCCGGCAGTTTGGGGGTATGTGAGAGTTTCGACTCCGGTTCCGGAAAGACCTCACAATTGTATGTATAATTAAATTTTCTTGCGACTTCGCGTGTTAATTCCACATGACTTAATTGGTCTTCTCCTACGGGCACAGCTTCTCCTTTGTATATCAGGATATCAGCAGCCTGTAAAACCGGATAAGTCAAAAAACCGGCATTTGCCAGTGACTGATTGCCTTCCATCTGCTGTTTTTGTTCTTTATAGGTGGGAACACGTTCAAGTCTTGATACTGAGGTAAGCATGGAAAACAACAACTGCAATTCAGCGTGCTCTTTTATTGCCGATTGAACGAATAACACAGATTTTTCCGGATCCAATCCCGCAGCTATAAACATTCTGATCAATTCTTTGGAATACTCTGCCAGATTCTGAGTCTCATCGTATCCGGTGGTTAATGCATGCCAGTCGGCAACGAAATAAAAAGTTTCAAACCCCTCATTTTGAAGCCTTACCCAATTCTCCAAAATGCCCACATAATGACCGATATGCAATTTACCCGTAGGTCTGCTGCCACTTACTATTCTCAAAATGAAACACCCCCAAAAACTTTTTTTAATAAAGTGTCTATCGTTACCATTTTACCACAAAAAGCACCTTTCTTGTGGTATAATCCCCGTGTGTTTTATTGAATGAAACACAAATAAGATTAGAGTCGGAGGTGCCTTATTATGAAAGAATTTATTCCGGCAGACTTTGAGAAAAAATGGCAAGAGGTCTGGGAAAAAAAGGAGATTTACAAATGTAGCAACGAGTCGGACAAACCCAACTATTACGCTTTGGTGATGTTCCCTTACCCCTCCGGTACCTTGCATGTTGGACATGTTAAGAATTACGTTATCGGAGATGTTGTAGCAAGGTATAAGCGTTTGAAGGGTTTCAATGTATTGCATCCAATGGGTTTTGATGCATTTGGTTTGCCGGCTGAAAACGCTGCTATTGAAAAGAGTGTGCCTCCTGAAAAATGGACGCATAAAAATATAGATATCATCATATCACAATTAAAAATGCTGTCAATCAGCTATGACTGGTCCAGAAGACTTCAAACCTGCACTCCTGATTATTATAAATGGACGCAATATCTCTTTCTGAAATTATACGAAAAGGGTTTGGCTTATAGGAAAGAGGCAGCTGTCAACTGGTGCCCCAAATGTAACACCGTTCTCGCCAATGAGCAAGTGGTGGATGGAAATTGTGAGAGATGTGGAACACAAGTCGAACTCAAACAATTGGAACAGTGGTTCTTCAAGATTACAGACTATGCTGAAAGACTACTTGAAGATCTGGATAAACTGGACCAGTGGCCTGAACATGTGAAGACCATGCAAAGAAACTGGATCGGAAAAAGTAAAGGGGCTCAGGTAGGATTTGAAATTGAGGGCAAAGACATGAAGATCGATGTCTACACCACACGACCTGATACACTTTGGGGTGTCACCTTTATGGCACTGGCACCGGAATCCCCTCTGCTTGACGAATTAACCGCTCCAGAAAAGGTTGACGAAGTCATACAGTTCAAAGAAAAGGTCACCAAAGAAGACCGATTTCTGAGGACTTCTGAGGAATACGAAAAAGAAGGCGTGTTTTTGGGAACCTATGCTGTAAACCCGGTGAACGGTGAAAAGATTCCAATTTACGTGGCGAATTATATTCTTATGGAATACGGAACCGGAGCAATCATGGCAGTTCCCGCTCATGATACAAGAGACTTCGAATTTGCCAAAAAATACAACATTCCCATCCGAGTCGTCATCGATAACGAAGACGAGAGCCTGTTGGGGCAAGAACTGAAAACCCCTTACATCCAACCCGGAGTGATGGTCAATTCAGGACCGTTTTCCGGCATGAAGAGTGCTCAAGCTCTTCCAAAGGTTATCGATTGGGTAAAAAACAATGGTATGGGAGAAGGGTCTACACAATATAAATTGCGGGATTGGCTCATTTCCAGACAACGTTATTGGGGTGCCCCTATTCCCATCGTCTACTGTGATAAGTGCGGGATGGTGCCCGTTAATGAAGAGGATCTTCCTGTCAAACTACCGCTGGATGTCAAATTTGATCCTTCTGGAAAATCACCACTAACATCTGATGAACGGTTTCTCAACACCACCTGCCCCAAATGTTCCGGACCAGCTCGAAGAGAAGTGGATACTATGGACACCTTTGTTGACAGTTCCTGGTACTATCTGAGATTTATCAATCCGAGAATGGAAGACAAGCCATTTTCCACTGAAGATGTGAACAATTGGCTGCCTGTCAATCAATATATCGGTGGGGTCGAACACGCCATCCTCCATTTACTCTATTCCAGATTTGTCACAAAATCCCTTTACGATTTAGACATGGTTGGATTTGAAGAACCTTTTAAAAACCTTTTTACACAGGGGATGATCTATAAAGACGGTCATAAGATGTCAAAATCAAGAGGTAACATGGTATCGCCAGAAAAGATGTTTTCCGATTACGGAGCAGATACCCTGAGAATGTACACTTTGTTCATGGGACCACCTGAAAAGGATGCCGAATGGAATGACAAGGGCATCGAAGGGGTTTATCGATTCCTTAAAAGAGTGTGGTCTTCTGCTATGACCATTATTCCCCATTTGGAAGATTCAACAGAAGGTGGATTATTCGCAAAGCCCGAAAAAGACCTGAGAAGAAAATTACATCAGATGATTGAAAAGATCACCAAAGATATCGAATTGGATTTCCATTTTAACACCGCCATCAGCGGGATGATGGAGCTGACCAACAAGCTGCATGATTACACCTCCAACATTGCCCGTGAAAAATGGAACAAACCACTTTTAAGAGAAGTACTCGATAAGCTTCTGATTTTAATCTCACCATTCGCCCCACACATGGCAGAAGAGCTCTGGCATGAATTGGGCAATGAAGGTCTCATTGTGGAACAGACATGGCCGGAAGTTGACAGGGAAGCGCTAAAAGTGGATGAAGTGCAAATTGTCGTGCAAGTCAACGGTAAAATCCGTGATAAATTTATGATATCTGCAGGCCTTTCCAAAGAGGAAACGAAAAAAACCGCTTTTGAACGTGAAAGAATTGCAGATTTAACGAAAGATAAAACTATTAATAAAGTGATTGTCATTCCAAATAAAATTGTGAATATTGTTGCAGTATAAATGATCCACTTTTTGTTCATAGAAAAAATGGGCCGCTAAGCGGCCCATTTTTTTATTTCAAGGTTACTGAGTGAATCAAAGCCTCTAATTCACCTTGTCCAAAATCTTTCTGATGTCTGCTTGTATGGCATTTGCTTTTTTATCTGATTCAGCTTTAGTAACACCATTTGTATAGACATAAACCTTGATCTTGGGTTCTGTTCCAGACGGTCTCACAGCAAACCATGAGCCGTCATCCAAAGTGTATTTCAAGGCGTTGGTTTTGCCTGCATCAATCTTATCCTGGTTTAAAAAGTCAATTACTTCTATAACCTTTTTCCCGGCAACCTCTTTTGGGGGATTCTCTCTGACATGAACCATCATCCGCTTGATTCTTTCCTTTCCTTCTATTCCTTCAAGCACAAGGGAAAATGGACCTTCGGAGGTGTAGCCTACTTCTTGATAAATGTCTTCAAGGACATCCAACAGACTCTTGCCCTTTGTCTGATAATAACCAGCTGCTTCCGCAAGCAACATGGAAGAAATAACCGCATCCTTATCTCGGACAAATGCACCGTAAACATAACCGATACTCTCTTCATAACCAAAAATAAAGTTGTATTCTCCGGACTTTTCAAATTCATTTTCTTTTCCGCAGATGTTTTTAAATCCTGTAAGGGCTTCCACCGTTTCCACATTGTATTTCTTGGCGATTTTCTCACCCAAATCTCCAGTCACAATGGACTTAACGATCACACCATTCTCCGGAATTCGTCCCTTTTCGTCCAAAGCCTCCAAAATATACTTAATCAAAACCGCTCCGGTTTGGTTACCATTAAGAGAACTATATTCGATTCCGTTATAAACCATAACAGCCAATCGATCACAGTCGGGATCAGTGGCAATGAGAATATCGGCATCTACTTTTTTCCCAAGTGCAATAGAATATTCAAAGGCTCGTGTATCTTCCGGATTAGGGTAATCAACAGTGGGGAAATCGGGATCGGGATTTTCCTGTTCTTCAACCACATGAACATTTTCAAACCCTCTTTCCTTCAAGACTCTTCTAACCGGGATATTTCCCGTTCCGTTTAGGGGGGTATAAACGATGACGATATCTTTATTTACTTCTTCATCCCTTAGACTAAGGGATTTGACTCTGCTTATATATTCATTGTCTATGCCTTTGCCTATATAAATTAATAATTCATTGTCTATTGCCTTTCGTTCATCCATAACGGTTATATCTGAGAAATTTTTAATAACCTTTATCTTTTCCTGTATGGGAATGGCAATATCATCAAGTATCTGCGATCCCTCTTTCCAATAAACCTTGTAACCGTTGTAATCCTTGGGATTGTGACTGGCGGTTACCATGATTCCGGATATGCAGTTTAAGTACCTAACAGCAAAAGAAAGTTCCGGCGTGGGTCTTAAAGAATCAAATAAATAAGACTTGATCCCGTTTTGTGCCAACACAAGAGCCGCAGTTTTTGCGAAGACATCCGAAAAATGTCTGTTATCATGTGCAATAGCGACACCTCGTTGCATCGCTTCTTTTCCATGGTCTTTAATGACTTCAGCCAATCCTTGCGTTACACGCATGATAATGTATTTATTCATGCGATTGGTTCCGGCACCTGTTTTTCCACGCAAACCGGCAGTTCCGAAATTCAATTCAGAATAAAACCGATCTTTGATTTCTTCTTCATTTCCTTTGATTGCCTCAAGCTCTTTCGTTGTTGACTCATCAAAAAAATCGTTTTCAAGCCATTCTTTGTATTTCTCCATATAATTGGACATTGAGTACCCTCCTCATAAATTTTTAATCTCTTTTGTTATTATTATAAATGAATGACATCACTCATTTTCATTAGGGCTTTTTTATAGATTTTCTTAGCTTCATAATTATACCATTTTACTTCAGTTTCACTTTAATTGCCTTTCATCAACATCTTATTTTTTCTGCATTTTTTGATGCAATTTATTTCATAGTTCGAATATTCCTTTTTTTGAACAACAATCAAATGTCATTCTAAAAATAAAAAAAGAACGGTTGTCTACCTTCATAAAACAGCTGTAAAGGAGTAGTGTGATATACTAATAGAAGGTAAAGATAATATCATAAAAGCCACTAATATTGCGTCTCCTATAAGATCAGGGGGGTAGAATAATGCGGATCAAAGAACATCCCATTTTGGAATTTGAAAGAGGTAAAAAGATCCAATTTACTTTTAATGGAAATGTGATTGTAGCCTATGAAGGTGAAACCATTGCAGCAGCACTTCACGCCGCAGGTATTTGGCATTACAACGAAAGTGATGTTTTAAAAAGGCCAAGAGGTCTTTTTTGTGCCATCGGTCACTGTTCCTCCTGTTTGATGACAGTGGATGGTGTCCCAAACACCAGAATTTGCGTAACAGATGCCGTAGATGGTATGGTCATTAGATCCGAGAATCGGGGGGATGCCAAATGATCCATGAATACGATACGGCAATCATTGGAGGCGGCCCGGCTGGTATATGCGCTGCCATTGCAACCGGTAAAAACGGTTTGAAGACATTGCTGATAGAAGAAAGGAATTTTCTGGGTGGACAGCTGATTAAGCAAACCCACCGTTTTTTCGGTTCAGAAGAAGAACACGCGGGAACCAGAGGGATACACATCTCCGACGATTTGAAAACGGAGTTGGAAGGCATGTCTAACATCGATGTGATGACTTCCACAAACGCCCTTGGCTATTACGAAGATGGTATTCTAACTGCATTATACGATGAAAAGATGATCAAAATAAAACCCAAATCTATGGTTCTTGCCACGGGGGCGTTTGAGCGATTCCTGCCTTTTGAAAATAACGATTTACCCGGTATCTTCGGGGCGGGGGCTGTACAAACACTCATGAACATATACGGTATCAAACCGGCAGATAAGGTCCTGATGATCGGCTCGGGCAATATCGGCCTTATCGTCTCATATCAGCTTATACAAGCTGGCGTACGGGTTATCGGGGTGGTTGAAGCAGCCTCCAAAATAGGCGGGTATTTGGTGCACGCATCCAAACTCAGAAGGATAGGTGTTCCCATCATGACCAGACACACCATCAAAAAGGCTATTGGCTCGGATAAAGTGGAAGGTGCCCTGCTGTGCGAACTGGATGAAAACTGGCAGGAGATCGAGGGCACACAAAAACAGGTGGATTGCGATGCTATTTGTCTGGCGGTGGGATTGACTCCACTGGCTGATATTCTTTCACAGATGGGTTGCGAGACTACCTTTATCGGAGAGCTGGGAGGAATTGTCCCCAAAAGAACTGCCGATTTGGAGACAACCAAACCAGGTGTTTATGTTGCCGGAGATTTGGCTGGAATCGAAGAAGCCAGTGCCGCTATGCTTGAAGGAGAACTGGCTGGGTTAAACGCCGTCAAATTTGTGACCGGGGATGAACGGGTGAATGAGAGAATTCATCACCTGAAAGAGGAACTGCACGCACTCCGTGCCGGACCGGTGGGTGAAAAGATCCGATACGGGCTGGCACAATTGTTTGAAGACTCGGTCATTACATCGGAGAAGATCGAAAGACACAAGCACGATATCACCCAGTTAGCCCATACCGGTGTTCCGACCCGAGAAAATATCGATGAAAAGATGCCGGATAAACAAAGAATGACCAAGCCTTACGCTGTGATTGAGTGTTTTCAAGAGATTCCCTGTAACCCTTGTGTCATTAGTTGCCCCTTTGATGCGATTTTTATTCCCAAGGAAGATATTAACCAATCTCCGGTGGTTGATTTTGAAAAATGCACAGGGTGTATGTCGTGCATATCCGGATGTCCCGGATTGGCCATATTCGTTGAACAACACAACCCGGAACAGGGAAAAGGAACGGTTTCCATTCCTTTTGAAATGCTGAACAGACCCCAAAAAGGCGATGTGGTTGACCTTTTAGCCAGAGACGGACACCCCTTGGGGACCGGTACGGTGACGAGAGTTCTTTACGGACAAAAGCAGGATAAAACAGCGGTGATCACCGTTGAAACGGACATAGAGTTGGTAAACAAGGTACGAAATATCCAGCTGCAAGGAACTGACAAAAAGGGGGTGATGTAGATGAGAGAGGACGATATCATCATCTGCCGCTGTGAAGACGTCACACTGGGCACGATCAGAGATTTGATCCGCAAGGGATACACTACCCTAGAAGAAATCAAGCGAATTGCCCGCTGCGGAATGGGCCCCTGTCAGGGAAAAACCTGTACACCATTAATCGCCAGAGAAATTGCAGCCATCACCGGGAAGGACATACACGAAATCATGAAACAGAATCACAGACCCCCATTTGGCGGGGTAACCTTTGAAGAGATTGTGAGTGGTAGAGATGAAGAATAAAGCGGACATCGTCATCATAGGGGGAGGCATTATCGGATGTGCCGTCGCCTTTAACCTGGCCAAAAAGGGCATGAAAGACATTGTTGTTCTGGAAAAGGGTTTCCTGGCTTCAGGAGCCACCGGAAGATGCGGTGCCGGGGTCCGTCAACAATGGGGAACCAGACAAAACTGTTTGTTGGCAAAGGAAAGCATGACCATTCTTGAGAATATCTCTGATTATCTGGAAGAAAAAGTGGACATCGAGTTGAAACAAAAGGGCTATTTACTGCTGTCTTTCTCTGAAAAAGAGACTGAACAGTTTGCCAAAAACTTGGAGGTACAGCACTCCTTAAACATTCCCTCAATGGCATTAACACCCCAACAAGCCAAGGAGATTGTCCCCATGCTGAACATCGAAAAGATTCACAGCGCAGCCTTTTGCCCCACCGACGGCCACGCCAACCCCTTTCTGACCACTGAGGCTTACGCCAAGGCAGCGGAAAAAAGAGGAGTAGAAATCTGTACCTTCACACAGGCTACAGCTATCAAAACGGAAAATGGAAAGATCAAAGGCGTGCAAACCGATAAAGGCTTCATAGAAACAAGTCGTGTTCTCAACGCAGCGGGAGGATGGGCTTACGAAATAGGAGAGATGGCCGGCTTGGAACTGCCTGTTTTCTCCGAAAGACATGAAATCCTGGTCAGTGAGAAGGTACCGCCAATGCTGGACCCCATGGTCATGTCATTCTCATTCAACATCTACTGCCAGCAAACCCCTAACGGCAGTTTTGTCATGGGACACGGCCCGAAAAATGAGAAACCCGGACACAACGTGAACAGCACCTGGCAATTTCTGGAGGCCATGGCACAAAAGGTCACTTATTTACTTCCAGCCATAAAAAAAGTAAGAGTCGTTCGCCAATGGGCCGGATCGTATAACATATCCCCGGACAGACAACCCATTATCTGCGAATCCGAACAACTGCCAGGATATTATATGGCTATAGGCTTTTCCGGACACGGTTTCATGTTGGGACCCTCCATCGGTGTATATTTGTCCGAACTGATTACGGGAGAAACCCCTTCATATGATGTAACACTAGATCTGGGGCGATTTGCACGAAACGAAATCATTGCTGAGCCGTCAGTGGTTTAAAATGAGGATTTGGGGTTGGAGTTGAGAAACACTCCTTAGAAGTTTTTGAAAAACAAAAACTTCAGGGTCTGGGGTTTGGGGTGATGACCAAAGTATAACCATACAACAAAAATAAATTTTTTCGAGGAGGTTTTAAAATGAATGGATTTTTCTTTCTGGAAAGACCCAAAAATGAACCTGTATTGGAATACAGGCCGGGCAGTCCTGAAAAGAAGGAACTTAAGGCAAAAATCGATGAACTCAAGTCAAAGAAAATAGACATTCCCTTGATTATCGGTGGTAAGGAAATTCGAACTGGAAATTTAGGCAACTGTGTGATGCCTCATGATCACGGCCACGTGTTGGCTGAATACCACAAAGCTGGAGAAAAAGAAATTAAAATGGCCATTGATGCAGCATTAAAAGCCAGAGAGACCTGGTCAAACTTTTCCTGGGTAGACCGAGTTTCCGTATTCAAAAAGGCGGCAAAACTCCTTTCGGGTTCCTGGAGAAGTACATCGAATGCAGCAGCCATGTTGGGGCAAAGCAAAACAGTTTTTCAGGCTGAAATCGATGCCTCCTGCGAACTCATCGATTTCTTCAATTTCAACGCCTACTTCTTGACCCAACTTTATCGGGAACAGCCTGAATCATCAAACGCCATCTGGAACAGAAGCGAATACAGACCGCTTGAAGGGTTCGTTTTCGCTGTTACACCGTTCAACTTCGCCTCAATAGCGGGAAATCTACCATCTGCACCGGCTATTGTTGGAAATACAAGTGTATGGAAACCTGCATCTTCTGCCGTTTATACCGCCTATTTCATTATGAAGCTGTTCGAAACTGCCGGTATGCCTGCAGGAGTCATCAATTTCATTCCCGGGAGGGGATCCGAAGTTGGAGATATTGTATTGGCTGATCCTAATCTGGCGGGAATTCATTTCACAGGTTCCACTGATGTATTCCAACATATGTGGAAAACAGTTGGAAAAAACATCAAGAATTACAAGTCTTATCCCAGAATCGTTGGCGAAACTGGCGGGAAAGACTTTGCAGTTGTTCACGAGAGTGCAGATGCAGATGAGGTAACAACTGCCATCATCAGAGGTGCTTTTGAATATCAGGGACAGAAATGTTCAGCCCTTTCCAGAGCTTATATCCCGGAATCGTTATGGGATAAAATAAACGAAAAACTAATAACAGAGCTTAAGACTTTGAAGATGGGTAATCCTGAGGATTTCACCAATTTCATGAATGCCGTCATCGATAAAGCCGCTTTTAAAACCATTACGGAGTATATCGATTACGCAAAGCTCAGTAAAGACGCCAGGATCATATTCGGTGGTAATTACGATGATTCAAAGGGCTATTTCATCGAACCCACAGTAATATTGACAACGGATCCACGGTTTAAAACCATGAAAGAAGAGATATTCGGACCGGTTATAACAATTTACGTATACCAGGACCGTCGTTTCGATGAGATTCTCGAATTGTGCGACACCGCTTCACCTTACGCCCTTACGGGTGCTATTTTTGCAAAAGACAGGGAAATAATCATCAAAGCTGCAAAAGTCCTTGAACATGCCGCTGGAAATTTCTACATCAACGACAAACCAACAGGATCAGTTGTTGGCCAACAACCATTTGGAGGGTCAAGGGCATCAGGTACTAATGATAAAGCAGGAAGTGCTATGAATTTATTAAGATGGATGTCGGTTAGAAGTGTAAAGGAGAATTTTGAACCACCTAAAAATTATCGATATCCTTTTATGAATGAAAAATGATTCTAAAATAAAAAAAGACGGGCTTAAAAAACAGCTCGTCTTTTTTTAATTGATTTAAAAAATTAGTTTATGACGATTTCTATTGTGTATGTCTGTGGATTACAATTACTTTGAACCTGCACTTGCACACTTGTTATACAAGGCCCTCCTGTCTGGCAAGGATTACATGGTTGACATTGAGCACTTTGTGTTTGACACGGATAAAGTGACAAATTAGACGTGTTTCCATCCCAAGTAAGAACGCCCATATACCATTGACAAGTTGTTGATCGGTAAATCCTCATAACAACCGTCTGTCCAGGTTGAAGACAATTCAAGGCATCTTTCAGAGCAAACTGATTCCAAGTCTTTTTATAGCAATAATTGACACAGCAAAACTGAAATAATTGGGATTCTAAAGGACAGCAAGCTGTAAAAGAATAACTCTGAGGAACCGTAGTTGTTTTACAGGGATTACATGGATCATAGCAGTTGGAGCATTCATCTATCGGGCAGCATTTCCCAAGGCATTTGTATGCTGGGAAAACAACTGCCTCAGTGATGACATCACCTTTCGTGAGTACACCATCAGCAACATAACCGTCAACTGTACTAGCTACATAAACACCATGCACTTTCTCGCAGCAAACATGCCCAGTCCAATTATTTGCACAAATCCCAATGGTGTAAGCCATACTTACTGTTGCCAAGAGTACCAATAATGCAGTGATCATTAAACTCTTTTTCATTGTTTACACCTCCGGGATATTATTTTTCTACAATTCTGCCTTTTTCGAAATCAAATTCTCCTTCTTTTCCCTCTCCATTCACTACAAATGAAATGTATCCCTTTTTACCAAGGTCTATTTCTGTCATAACCTGCTCTTCACCATTCTCACCGATTAGTACACCTTTAGGATTTTGAGAGGAACCACTTAAGTTAATTCCTCCTTTTTCATCAAAAGCAGCCAACTGTCCTTCCTGTCCTTCTGAACACAACATCGTAGCACCCCAAATCCATGGACCTGACCACCAAGCACTCATGGTTGCACATGCAGAGAAAACCAACACAACCGCCAAAAAGGCGATAACACCGCTTAAAGCAACTATCTTTTTCATAAAAACACCTCCTTGAGATTTATTTATATTTACGTTTTAGATACCATCATCTTATTATAACACTTTCTGCCAATGATAACAATATGTTGTGAATGCTTCAATAATCGTTGTTTCATTGAGAAAGGTATCGACCTTTTCCTGAAAATAAGCTAATTCCTCCTGAACGGTATCTTTTTGAGAAAATTGAGCGAAAGATGCCTCCGTTGAATCCAAAGACATCACGTTAATTCGATTCAAAGAACTGACCATGTTGTTGATTAATCGAACCGAAT
>JAYEGQ010000036.1:42576-79718 GCA_034659095.1 Thermotogota bacterium
TAAGCTAATTCCTCCTGAACGGTATCTTTTTGAGAAAATTGAGCGAAAGATGCCTCCGTTGAATCCAAAGACATCACGTTAATTCGATTCAAAGAACTGACCATGTTGTTGATTAATCGAACCGAATCGCTGGCACAGTTGTTGACCCTATCGTTCTGCCTGAATTCATTAAAATAAATCCCTAAAAGAATGCCAACAACTGCAATTAAAAAGAATGTAACAATTGCAGATCTTTTATAAACTCTCCTGATACTCTTTTCGTTCATTGAAGCCCTCCATAAAACTCTTTATCTTTGCAATTCCTTTTTCAAAAATCATCATTACCTCTTTTCTACAGTATAATTATACACTACTCTTTGAAATTGAAAAAACAAAAAATGAATGCAAAGGTTATAGATATTGAACTTTCAAGGAATTTTTGTTATACTCATGCGAACTTTCCCAAGAGGTGACATTATGAAAAACATGGAACGCTTCGATAAAAACGAAGAACTTTTCAACAGTATCTCCCATGGATCAGGGGTGTTGTTTGCCATCACTGCATTGGTCTTAATCTCGGTATTTGCCGGAAAAACAGGGGATGCCTGGAAAATTGTCAGCGGTGTGATTTACGGCATCAGTTTGGTGGCACTCTTTACTGCTTCAACACTGTATCACGCCTTTCCAAAAGGAAAGGTTAAAGATGTATTTGAAATCATGGATCACTCGGCCATTTTCATCCTCATTGCCGGAACATATACCCCCTTTACACTTGTTAGCTTGAGAGGGCCTATCGGATGGACTATCTTCGGAATCGTCTGGGGATTGACCTTTGTTGGTATCGTTTACAAGATCTTTTTTGTGAACAAATTCGTCATCTTCTCCACACTCATCTATATCTTCATGGGTTGGATCATCGTTTTCGCCATGGCCCCTCTGGCAGAATCCCTGCCTTCCGCTGGACTTTTCTGGTTGGTTCTGGGAGGTGTCTTGTACACCCTGGGAACCCCTTTTTACATCATCCGAAAGATCCCATTCCACCACGGTATCTGGCATTTATTCGTCCTTGGAGGCAGTGTCAGTCATTTTGTGACGATTTTGTTTTATGTTATCCTGTGAAACAGGGTTAAGGGTCTGACACCTCCGGTACAAAAACACTACTTTGGTAGGGACTTGCCATCATTGTAGGTCCCTTTTTTAATCCAGACCCCAGACCCTAAACCCCAAACCCCGTATTTTTACAAAACCGTAACTTTCAGGGGTTGATTTTTTTTAAAAATATGACTATAATTATGGTCAAGAGGTGAGAGGTTTGAGAAGATTTTCTGAAATTGATTTTTACAGTCTTGCCGATGCAAAGAAGAAATTCTCCGCCGTAATCAACGAAAGCGCAAATCGAGAAATCATTGTGACTAAAAATGGTAAACCGGTTTCAGTGGTAATGGATTATTCCAGATATATGAAGCTGATGGATTTTCTCGCCAAAGTGAAGGATTTGTATTTGTTGGAAATGAGTGATGATGAAGATGTGAAACTGATAAAGGAATTGAATCTTGATTTTTTTATCGATGATTCAAAGGACAATAATCAGGAGGTGTAGATAGTGGCACAAGTACATTTGGAACATGTATGGAAGGTATATGACGGAAAAGTAGAAGCGGTTAAAGATCATAATTTTACCATTGAAGACAGAGAATTTGTTGTTCTTCTCGGACCATCCGGTTGTGGAAAAACAACTACGTTAAGGATGATCGCCGGATTGGAAGAAATTACAAAGGGTACTATAAAGATAGACGACAGGGTTGTAAATGATGTGGAACCCAAAGACAGAGATATCGCAATGGTTTTCCAAAATTATGCCCTTTATCCTCATATGACAGTCTACGACAACATGGCTTTTGGTTTGAAGTTGAGAAAATTCCCAAAAGCTGATATTGAAGAAAGTGTCAAACGAGCAGCCGGAATTTTAAGTATCGAACCGTTACTGGATAGAAAACCCAAACAACTTTCCGGTGGACAAAGACAGAGGGTTGCCCTGGGACGTGCCATCGTTCGAGACCCAAAGGTCTTTTTGTTTGACGAACCTCTTTCAAACTTGGATGCAAAACTCAGGGTTCAAATGAGAAGTGAGTTGAAGAAATTGCATCAGAGACTGGACGCCACCATCGCATACGTTACCCATGACCAAATCGAAGCCATGACTATGGCGGACAAGATTGTTATCATGAGGGATGGCTTGATACAACAAGTCGGCGATCCATATACGATTTACAATCATCCCAAAAACCTATTTGTTGCAGGTTTTATAGGCACACCACCCATGAATTTTGCAGATTGTAAAATCATCAAAGATCAAAAAGGACATTGGGTTGAGGAAAAAACGGGTGCTTTTAGAGTAATAGTCCCCAAAGATTACGTTGAAAGTGTAGATCCATTTGTCGATAAAGAAATCATATTCGGTATCAGACCTGAAAATATTTACGACAAGGTTTTCTCCAAAAACGCTATTGAAGGAGAAAATGTTGTGAAAATTAAAGTCGAAGTAACAGAGCCACTGGGAAGCGAAACACTCATCCATGCACCTATTGGAGAAAGCCGTTTCGTAGCCAGCGTACTGCCAGAAACCGGAGCAGAATCCGATCTTGAAATGAATCTTGTCTTTGATTTGAAAAAGATGAGACTCTTTGACCCCAGCACCGAAGAAGCCTTAATATAAAACCGGTTAACACCGGACATTATCCCGCAGCCCTTAAGGGTT
Source organism: Thermotogota bacterium (assembly GCA_034659095.1). GTDB lineage: Bacteria > Thermotogota > Thermotogae > MWEM01 > MWEM01 > JASUTC01. The sequence goes on from JAYEGQ010000036.1 coordinate 45,314, forward strand.
GCGGTTTTTTATCGATATTCCTTCATAAGGTTTAAAAAATTTCCCGAAAACACCTTCCGGATTTCCTCTTGGCTGACACCACGTCTGATTAATTCCTTTTCCACATTTTTCACATCAGAGTATCCACGAACAACGTTAAAAAAGGCCCTTCCCTTTACCGTCATCTGCTTTTTAAAATCATCACTCATGTTAAAATCACAAAAATCGAAGCCAAGGGCAACATGTTCAATACCGATTAAATCTCCTATCTTCAAAATCTGATCTACATAGGCGGCGATATTGGAGGTCTCATCCTCGTTGCTAACAAAATTGTTAGCTGAGTTAATACCGATCAAACCACCTCTTGAGCCGATGGTTCGAATTTGATCATCAGTTAAATTGCGCATACTTGGGACTAATGATCTGGAATTGGAATGGGTGGCAATGAATGGCCCCTCAGTAAAATGAACCACATCGTCAAAACCCTCATCGTTGAGATGACTTACATCAAGAATCATTCCAAGCTTCTGGGCTTTTTCAACCAATTCTACACCGAATGGGGTTAGTCCGCCTTTTTTACCCTCCCTTTTGGCGGCAAAGAAACTCCCGTCAGCGGCATAGTTTCTTCTAGACCAGTTAATCCCCATGATTCGAACTCCCAATTCGTAGAATATATCCAATAAATCGAGATCGTTGTAAAGGGGTTCTACCCCTTCAAAGGCCAATATGATACCAATTTGATCCGTTTCTTTCAACGCTTCAATATCGGCATACGTTCTACACAGTTTTAACTCGTTGCCACTTTCTTTTATCTCCTGATACAATCCGCTAATTTGATCCAGGCACTTTCTCAAGGCCATCTCCGGTAAAAAAATATCGTCTATGTAAAGGGAGGAGACAATTAACCGAAAATTCCCTTCTCGAAATCCCGGAATATGATCTTCCTTTATCACGTTTTCCCTTCCCTTTCTCCGTTGTTCTTCAACAAACATCATCAGATCGTAATGAATATCCACATTAAAATTCCGCATTCGAATCATCTCCTTTTTCGGTATATTATACACAAAATTCATTCATTTAATTCTCTCGCCCAATAAGTGTTATAATATAACCAGCGTTTAGGGGGGAATATCTTGAAAGTTTTCGGAAGAAATGTCATTAAAGAATTACTCATGAGTGACAAGTGTGATTCTATTAAAAATATTTTTATATCCAAAGATGCTGGGGGCACAATTGAAAATCTGAAGGCCGAGTTAAAGTCAAAAGGTTTGCATTTTTCGTTGGTTCCTTCAAAAGCCTTAGATAAACTCCTTGGGGAAAGAGTCAATCATCAAGGTGTGTTTGCAGATATTGGTGAATACGGTTACTTACCCGAAGACAAATATATCACACAAAATGCTGAGCCACATGAGGGATTTATCATCGTATTGGATCAAATCAACGATCCTCAGAATTTTGGCGCGATCATTCGAACGGCATACGGTGCAGGCGCTGATGCCGTTGTAATCACAAAGGATAACTCTGCTCAAGTCAACCCCACGGTTATTAAAGTATCCACAGGGCTGGTTTTTCATATGCCCATCATCCAAACTGTGAACGTGGCCCGATTTCTGGATAACGTAAAATCTGCAGGTTTTTGGGTGTATTCTGCGGATATGGATGGACAGGATTACCCTCAAGTGGAATGGGACAAAAAGACTGTTTTGGTATTTGGCAACGAAGGCAAGGGGATTCGGCGGCTGGTAAAGGAAAAATGTGATGTGACAGTCAGAATTCCCATGAAGCGGGAAATGGATTCACTGAATCTGTCAGTATCGGTAGGTATACTGGCGTTTTCAGTTGCCTTGAAGAGGTGAGGTCTGAGTGACAATAAGGAAGCTGCCTCAGGAAATATACATGAAAATAGCGGCAGGCGAAGTGGTGACTTCCGCCGGTTCAGTGGTCAAGGAATTGGTTGAAAACTCCCTGGATTCCGGTGCTTCTTCCGTTAAGCTTGAAATCAAAAACGGGGGTAAGGACGCTATTAAGGTCATCGATAACGGCTCCGGCATACCGGCAGAGGAAATCAGTTTAGCCGTTCATCCCCATGCCACAAGCAAAATTCAACAATGGGATGATATTCTGGACTTAGGTACATTTGGTTTCAGGGGTGAGGCCCTTTCATCCATTGCATCGGTGTCCGAGTTTTATATTTCTTCTAAAGCAAACGAGGAAGATGTGGGAACATCCTTGTTTTTCAGAGGTGGCCATCTGATGGAAGAGAAAAGAATGCCCATGAACACCGGTACCACCATAGAGGTGAGAAATCTCTTTTATAACGTACCAGCGAGAAGGAAATTTTTAAAGACCTCTTCTTCTGAGTCAAGATACGTGATGGAAGTCCTGGAAAAATTTCTGTTGGCACGCCCGGATGTAGCTTTGGAATTTATCAGAGATGGGAACGTTGTTTTCCAAAGCGCCAAAGAATCACTGAACAACCGGATTCAAAGAGTTCTCAAAGTCGATGATCCTGCAGAACTTTTGAAGGTAGACCATCAACAGGGTAACTTCTGTGTACAAGGTGCCGTCACCTCACCTCAACACAGCAGACCTAATATGACTGGGATAACAGCATTTGTTAACAACCGATATGTCAAAGATCCCATCGTCTACGCAGCAGTAAGGGATTTTTTTACCCCCATACTGGGTAAAGGCAGATATCCCTTGGCTGTGTTGTTTATGAATGTTCCAAAATCGGAAGTGGATATCAATGTCCACCCGCAAAAGTTGGAAGTCAAATATTCTCAAAGCGGAGTCATATACAGTCTGATAAAAAACGCCTTAAAAAGCACTTTTTCAGATCACTCCATGCAAATCAGAGAGGACTTTTCCAATTTAAAACAGGCAAAACAAAGATACCCGGTCAAAACAAAAGAAAAACACAATATTAGCGCCTACAAAGAAACAGACTATGTAAACGACACCAAAAGACAGTCCTATTCTGCATCTCAACCATTAAGAAGACCGAGTTCATTTGCTCAAACCGAACCGATCATCAACCAGCTTCATTATAAAAGACAGTCTGAAACCTTTAAACAACAGGTTTTTTCAGCCGATAAGATCATTGGCATTGCCAATAAGCGTTACATCATCCTGGAGGATGAAATCGGATTGCAATTCATCGATTTTCACGCAGCTCATGAAAGAGTTCTCTATGAAAAGATTAAAAACCGTGAAAAAAAGTTGCAGATTCAACAATTGCTTCAACCCGTACCGGTGGAAATCGATTTGGCATCTTTCCAAATCCTTGAGGACAAACGTTCATCTTTTGCCCAACTTGGATTTGATTACGAACTGACCAAGGAAAATGTACATATCAAGGGAATACCACATTTGATTCGACAACAGGATGCTCCTCAAGTCTTTAAAGAGATCATCGACGAATTCAGATTGACCGAATTGGAAAAGGAAAGTGAAGTCTACGACAACATTTATGCAACCATCGCCTGTCATAACGCCTTCCGCACGGGTGATTTTATTACCATCGCTCAGGCTGAAGACCTGTTAAAAGAAATGAAAGTTTACGATGTTTTTTCCTGTCCCCATGGCAGACCGGTGAAATACAGGCTCCCGTTTTCACAATTAGATACCTTCTTTAAACGGAGCTGAAGATGGTGGTGAAAATATGAAAAAGGCAACAATCGGAAAATTGCTCATGGACAAAAACAACAACACACCGGTTCTTGAGTTAAATGTGGAGGGAACCGACAAAAAGGTCTATTTGTGGATTGGGGCATGTGAGGCATGGGCTTTAGCTATGTCCATAGAAAATTTCCACCTAATCAGACCCATGACCCACGATCTTCTAATATCTGCAGTGGAAACCATGGGAGGTATTTTTGAACATGTGGTCATTCATTCCATTAAAAACGGCACCTTTTTGGCAAATCTGGTAATTAAAAGAGTCCCGTCTGATCAAAACAAAGAAAGGATGGAGCGGTATATCGAATTGGATGCCCGCCCCTCGGATTGCTTGGTCATTGCCAATAAGTTAGATTTGCCAGTATTTGTCACCAGTGAAGTACTGCTTGAAGCGGGCATGAGCGGTTCCATCACTTCGGGCAGAAACGTTGAAGAAGACAGAGAAAAACAAGAGTTCCGATCCTTTATCAATAATTTCAACATAAACGATCTGAAACAATACCTGGGTAAAGAAGATGACGAAGGAGAAAACGAGAACAACCATTGAAAAAGGTAAAAGATATCACATCACTGAGCTTTGAACTGTTGAAATACGACAAGTCCCAATGGGGGCCTTTATGGCGGGACATCGTCTTTTCAAAAGCACCAACATTGTTTTCATTGTATTTGAGAGAAAACGAAAGTGATTTTAACACAGTAACAACCTTTTACGACACACTGGGACGGCGGGAATACGACAGCCTTTATTGGCGATACAATGAGTTTTCAGAACAGATTCGGTTGATTCTGTTTGAAAGCGCCGGTAAGATTTACCGTCAATCAGTAGCCGATTTTGGCATTTTTTTATCTGTGGGGATTAAAAGAAACACCTTTTCCTTTTTTCGTACGAAAAAGGGCACTGTAATGTTTATCGACATTTGGTTTTTATTGGGGGTCAATCATGAGAAAAAACTTGGAAAGATTTTCCAGGTGGATGAAATTACAACACTATTCACCTGCAACTATCAAAGAATACAATCGGGAATTGAATAAATTCTACGATTTCATTGAGCATGAATCACTTGAATTTGAAGAATTAACACTTGTGGATATTGAAGACTATGTCTTCAGTAAAGATGTGAATGAGCGTACAAAGAATCGAACCCTTTCTTCCATTAAGTCCTTTTTTAATTACCTGCATTCAAGGGGCATTGTAACGAAAAACCCAGCTAAAGATGTAAAATCAATTAAACTAAGACGAAAGAACCCTGTCTTCCTTAACGAAGAAGAGTATCATCTGCTGATGCAAACTATCACAGAGCAGGCCAGGGGTTTTGTAGGCTTAAGGGATAAGATGATTGGCAGTCTGCTCTTGGGAACCGGTATGCGTGTGAGTGAAATCACATCCATGCAATTGGGTTGTGAAACCAAAGACCGGACCGGTAGGTATTCCCTGGAAGTCATGAGAAAGGGACAAGAGATGGATTACGTCTACATCAATCAGAAGATTTCACTGCTCTTTGAAGATTATTTACACGAAAGAAGGAAAATTCAGGCTGATTCTGACTTTATCTTTTTAACCTATCGGAAAAAACCAATGGATCGAACAGCTGTTTACCGAATGGTGAAAAAATATTTGGAAATGTGCGGTTTGGATAAAAGGAAAATGGGACCTCATGTGCTTAGACACACCTTTGCCACTGCATTGATGAGTAAAGACGTTTCGTTGTATAAAATAAAAGAACTAATGAACCACAAAAGTCTTTCTACAACCCAGAATTATTTACATGTAATGGAAGAAGACTTAAAAGACGTTGTTGAGAAAATAGATTTTTAAAAGGAAATGAATGTTAATGGAGGCCTTTTCACAAACAAAACTGGAATTTCAAAAAGTTTTAAATAACCTGAAGGAATACGCCTTTTCCAATTATGGACGAACGGAAGCCCTTCATCTAAAACCCGTTGAAAATCCAATAGAAGAGTTGAAAAAGACCCGCGAAATGCTGCATCTCATGTTCCAGGAAGGTGAACCCCCCGTGGGGGGCATTTTCGATGTGCGAGATGAGATCGAGCAGGTAAGAACAGGGGATGTATTGGAACCGTTGGATCTGTTGAAGATTAAAAACACGGTTTTGGGAATTCAAACTCTTATTGACTGGTTTGAAGAACTGGAGGAACCCTATCCCCTGATCAAATTCCTCGTTGACGGTCTTTCCGGATTCCCGGCAATTACCAAAAAAGTTGAAAATGCCGTGGATCAAATGGGAGAGATCAAAGATTCCGCTTCTCCCAAACTGAAAGAAATTCGTGTGGAAAAACGACGAATCCTCAACAACCTGAAGAACAAATTAGACGCTTATATTTCCTCGGGCTTTTCCAACAATCTACAACAATCCAGTTATTTTCTTCGGGACGGCCGTTATGTGTTACCCGTTAAAAACACCAGCCGTTCCGGAATCAAGGGAATTATCCATTCCACTTCCTCTTCAGGGGCCACTTATTACATGGAACCCGAAGCACTAGTAGAACTCAACGACAAGTCCAAGGAGATTCACGACAAAGAACGGGAGGAAATCAACCGAATTCTGAGAGAACTGTCCATGTTTATTCTCAACAACATCGAAACCTTCGACTACAACAACGTAAATCTGGTGGAATTCGATTTACTCTGGACCAAGGCCAAGTTTGCCGTGAAAAACAAGGGGGTTGTTCCCGAACTCTCCGAAAAGGCAGACTTTACATTGCTAAATGTCAGACATCCGTTAATAGCAGCAGACATCTGCGTTCCCATAACCGTATCGTTGGGGAACGGAAAAAGGGGCATCGTGATCACCGGACCCAATACCGGCGGGAAAACCGTTACGTTAAAAACCATCGGGCTGTCCCATTTGATGGGATTATGCGGAATTCCCATATTGGCGGATAAAGGCAGCAAGATAGGTTTTTACGATCACATCATGGCCGATATCGGTGATGAACAATCCATCGAACAGTCCCTGAGTACATTCTCAGGGCATTTAAGAAACATCACTGAAATCGTTAAATGTGCCAACGAAAAAACTCTGGTGCTCTTGGATGAATTGGGTGCGGGAACCGATCCGGTAGAAGGAGCAGCACTTGCCTTGGGACTACTGGAAGTCCTGTTGGAGAAAAAGGCTATGATCGTTGTTACATCCCATCTGTCGCCTCTCAAGTTATACTGTTTTGGAAGGAAAGAGCTGATCAACGCCTCCGTCAGTTTTGATGTGGAAACGCTTTCCCCTACCTACAACCTGAGAGTTGGGTTGGCTGGGAGTTCCAACGCATTTGAAATCGCAAAGCACCTGGGAGTTCCAAATGAAGTGTTGGAAAGCGCTGAAAAATTTAAGACGAAAGAATATGCCAATGTAGATGAAATCCTAAACACCCTTCACGATGAAAAGAAGGTATTGGAAGAAGAAAAATCGAAGGCTACTCAATTGCGCAAGAATCTTGAGTCACAGGAAACACTGATGCAGGAAAAACTTGAAAAACTTCGGAAGAAAAAGATCGAAGGTTTCATGGAAGATATCGATGAGCTGGATGTATTTCTGACCGAGTTAAAAAAAGAGGCGGAAAGTGCTGTCAACAAGGTCAAAAAAACGAAACACAGTTCTTTAGATGAGGCCAAACAAGTCAATCAGAAACTGGATCATCTGAAAAAAAGCAAGTTAAAACAACTGAAGTCAAAGTTGGCACAAGCCGATAAAACAGAGGAAAAAGTAGAATATGATAAGATACAGTCTGGAGACCGGGTTAAGATAAAGGGAACAGAAGTTGCCCTTGAAGTGGTTGACAAGCATGACGGAAAAGTCATCGTTCAAAACGGGCCGCTGAAAGTTGAGGTCAACCCAATGAACTTGATTTGGGCTCAAAAGGATGACATTCCCGATCAAAAACGGGAAGAAAAATACGCTTTTTACGGATTGATGAATTCGCAAGTATCAAGGCAAACACAAACAGGTAGCTATTCATCACATCGATTAGATATTCGAGGTCACACAGTTGAGGAAGGTGTTGAAAAACTGAACGCCTTTTTGGAAAATATGATGGTAAAAAACCAAAAGATCGCTTATGTTGTACACGGAAAGGGGACCGGAAGGTTAGCCGAGGGAATATGGGATTATTTGAACCACGATCCCAGGATTTCATCCTTTAGAATTGGCAAACCTAAAGAAGGGGGAACAGGTGTCACTGTAATCGATCTGGGATAATATCCCTGGGGGGGGTACATTATGTCTGAAATGATCATCAGAGGGGGAAAAAAGCTTAATGGTGAGATAGAGGTCAGCGGATCAAAAAATGCCGTCCTGCCTATTCTTGCAGCCAGTCTGTTAACCAATGAGAGAATACTGATTAAACGAGTTCCCGATTTGGAAGATGTGAGAACCATGTTGGAGATTCTTTCATCTCTCAATATTGAAACAACTTTTGAAAACGGAAAAATTGAAATAAAGGCACATTCCACGTGCAATAATTCCGTCCCCTATCATCTAATCCGGAAAATGAGGGCCTCGTTCAATATCCTTGGACCCTTATCAGTTATCCACAACGAGGCGGGTGTTCCACTTCCCGGAGGCTGTTCCATTGGACCAAGACCAGTAGATTTACACTTGATGGGGTTGAACAAACTGGGGTTTGAAAATCGTATTGAACACGGTGTTGTTTTCACACAGCGAAAGGAAAAACCTCAATCCGTTATAGTGGATCTGCCTTTCCCATCAGTAGGTGCTACTGAACAAATTCTTACTGCAGCTGTCAAACTTGTAGGAACAACAACGGTTATCAACAACGCCGCCAAGGAACCTGAAATCGGGCAACTCATCGACTTCCTGACACAGATGGGAGCAATGATTACAGGAAAAGATACATCAACTTTAAAGATCGAAGGTGTTGAGAAACTCAACGGTATAGAATTTGAAGTCATTCCCGATCGGATGGAAGCGGGCACATACCTTTTTGCAGGATTGATCACCAACAGCGCCATTACCGTCAACGGCTATATTCCTGAGCATAACCACGCCCTCACACAGGAGCTGTTAAAGATTAACGCACCGATTCAGATCAACGAAGACTGTGTATCAACCAGCGAAAGACAAGAATCCCTTAAAGGAACGTATATCCGTGCGGACATTTACCCGTATTTCCCAACGGACATGCAACCTCAAATGACAACCCTTTTAACCCTCTCAGAGGGCCGTTCAATCGTCAACGACCGGGTTTTTCCCGAAAGAAATTCACATGCCGAAGAGTTGAGAAGACTGGGAGCACATGCCTACGCGAGAAACCAAAACATCATCATTAACGGTCAAAAAGAACTCCAAGGCGCCCCGGTATTCGCCACCGACCTCAGATGCGCTGCCGCCCTTATACTGGCAGGTCTTGCCGCCAAAGGGGAAACGGTCATCCAGGAAGTGGATCACATCTTCAGAGGTTATGACCGGATTATTGAAAAACTCAGGGGTTTGAATGCGGATGTTGAATTGAAATAAAGAAAGGGAAAGTGAGTTTTTTAAGCTATAATTAATGCGCAAATGCGTAGCAATTTGTTATAAGTTTTTTTCATTTTGAACCTTTTTAGCGTATAATTAAAACAACGAATTGATAAAAAAATGGAGGTACAATATGGCTAAATTTAAAGCATTGGAGGATTTTGCCAGTGAAGGAAAAGGATCTGAAGATATTCCCGAAACCCTTCCCGTTATACCCATGCGCACGAATATGCTGGTTTACCCGGGATCTGTTATTCCTTTTTACATCGGCAGGGAAAAATCCTTGAATTCACTGGAAGAGTCCATTGAAAAGAAAAACCGATTCCTGTTTCTCTGCTCTCAAAAGGATATACAGGAAAATGAACCCAAAGAAGTTGATTTATACACACACGGAGTTGTGGCAAGAATCATGCAATTGATGAAACTTCCGGATAATTCCTTTAAAGTATTAGTAGAAGGAGTGGTCCGAGGAAAGATTGTAGATGGATTACAAGATGGGGAGTCTCTTTCTGCAAAAGTTGAAATTCTTGAAGTTAAATACCGAAATACAAAAGCATTAGAAGTCCTTATCCGAAAAGTGAAAGACGAAGCCAGAAAATTTTTCCAATACACCAGAAGAATACCCAACGAGGCTTTACAGGCTTTAGAAGGTACTGAAGATGCTGATAAATTTGCCGATTTGGTGGCTTCTATACTCCCTCTTAAACTGGAGGAAAAACAGATTTTGCTGGAAATCGTTCATCCGAAAAATCGCTTGGAGTTACTCTTGGAAATCTTATTACGCGAAAACGAATTGCTGAAAATAGAGGAAGATCTTGAGAAAAAGGTCAAGGGTAAACTGGAACAGAATCAGAAGGAATATTATCTCAGAGAAAAAATGAAAACCATCAAAGAGGAATTAGACGGCACCGGTGACCCGGAGATTTTAGAACTGAAAGAAAAGATAGAAGCCGTTGAATTACCTCCCGAAGTTGAAGAAAAGGCCCTGAAACAGTTGGAAAGGTTGGAAAAATCACCCACTTTTTCAGCGGAATCCACCGTGATTCGTTCATACATAGACTGGCTGGTAGATATGCCTTGGAACAGTGAATCCGAAGATATCATCGACATCAAAAAGGCTCGAGCTGTTCTGGATACTGATCATTACGGTTTGGAGGAGGTTAAAAAGCGAATTCTTGAATATTTAGCAGCCCGTTCATTCTCAAAAGGTCTGAAAGCGCCTATTCTTTGTCTCGTGGGCCCTCCTGGAGTGGGGAAAACATCTCTTGGAAAGTCTCTAGCAAAGGCCATGAATAGAAAATTCGTTCGGATGTCCTTAGGGGGTATGCGTGATGAAGCTGAGATTAGAGGTCATAGAAGAACATATGTAGGTGCCCTTCCCGGCCGAATCATTCAGTTAATCCGTGAAGCCGGGGTTAAAAATCCGTTGATTTTGTTGGACGAAATTGACAAACTAGGCCAAAGTTTTCAAGGTGATCCGGCAGCAGCTTTGTTGGAAGTCTTGGACCCGGAACAAAACAAGACTTTCACGGATCATTATTTGGAAGTAGAATTTGACTTGTCAAAGGTCATCTTTATAACCACAGCCAACGTCCTTTACACCATTCCTGACGCCTTGCGTGATCGAATGGAAGTGATTGAGATTTCCGGTTATACAAAGGTCGAAAAGGAAAAGATTGCCACGGGTTATCTGATTCCTGAAATCCTGGAAGAACACAACATGTCAGATAAGGTCAACATCACAGTGTATGCCCTGAATCAAATTATAGACGGTTATACCAGAGAGGCCGGTGTGAGAAGTCTCAAACGTGAATTGGCATCTGTAGTGAGAAAGACGGCATTGAACTTGCTTGAAAACGATTCGGATTATAAAAAGATAAGAAAAAAGGATGTTGAAGAGCTTCTGGGACCACCCAAGTTTCTGGAAGATGAACGGTTAAAAAAACCCGAAATCGGAATAACCACAGGACTTGCATGGACAGCTGTTGGCGGTACCGTTTTACAGGTCGAGGCGTTATTCCAACCCGGAAAGGGTCACATTCACATGACAGGTCAGTTAGGAGATGTGATGAAAGAATCCGCACAGATCGCCCTTTCTCTGGCTCAGGTCAGATGTCAAAAAGACTGCGATGAAGAGTTCTTTGAAAAACACGATATTCACCTGCATGTTCCTGAGGGAGCTGTTCCAAAGGACGGGCCTTCCGCTGGTGTGACGCTGATTACATCCATCATCTCCTGTTTGAAAAACAAACCGGTGAGAAACGACCTGGCCATGACCGGTGAAATCAGTCTCAGGGGAAAAGTCTTTCCCATCGGTGGCGTGAAAGAAAAGGTGTTGGCGGCCTATCGGATCGGCATTCATGAAGTGATCCTTCCAGCGGCAAACGAAAAGGATTTGCATAAGATCCCAAAGGAAATCCGCGAAAAGATCACGTTCCACTTTGTCGAGAACGTTGATGAGGTATTACAGATTGCGTTGAAGGGCTGATAAACGGTGTACAAGATAAAAAACATTGAATTGCTGAATACTGCCTATTTACCAAAGCAACTGCCGAAAGATATGGATTTCAGAAAATCTATCGCCTTTGTGGGCCGTTCAAACGTGGGGAAATCATCACTGATGAACGTACTCTTTAACAGAAAGATGGCGAAAGTCAGCTCAACACCCGGAAAGACTCGTTCCATTAACTTTTATCTCATCAACGACAAAGATTATTTCGTCGATCTTCCTGGATACGGCTATGCCAGGCGCTCACAAGAGGAAATCAGAAAATGGAATACATTGATGAACGCCTTTTTTTCTGAAGCGGAGGGGCTTGAAATGCTGTTTGTCCTTATCGATTCCAGACATTCAATGATAAAAGCGGACGATATTTTCTTCCAATGGATTCTTGAATTTCATGTCCCCATCGCGGTTGTTTTGACCAAAACGGATAAAATCTCGTCTCAAAAACTGGATCTGTCCATTCAACAAACCAAAGCGCTGTCTCAACCATACGGAGATTTCAATATCTTTCCTGTTTCGTGTACAAAGCGTAAAGGCCTGAACGAATTGTTCAAGTTCATAGGAGATGTTCTCGTGTGAAAAGATTCAAATTTCGCCTTGACAGGGTCCTGAGTATCTTTTTAAAACGTTTGAACCAGCAAAAGATGACCGTTCACAAGGCCCAGATTAATCGTGATAACAAGGAAACAGAAATCGTGGATTTCCAGCAACATATTGTCCAACAGGAAAACCGCTTTTCTTTTCTCATGCAAGGAGGACAGATTTCTGCCAGAGACTGTGTTTCCTGGGAAAACTATATCGATTATGAATACATTGTGCTTGAACAGCATAAAAGTAAACTGAAACAGTTGGAAAAACGGCTTGAAGAGGAAAAGAGAAAGTACATCGCCATTGATAAGGAATGTAAGACGCTGGATAAATTGAAAGAAAAGAAAAAGACGGAATTTAACATTGAACAGGAACTAATCGAGCGAAAAGAGATGGATGAGATAGCCATTCAGAGAATATTAAAAAGGGAAAATATCGAAGGAGGTTTTTAATTTGGCTTATGGAAAATGGGAACAGCTCACCTGTGTAGAGCATCCTCTCGTACAACACAAATTGACTTTAATGCGTGACATTCAAACAGGTCCCAAAGAATTCAGGGAATTGTTGAGGGAATTAACACTATTGCTGGCCTATGAGGCCACCGCGAACCTAAAAACCACCCCCAGGGAAGTTGAAACACCCATCGGGAAAACCAAAGGTGAAATTATTAGCGATAAAGACGTAGTCATCGTCCCCATTCTGAGAGCTGGATTGGGCATGTTTGATGCCGTACTCACCCTATTGCCAAATGCCTCCGTGGGTTATATCGGTGTTTATCGAGATCCGAAAACTCATCGCCCGGTTGAATACTACGCCAAGATGCCGGAATTAAAAGATAAAGACCTGTTTTTATTGGATCCCATGCTTGCTACAGGCCACTCAGCTATTAAAAGTATCGAAATTTTGATGAATCAGGGGATTTCAGAAAAGAACATCTACTTTCTGTCCCTTCTTTCTGCGCCGGAAGGAATCGATGAGATAACAACCGCTCATCCGGTAATCAAAATCTACACTGCATCGGTGGATGAAAGACTTAACGAGAAAGACTACATCGTCCCAGGTTTGGGAGACGCGGGAGACCGTTTATACAGAACGAAATAAATAACAAGAAAATCACTCAGAACTCTCTCCCCCAAAGAAAGAGCACCACCCCCACAATAGAAAGTGTGTAAACGGTATTAACAACATCCTCAGTAGAATCAATATATTCGAGATTCCCTTGAATAAACGAACAAGAACTGAGGATAAAAATCAGTAAAACTAATATTATCAATAACAAATATTTTCTTTTCATTTCATATCACCTTTTAGAGTCGATTAAACAGGTTATAAGCACACTGACCTTGAGATTATATCACATAAGTAAGAGGGGACAGGATTTTTTTAAAAAAAAAGGAGGGAAAAATATGTCTGAACAAATTAAATGGGGAATCCTCGGAACGGCCAACATAGCGAGAAAAGCCCTGATTCCCGGTATTCAGTCATCGGAAAATGGTGAATTGTACGCCATCGCAGGAAGAAAACGAGAAAAGGTGGATGAATTCAACAGCAACTTCCACCCTCAAAGGGTTTACTACTCATACGAAGAACTCCTTGAGGATGACAATGTACAGGCAGTCTATATCCCGCTACCCAACGCCCTTCATATGGAATGGGTGATAAAGGCGTTGGAGAACGGAAAAAACGTCTTGTGTGAAAAACCCATCGCCTTGGATGAATTTGAAGCGGAGAGCATGTTCAACTGTGCCTTTAACAATAAAAAGATTCTAATGGAGGCCTTTGCCTACATACACAACCCGCTGATCAAAAAGATGAAAGAGATCATTGATAAAGGAAGATTGGGAGCCATCAAAGCCATGGACATGACCTTTACCTTTGACTTGACCCCCAGAGAGAACGACATCCGATGGTCCAAATCCCTTGGTGGCGGTGCCATGTACGACCTGGGATGCTATACCTTACATCTGATACGACATTTAGCCGGAAAAGAACCCACAGAAGTCAAATCCTTCGTTAAAAGGACTAAATACGGCGTGGATGAGTCCACAACGGTCATGATGAACTTCGATAACGAGTTCCACGCCACATTCCACGTGGGGTTCACAGAACAGTTCAATCAACGTTGCCATATCCACGGTTCAGAAGGCTCCCTTATCACACCCCTGACATTCAACGAAATAGGTTCTTTGAAGTATTACATTCAAAGGGGAAAAGAAACATCAGAATACACCATAGAATCCCCTGACAATTACATGCTGGAGACCACTCACTTTGCAAATGTGGTCTTGGGAAAAGAACAGCAGGTCATTTCCATCAAAGATTCAGTGTTGAATGCCTCTTGGATTCGAAAGATCTTGAACCCGTTTTCGTTGTAAAATGGCAGATGAAGTTTCATGGTATAATAAACAACGTTCACAAAAACTCTCAAAAAGGGGGATAAATCAATATGAAGGTATTAGGCCTAATATTTGCCGGCGGCCGTGGGGAAAACCTTGGATTACTCACTACAAAAAGGGCAAGTGCCGCTTTACCGGTAGCCGGAAAATACAGAATAATAGATTTTACCATGTCGAACATGGTTGCATCAGATATTCGGCGTGTGGGTGTATTGACCCAATACAGCCCCAGAAGTCTTATAGATCATCTTGGTTCCGGGAAAGAATGGGATCTGGACAGAAAACACGGTGGTTTAGCCCTTTTACAACCTTATATGGCCATTAACAACAAATATTGGTACCGTGGAACGGGTGATGCCATTCATCAAAATATGACCTTCCTGAGAAGAAGTGATGAAGATTATGTCCTGATGGCTTCCGGAGATCATATTTACTCCTTAGATTACTCGGATATGTTTAATTATCATTTTTCCAAAGGCGCTGATGTCACTTTACTGTATAAGGAGTTAGATGACAGTTATAACCTCTCAGAGTACGGACAGATTGAAACGGATGATGAGGGCAGGGTAACTCAGTTTGTTGAGAAACCGTCTGAGAATGTTTCAAATAAAGCCTTTTTGGGGATTTATTTCCTGAATAAACATCTTTTGATGGACTTGCTATACAATACTATTCCACAATCTGAAGGCTACGACATCCTGTTGGATGTTTTGATTCCAAACTTGAACAAGTTACGCTTTTACGCTTACAAGTTTGATGGATACTGGAGAAACACTAAAAAAGGTGTTGACGAATATTTCAAAATAAATATGGATTTACTCAAAGATGAAATTCGTCAACAGCTTTTTTACACCGGAAACACTGTTCATACTAAATTAAAAGATTTACCCTCTCCTAAATGCACCGGAACAGCCCACGTTGAAAACTCCATCGTTTCGGACGGATGTATAATCAGCGGCAGGGTTATTAATTCCATTGTTTCAAGAGGTGTTCAGATAAAGGCCGGTGCTGTGGTGGAGAATTCCATTATCATGCAGGACACGGTTATCGAAGAAGGTGCACACGTCAAATATTCCATCTTTGACAAGGAGTGCAACATTCGGACAGAGAAAAGATTAATCGGCAGAAAAGACGACCTTCTCGTATTTGAAAAGGGAAGCGTCATTTAAAAGGGGGGACTAAGATGCAGTCATCTATCGTTGCCATGGTGTTAGCCGGAGGACAGGGAACAAGATTGGGTGTGCTGACTGAAGATATCGCAAAACCTGCAGTACCCTTTGGCGGAAAATACAGAATTATCGATTTTGCTTTAAGTAATTGTGTCAATTCTGGAATATATAAAGTAGGTGTGCTGACCCAGTATAAACCTCACAAACTCAACGCCCATATCGGTATCGGTCGACCCTGGGATTTGGACAGAAAGGGAGGCGGAGTCACTGTCTTACAACCCTATACTTACGAAAGTGGGAAAGCCTGGTTTAAGGGAACCGCTGATGCCCTATACGAAAACTTGGATTATTTGGATAAAACAAACCCCAAATACGTATTGGTCCTTTCAGGAGACCACATCTACGGAATGGATTATATGGATATGCTCACCTTTCATATTTCAAAGCATGCCAAGGCCAGTTGCGCCTGCATGAACGTTCCATTGAACGAAACTTACCGTTTTGGTATCATGGTCACAGACATCTCAAAACGGATTGTTGAATTCCAGGAAAAACCCCAACACGCCAAAAGTACCTTGGCCTCTCTGGGTATTTACATCTTCAACTGGGATTATCTTCGGGAAGCCCTCATCCAGGACGCAAAGGATGAATCCTCCAGTCACGATTTCGGAAAAGACATCATTCCAAAGATGGTAGAGGATAAGGATGATCTTTATGCCTTTGAATATGAAGGTCATTGGCGGGATGTGGGAACCATTTATTCTTATTGGGAATCCAATCTGGAATTGATTCAATCCATTCCTCAATTAAACTTATACAACGATTCATGGAGATTTTACACCCGCACCGAAGAGATGCCTCCTGCATTTTTCGGTAAAGATGCTGTGTGTACCAACAGTTTGGTGAGTGAAGGTTGTGAAATACACGGGGTACTGAACAAATCTATCCTTTTCCAAGGTGTGCAAGTGGGGAAAGGATCGATTATCAAGGACTCCATAATCCTAACAGGAGTAAAAATCGGCGATGGTGTTGAAATATCCAATGCCGTTATCGCTGAGGATACCGAAATCGGCTCCGGAACAAAGATCGGTGTAGGAGATTTTGCAGAAAACGAAGAGAATCCCAGTGTTTACAACTCCCAAATTAGTGTGATCGGGTATCAAGCAAAGGTCCCTGAAAATGCTATAATAGGAAAGAATTGTGTCATCCATAGTGGCGTTACTCATGAGAGCACTGATGATTGGCAGGTCCAAAGTGGACGATGTGTCCGATAGGCAAAACACGCATTTAAATCAGGCTTTAAAAAGTCTTTGTCAATAAAAGGGGTCATGAATGTTTTTTGATTTCTTCTCACTAAAAGTAAAAGCGGAAAGCAAGGCAACTGATGAAGCCTTTTTGGGTTATTTCTTCGGAAAAACCAACGAAACCATCGAATACCGTTTTATATGTTTTCCGCGTCGTTTTTCAAGTCAAATTGCAATGGATATTAATATGCCTCTCTCCAATTTTAGAGAAACGTTAAACAGTTTTTATGTAGATATTGCCGGTCATTCTGCAGAAGTTAGCGAAATGACCGGGGAATTTATGCGCTATCTGCACAACCAAATCAGTAAACTTGGTGGCAGAGAAGGTCTAGCTATAAGAATGTCCAAGATCATACAAAATAATGAAGTGGATATCATTCGTTTTGAAATCAACGAGATTTTTAAGAATTGGACTAGTTCTTTAGATCTTGAACTTAACGTTGAAACTTCTACTTATGAAGAATTAACAAATTCCTTTTTAGGAGATGTGGATAACGATTCTTTCTTAAATTCGTTGAAAACAAGAGACGACATCATGAGTCTCCCAGAGATATACCCCATAGTCGACCCCTTGGAAGGAGTTTCAATCGATCAATTCGATATCGGAGATATGATTTATTGTACGATTTTGGGTTTTACCGATGAAGAATCTCAAAGAAGAATCGTTGACGAATTTCCTGGACATTTTGATGCTGAAAACAAAAATACCGTTCCATTGGAAGCCACCATCGTATCCAAAGAGATCATGCCCTCTGTTTCTACAAATTTTGTCTTGATCAAAGTTCAAATTGGCTCTTCTCTTGTTGCCAAATCAATCGTATTAAGAAGTATACGGCTCATGTACGATCCCGATAAAATGAAAAACAGACTGAAGTCTCTAAAAACTGAAGCAACAAGTGATTCTATATCCCTGGCAGAAGTAATGAGTAAACACAGAAGGATTCAATCTGGATTGAATCAAACCATCACTGAAAAAAAGAGCAGCAGCTTCGGTGACTTCTTCCTCAGTATGCTCCTTTTTCTGATGGTTGGTGGTTTGATCATTATCATTATTTACTTCTTTCTACTTACATAACTTTTTCAACCCTTATCTTTTTCTTTTTGTGAATAAAGAACCCACTTTGCCTTTCTTTGCATTAAGGACAATTCTTGATTCCAAATGTTTAACTTTTTCAATTCATCAAGAATGCCCATAGCCTTATAGGGATCATTTCTGTTCAAGTGGGCATAAGCTTTTCCTATTAATGCCTCTTTATAAGAGGGTTCTGTAGACCGAACTTGTTCAAAATACTCCAAAGCTTTTTTGTTTTCAGAAAAATGCAGTGAACAAATTCCCAAACCAATGTAAATTCTGCTGTTTTCCAAACCTAATTTCAAACAATGGGAGAAAACCTGTCTTGCTAAATCATAATCTTCACGCTCTACAAAGGCTACACCCATATTGTAATAGACAAGAGGGTTTTCGGGATCCTCTTCGATGATATCGGCATATAAACTCAGCGCGTCTTTTACTTTACCGCGCTTTAAAATCTCATTTGCTTGTTTTAATCGGTTTGTTGAAACCAGTTGATCTCTGTAATCCATCACTTCACTCCAGTCTTTGAGTAAAATACGGAATCATATAGATGGCATAATAAATTGAATCCGAATAATCTAAACCGACAATTCTCAATGACACACTAACGGTTTTAATGCCTTCAAACGGAAGAGAAAGATTATATGTCACTTTCGGTGTCAAAATCGTTTTTAGATTTCTAAAATACTCCCTTAAAAAGGTTTCCATCTCCGTATTAATCATAATACCACCGGTGAGTTTCGCCAATGTTTTAACTTTTTCGGGTACAGAGATGTTACTCAGCACAAAAATACTGACATTTTTGGAAAACATGGCTGGAGCGATATTCTCAAAATTAAAATCATAACCGTCATATTTCCACAAAACAACGTTATATTCGGTCTTTTTCAATCGCTGAAAGCCTTCCTCAAAAAAGGCTTCTCCATCTTTAATCTCAATGAAGTTTACAGTGGAGGGAACGGTCTCCATTTGATACGGGACAAACCCACCGCTATCGATGACATTCAAAAACGGTCTGACAAATTGGAAACGCTTTCCCAAATTGTCTAATGCTCGAAACTGTATCTCCAGTTCACTGAGATTTGCCTCAACTGCATCAATATTCACAAAAGCCATAGGTTTCTCCTGAACCATGGTATACATTCTGACCCGATTGGTGGTAAAATCGGTCACGGTTAACACAGGTGAATTGTAATCCAAATCACTTACACCGGTCAACTCAATATTTGTCGTATCAATGATTTGATAGTCTGCATCTTCTTCCATAGAATGTGAGGTAAACAGACCGTCATCCCAAACAGTTAGGATCACTCCGTCAGGTCCAACTGTAGAGCTTACAGCCAAAGCATCCTCTTTGAATGGCAAAAGAAATTCTTCCTCAAACGAATCGGTTCTGATGATTCGAAAGGCTTTTGAAGACAAATCCTGCATAATGATGCGGTCAAAAGATACATCAATGTCGTTGACAATGTTGACGGTGTAACCATTTGATAAGTAAATATACCTAATCACCTTTCCGGTACTGCTTAATATAGCAACTCGATTGTTTGGTGGGTCCAAAACGTATACATTGCCCAAACGATCTACTGTCTGAACAAATGGGCTTTTAAAGCCGGTGAATTCATTTACAATCTCATTTTTTAACAGGTCAAAGACAAATACCTTACCACTCTCCAAATCTGAGCAATAAAGCATCCCGGTTATCTTATCGATCACAATGGAGGACGGTGCTTCCATCTCAAGTTCAATAGCACTGTTCTGACCATATTTTGAAATAAAGATGTACTGATTGGCGCGATCTAAAATATAAACTGCACCATTGTAAACATCTGAAGCCACAGGATTGTAGAAGAATTCGTAAGTATCCACAAACCCAAGAATCTCTGACATATATTCCAGACCCAGGATCGGATTCTCGTCAGATACTATTTTGCCAAACATATCCAATACTTTTAGCAAAATGATGATCTCCGTCCTATCAGGCTCAATCAACAAAACGTTGTTTAAACTTTCAACAGCTTCGTTGGTATTACCCGTTTCAATATTTAATTTTGCCAAGAAATACCAAAATTTCGGAATGTCTCTGGGGTAAACGGGCTTTTCAAAGGCCTTCTCAATCATTTCACGAGCCCTTACATATTCCGCTTCTCCCCAGCTTTGTATGGCCTGGGAAAAATAGTACCTGGACCATTCTTCCTCAGGCATATTTTCAAGGTAATTTTCTACAGCTACCCGATCTTCTTCATTCTGTTGAGAAAAAACCAAAGAACCTGATAAAAAAACAAGCAACAGAACAGAAAGAATGTATAAGAAATACTTATTCCTTTGTCTCACTCTTCTCCCCTTTTTGAAAGATCATTGACCCTGTAATGGCTGTCATTGAAAAAACAACGGTAAAATAAGCAATACCAGTCAACAGAAACACACGATTATCCGCCATGGATTGCCCTCGGAAAAATTCGTAGCCCATCCATTTAAAACCATTGACCAATACGCAATATCCATTCAAGACAAGCAACAAAACTGACCCAAGAAAAGACGGCCACAAAACAGGTTTTATTCCCTTTGAACCAAGACCAAGTATGGCGGTCCAATGTATAAATATAGCTGTTAAACCCAACAGCGCAAACTGCGTGAAAAACAACCGGGATGAAAAAACCGTTACACCGGAAAACAATTCCTTAATCAATTCAGCTGCAAAATCAAGTGATAAATACCCTACGATTCCAATCAAACTGGTAAAGATTAAGATGATGGAAAATAAAGAAAGCAGAAGGTATTTCAACACCTCTGTTCTACCCATTTGGTTTATCCTCTTCCTTTTTATCCTTTAATTTTTTAATCACGTATCCGGCCAATTCTTTGAAAACCGCTTCCATTTCGGTACCCCGCATATAGAGACAAGCCGGTTTCCCATCTTCAGAAAGCCTCATCAATTCCGGATTTTGTGGAATACGGGTGATTAAATCCGTTTCGATTTCTTTTGCAAGACTCTCTCCACCGCCTTCGCCAAACAGATAAGTCCTTTGACCGCAATTAGGGCAAACAAAATAACTCATATTCTCAACAATACCCAGAACCTGTGAATTTAACTTTTGAACAAAAACAGCAGAGCGCATGGCATCCATGGTTGAAACCCCTTGAGGTGTTGTCACAATAATGGCACCATCCATATCTCCAATCACTTGCAATGCACTCATGGGTTCATCTCCGGTTCCCGGAGGAGAATCCACGATGAGATAGTCCAAATCTCCCCACTCCACGTCTTTAACGAACTGCTCGATCATCTTGTGCTTTAACGGTCCCCGCCAAATGACCGGTTGTGATAAATCAATCAAGTTAGCAATAGATACCGCGCTTAAATTCGGGAAAACCTCGATGGGAAGAATAGTTTCCTTTGACGTGGCTTCCAATTTTTTATCTCCGATACCCAACATCTTTGCCACGTTGGGTCCATGTACATCGATATCCATAAGACCAACCTTAAAACCCTCTTCAGCCAACGCCGTCGCCAAATTAACGGATACAGTGCTTTTACCCACACCGCCTTTTCCGCTTAATACCATAATCTTGTTTTTGATGTTATTGTTCATATTTCCTCCTCGTATTAATGATCAATATTTTTTTGTTTTTAAGCAGCCCCAAAATAGCACCATGAAGTTTTACACCTCAAAAATCTCTAAGGCCTGTTCCCCAACGCCATGAAGTTTTGCACCTCAAAAACTTCTAAGTCCTGTTCCCCAACGCCATGAAGTTTTGCACCTCAAAAACTTCTAAGGCCTGTTTCCCAAGGCCAGTTTCCTTGCTTCCTCAATAACGCCTTCCGGAATCCCCAAAGCCCTTGAAATCTCAATAGCAGCCTGTGGCACATGATTACCAGTAATGCGTTCCAATCTGTGGTCTATGTATTGGTAAAGATTCTCTTCATCCAGCACTTCTTGATCATGATCCCGTAAAAACCCCGTTTGATAGCTTTGATTGCCATAAGATAGCGGACCTGAAAAGTGAGTGACAAAGACTGTAACACTTGCCTTTCTCGCCAAAAACTCCACAACGGATGAAGCCAAGGCATCTCCCTCTTTGGGATTTGTTGCTGAACCAAACTCATCGATTAAATTCAGATGACAGCCTTCTTGAAAGACGGGATGAATCCGTTTAACTTCCATGGCAAAACCACTAAGCCCCTCTTCTTCTCTGGTTCTGTATACACAGTTGACAGAATCAAACAGACTGGAAACAAATTTTCCGGCTGTTACGGGCAATCCCAAGGCAAAAGCCACATAAAATTGACCGAGCGTCTTTAAGGTTGTGGTTTTACCACCCATATTCGCACCGACAATCACCGTAACACCTTCATTCAGCTGTATGTTCACCGGATCGTACAGAAAACCTTTGCGCTGACAAAAGGTCTTTACATCATCTTGTACGCCTACTTGTACCTCTATAAATAACTTTTCCTTTTCTATTTCAGGGAAACAAGCATCGTGTGTGGCTTTGTATTCAAGTAAAGCAATATCCCGATCAAGTTCACCAACGGCTTTCATCTGGTCTCTCAAATAACCGGTGTATTGAAACAGATTTTTCATCAGTTCTTCTCGATAGCGAATTTCCTCAGATGCCATTTCTTCTTTTATCTGTTCAATTTTTTCCGAAAAATCCGCATCTTCTTCAGAGGTTTTTACCCCATAGTGGACGGAAAAGGCATTTTCTGAAATAACGGTACAGTTCTCCGATTTTCTCAAGGCGTGATTCCGAAGATCCGATCTCTCTAAAAGAAATTCCGTTCTGTTTTTTAGAGACAAATCGTAAAGCCGTTCCAGCTTTGTACAGACCTTTCGCATTTCAGCTTTTTCCAGATCACGATATTTTTCCAGTTCTTTCCTCAGCTCAACCGCGTAATCGGAATCGATGGAGAAAAAGAACTGATTGGTGTCTCTGGGATCCAAAAACGTCCAGATCTCCGATTGAAAATCCAATCCATACAGTTCCACTATCCCCCGAACCCCTTCCAAAAGGCTCAAAAGACGTTTGAAGAAAAACATGAATTTCTTAATTTCAAAAAAATCCACCACTGACGGTAATTCTTGACTTTCAATCTTTTCCACACTATAGGAAATGTTTTTGAACTCCAGCAGGCAGCGCTTGATACGCTCCTTTTCACAATCTTTCCATAACGATTCAAGTTGTTCCAGCCTTTCGTAATGGTCCATTAGTGCTTGCTCATCCCCCCTAAAATAAACACAGGGTTGTTTCAACAATTGTTTCCCGTAATGAGAGGAGGGAGTGATTTTCTTCAGTAGTTCATCTATTTCCAAAAAGGTCATGGCCTCTTTATTCATTAATTGGCTGAGCATCAAGCTTGTTTCCTTTCCCATTCCAGACATGCATAGGCATGATGATTATGGATGGACTCCTGGCTGGTTACGGAAAGACGAAACCATTTTACAGAAAAGTTTTTCTTTAATTCGATGGCCAAATCCCTGGCCACATCCTCAACGAATTTTGGATTATCGTATCCACGCTCGGTAATGTATTTTTCGTCACTTCTTTTCAATAAGGGGAAAACAGGTGATGAAGCTGCCTTTTCAATCTCCTCAACAACCTCCTCAATCCACACCATTTTCGACATCTTCATTTTTACAGTCACGTATGCCCGTTGATTATGAGCGCCTCTATCACTGATAGCCTTGGAACAGGGACAAACTGTCTGAATAGGTACTGTCACCACCAAGACAAAGATGAATTGATCGTTCTTGTCCAATGTGGCATCAAACGCACAATCGATAACCATATGGCTTTTAATTCCCGTGACCGGTGCGTGTTTTTCAATCGTATAAGGAAACATCATGGTCATATGTGCCTGGTTGGCACGAAGAAGTCGTTTCATATCCAATAGAATTTCCTGAACATTCTGAAGCTCCATCCGATTGGCATGAGCATGTAAAATTTCTATAAATCTGCTCATATGAGTTCCCCTGAAATTCTCAGGCAAATTCACGTACATATTCACGGTACCAATGGTATGTTGCTCTCCATATTGACGATCTTTTAAAAAAATGGGGTAACGAACATCCCCTACGCCAACTTTGTTGATGGGTATATTTCTGTCATCGCTTTCATTCTGTAAGTCTTTCATATCATTATCCTTTGTTTTTTATGGCAATATCGTATCGTTCCAACTTATAATACAGGGCTCTTAAACTAAGTCCCAGTTCTTTTGCCGTTTTTGCCCGGTTGCCCTGATTCTTAAACAAGGTCTGCTCGATAGTTTCTTTTTCCACCTTAGCCACCACATCCTTCAGCTTCCCTTTAAACAACTTGTTTCCTTCTACTTCTTTTAAATTAGGCATGAGAAAATCAAAATGCTCCAGGGTCAATTCCTGAACAAAGGGCTGTGCCTTGATCAAGGCACGACCGATGGCGTTGTCTAATTCACGAACATTCCCCGGCCATTTGTATTGCATAAACAAGCTGAAAACCGAGTCATTGACCCGTCGGATATCCCGCCTGTATTCCTCGTTAAATTTTTTGATTGCGTTGTAAACCAACGGTTTAAGATCCTCTTTTCTCTCCCTTAAGGGTGGGATAAAAATGGGAATAACGTTCAGTTTGTAATACAATTCTTGTAAAAAGGCATTCTCCTCAACAAGCTTCTCCAGATTCGCACCGGTACCAGCTATTATTCTCACATCCAATGTCTTTTCTTGAGAATCTCCATAGGGTGTGAACCGTTTGGTTTGTATGTATTTCAACAATTTCAATTGTGACGATTTGTCCAAATAAGAAATCTCATCGATAAAGAGTGTTCCGCCGTCCGCTTCTTCCAGATAGCCAATCTCAACTCTTCCGTTTTTTACAGGTGAACCGAACAATTCAATGGCGATATTTTTTGAATCAGTTGACCCGCATTTTGCAATCACCAAAGGTTTATCGGACCGGGCGCTGCCGTTGTGGATGGATTCAGCGAATAACTCCTTTCCTGAACCGCTCCCTCCCCTGAGTAAAACTGTTGCGTTCGTTCCTGAAACACGTTTGGCCTGTTCTACGGCTATTCTCATCTTTTCACTGTGATGAACAACATCCTGGAAAGTGGAACTGAAATTAGTTTTTCTGAGAACAGAGCGGGCATCTGCCAACTCTTCCATAAGTTTTGAAATCTCAGTCACATCGTGAATGACTCCCACACTTCCTTTAAATTCATCTTTCACATAAAGAGGCGTCACATCAACGATAACCTCTTTTTCCGTCTTTCCCACGATCATCCGACGCCCCAAAACGGTTTTTTTTGTTTTAACCACCAACATATGCTTACTCTCATCCTTATCGGCAATATCAATCGTGGCCGGCTTTCCCTCCACCTCTTCCGCAGAGAGCCCTGTGATTCTTGTATATTCCGAGTTGACCATGACGATCTTACCGTTTTCATCCGCCACAGAAATGGCATCTCTTGTAGAATTTATGATAGCCTTAAGCGTCTTTTCCAGTTGTTTTAAATCGGTGACTTCCTCCGCCATCTTCTGTATATGCGTCACATCCCTGAAAATGGCAGCAACCCCGATGATATTGCCTCCCACGTCAAAAAGGGGTACACGAGATGTGATGATGGTAGTATTCTTCAACAAATGAACATGATCGTATTCGGGAATGGCGGTTTGCAAGACAATGTGCAATCGAGTGTTGGGAATGGCGTTTTTCACATCTTTACCTAACACTTGCTCTTCCTTCAATTCAAGGATATCCAGAGCTGCCTTGTTGATAAACACCACATTTTTATTAGAATTTATAATGATGACACCCTCTTTGATGGAATAAAGAACGCGCCGGATTATCTCATCAATAATTGACTTAGCCATCTCTTTTCACCTCTTGGAAAAGCTTGATCCATTGTTCCAAAGAAATCTCCTCAGCCCTGATTGTATCATCCAGCCCAATCCTAGACGCATAAGACATAACATCAAAATCATAATTATTCTTCAGTTTTTTTCTTCTCATTTTAAAACCTTGTCTGACAAATTCAAAAAACTCCTCTGGGTTTTCCCCCAAGGGCTTCTCACTTTTTGGAATCAATCGTATCACAGTAGAATCCACTTTGGGTGGTGGACTAAAATGTTTTGGTGAAATAGTAAATGCCAACCAAATATCAAAATGATACTGCATAAAAACAGAAAGTGAACCATAGGACTTATTCCCCGGATCGGAAACCATCCTTAAGGCCACCTCTTTTTGCAACATAAATACGCATATACGAATAGCCGAAAAATCCCTTAAGACCTTCTTAATAATAGCCGTCCCATTATTATAGGGAAGATTGGATACCACGGCCACTGCTCTTTGAGACAACTCAGCGGGCACTTCTGTTTTCAGATAGTCGCCCATATAAAGATGAAAAGAGGAATACTCCTTAAAACGCTTTTTAAGCGGGTCTTCAAGCCTACGATCAATCTCAAACGCATGCACCTTATGCCCTTCGTTCAACAACAACTGTGTCATCATACCGCTTCCGGGCCCAATCTCCACACATTCTATATCCTTATCATCAATCAAATTAACAATCCGTTGAACAACCGACTGGTTCTTAAGAAAATTCTGCCCCAATGATTTTTTTAACTTGAACTGCCTGCTGTTCCTCTCATCATGCGCCGTAAAAAACACATCCCCTATCAATTTAAGCATCCATAACAATTATAACATAGAAACATTTTCCCCCATAAACAAAGCCGGAGGGGACAGGTGCGATGATTAAGGTATTTACCTCTGCGAAAAGTGAAGTTTTTCCCGCAGTAAAAATACTACAAGGTCAATATTTTTTTGACCATGTATCAGCGACCCTGTCCCCTCGGTATAAATCTTTCTCTTTACTTCGCTTTCGCTTGATTCGCTACAGCCTTTGTTGCCTTTGCAATCTCTTCAGGATCTCCCAAATAATAGTACTTAATCGGTTTCAAATCCTCGTCAAGTTCATAAACCAATGGAATACCTGTTGGAATATTTAACCCACTGATCTCATCATCACTGATGTTGTCTAAATATTTCACAATGGCTCTCAGACTGTTCCCATGAGCGGACACGATCACCTTTTTGCCTGTCTTGATCATTGGAGCAATGGTATCCTTCCAATAGGGCAAACATCTCTCCAAAGTATCTTTCAAGCATTCCGTTTTTGGCAGTTGATCTTCCGTGAGATCGGCATACTTTCTTTCATGACCCGGATAGCGTTTGTCAGAAACATCCAGTACCGGTGGTGGTACATCATAACTTCTTCTCCATTTATGAACAGTTTCCTGTCCCAACTTTTTGGAGGTCTCAGCCTTGTTCAAACCCTGAAGATCTCCATAATGTCTCTCATTCAAACGCCAATTTTTATAAACAGGAATCCACAGTTCATCCAATTCCTCTAGTGCAATATTCAACGTCTTGATGGCTCGCTTCAATACAGATGTATAGGCCACGTCAAACCGATAGCCTTCCTTTTTTAATACCTTACCCGCTTTGTGCGCTTCTTCTACACCCTTTTCAGATAAATCTACGTCGGTCCATCCGGTGAAAAAATTCGCTTTGTTCCAGACACTTTCTCCGTGTCTTAAAAGGACAATTTTGTACATTGATACTCCTCCCTTATTCATTGATTTATTCTGTCGTTATAATCGTCATTTTTACATTCCGGCCTTCCGTTTCATCGGTTTCCAGATTCATTTCCAACCTGTCACCGAGAATGGTTCTTCGATTATCCGGATCGAAAACGTAAACTTCATCGATTAAAATCAGCATCTGATTTTCTTCATCATACTCAAAGAATTTACTCTCCGCTTTCAAATTTCCTTGGGTAATCAAAACCTTCTCGGATTCAGTCACATTTCCTGAATAGGATCCGGTCGTTTGATCAATAAATAATTCATCACAACGTATATTTATCAGCTCGCCCTCATCTTTTTGTTCAATATTGGCAATTACTGATTTTGTCATAGTTCCTTGATTGGTATCTAAATCAAAGGTCATAGCTGTTGAGGTAGCCTGTCCATTCTCAAATTCAACAAAAACTCCGTTTGTGGCTTCTATCGTCTCCTGCTCACCATCAATTTTTAACACATCAAATCTATCCGAAACCAGGGTTATATCCTTGGTGACAATTTCAGAAGGTCCTCTGAATTCGTCTCTTTCTTCAAAACTTCTAAAATCTTCACTCTTCATCTGGATGGTTTCACTTTCACCATCTTTTTTAGTGATCTTTGTCAAACGGATATCTTTCCCGGACAAACTGTCATCATCCAATCCCAGTTCAATTTCCCGGCCCCAAATTCTCTGGTCGTTATTCAAATCATCTATATAGGCATTTTCCCTCAACAACACCTTTTGCTCCTCAGATTTATAGGAAAAATATCTGGATTCTGCATATAGCGACCCTCTTGTAAGAGAAATTTTTTCGTTTTCTAAAGCCTCTCCGTTGTAAATCTTGTTCTTACTGTCTATTTCAAGAACATCACATTGAATGTTAACTGGTGTGGCCTCGTCACCGGAGATTATAACAGCGTCTACATTCCCCTTCAAGGTACCGGCCTCATCTTCTAAATCATAATCCAACTCATTACTGGTAGCCCTTCCCGTTTCAAATTCCATATAAGAGCGTTCCTTCGTCAAGACACGTTTTTCAGTTCCATCTTCTTTATAAACGGTAAAATCCGGGGAAGTCAATACAAAATCACCACGGCGAATGGTAGAAGGCTTGTAAAACTCCGTTCGATCGCCAAACATCTTGAAATCATCCGATTCGATTTCCAATGCCTGATCATCCTCTGAACCTTTGTTTTTTATGGAAACACCTTTTCCCTCGATAGAATCATCTGCCATGGTAAGGCGGATCAAATCACCGGTGATCTCCCTTTCATTATCCACATCGTCAACGTAAACATCATTGTACAGAATCAAAATATCTTCCTGTTCAAAATACTCAAAGGACGCACTTTTTGCCTTCATATTTCCCTTGAGTAAATCAACAAGCTCTTGCTCGTCACTCATCTTTCCGGCAAATAAGCCGGTCTCGTTGTCAATGTCTAAGATATCACAGTTGATTTTAATCGTTTCGGTACTGCTTGAACTGGTGATAATCGCTTCAACATTTCCGGTCATGGTTCCCTTTTCATCAATGAGATCATAATCCAAGGTCATGGCCGTAGCCTGACCTGTGGCAAACTCAAGATATACACCAGCTTCGGCAACGATTTGCCGCTCCCTGCCGTCTTTACGAAAAATGGTAAATGTATCCCCTCTAAGAAAAAAATCTCCTTTCGTAACCTGAGAAGTTTTATAAAATTCGATACGGTCATCGAACATCTTGGGATGTTCTGATTCTATATAAAGGGTTTCTTCTTCGGCAAAAACCATCAGTGTAAAGAAACAAAAGATGATTAACAAAAAGCCGGTTAAAACATTTTTTTTATTCACAATCAACGTCCTCCAGCAATGGAAAATACATTTATTTCATAAATCTCATGATGTCAAAATAAGTGATATAAACTGCCAACGCCATAATAAAGAAAAAACCCGCAGCGTGTATATATCCTTCAATAACGGGGTTGATCTTTTTCCTGGACACCATCTCAATCAAATTAAAGACAATTCTCCCACCATCCAATGCCGGAAGTGGAATGAGATTGATGATTCCAAGATTCAGAGTGATTAAGGCGAAAATCAGCACAAGGGATTCAAATCCGGCTCTTGTTGCTTGCCCAATGATGTTCACAATTCCAACCGGTCCGGAAAATTCTGAAATATTCTGTTCCCCGGTAAAGATATTACCAATGATCGTGCCCATACGCCTTAACAGATTATTGGACCATTGAAAACCCCATGAAATAGCCAAAAACGGGTTTATTGTCTGTTTGTTTTCAACAGGAGGTTCAAAAAAACTGTTACGCAACGATTGAATAAACACCTCCGAAGGCATTCCCAATGAAACATTTTCTCCATTTCTCAACACTTGAACGGTAACTGTATTCAGGTTCTTCATCGTCTCCACGTCCAACACTGTTGAATCCCTTATACTCAAGTAATGATAGGGAATCTGTGAATCAACGGGAAAATCCATAAACCTTAGTATCGTAAACAAATCGTTTCCTTTTTGGATTTTTCTATCATTTATCGACAAAATTTCATCACCATTTTTAAACGGTTCTTCAGTACTCTTTAACGTTTTAGAAAGGCTTTTGTATTCTATCCCGATCACTTTTCTTTCTTTTATCAATTGATACCCAGAAAGCACTCCTTTGATTTCTTCTCCGGATTCTGTCACTATAACAATCTCTTCCCCACTGTATTCAGAGAGATCAACCTCTTCCAATGACAGTCCGTTAATACTCTTGATCTGACTTAATGTTAAATTATCAGGTATCGATTCTCCTTTGATGATCATTTCATACTGGCGCGGGAAAACCTCGGGATAAACGGTAATTTTCTCCTGTATATCGCCACGAGTAACGATTAGATCCACACTTTCAGTGTTCTTAATGGTCGTTGAAAGTTCATCCGTATCAAACAATATTTTCCCGTTCAATTTGGAAATAATATCATCATCTCTAAGGCCAGCTTCCTGTGCAGGTGAAAAAGGATCTACCTTTGCGATTCCCACTTGTGGGATTCCCCAGAACAAGGCTACCACAGACAGTAATAAATACCCAGCTAAAACAGAAAAAGCAGGACCAGCTAAGGCTATTAAAAATCTTTGCCAAGCAGTTTTTGAGTAATAAAATCCTCTTCTCCTCTCTTCACTGACTGATTCATCAATCTCCGTTGGATCCTCTCCATCCATCCTGACATAACCGCCCAATGGAAAAAGATTAATCTTAAAATCCATACCGGAAGCGGTCTTTTTTCTGTATATCGCAGGACCAAAGCCAATACCAAAGGCTAAAATTCTAACCTTGAACAAGCGGGCAAAAAGGAAGTGTCCTAACTCATGAATCACTACTATGGCTGTAAAGATTAACGCAAAACTAATAATGGTCAAAATCACTTACTGATCACTTCTCTTTTCAAAATCGTATGGAATATGTACATAAATATGTTCGCCAACAGTTAAATACATATCGATTAAATCGGGATTGAATGCCTTTATTGATTCAGGTGTAATCCCGAGCTTTGCCGCGATGGAATTGATCGTATCGCCTTTTTGAATGGTATAAGTGTATAAATAAGGTTGCGCCGTCACCTTCCATGAGGGTTCTAAAGGAGGGTTACCGGCGTTCAATGCCCAAAAGACATAGTAAAGTGGAGACAAATCCAGTTCCTTCATAAAGGGAAAGTTTTCCTTGACAATCTCTTTTGGACCAAAGACAAGAATCTTCTGAGGTTTTGTAAACGTCTTGATAATCAATCGGTCTTGAGACACTTTTGATAGGTCGATAAAGTACTTCACACCGTAAAGCGAATAATAATTCCCCTCTTCACTAACCTTTGTCTCAAAACCATCATAACTGATCAATGCCCCTGAACGCAATAATAATTTTCGAACATTTGAATTTTCCAGGTGAACAATCCCAAGGGTGTAATCCTTGAAAATTGTAATGGCCTCCTGAGTTGTCATTGTTGCCGGAAGAGGAGGATTGTAATAAAACATCAAATCAGCTGCAGCGTCTTTTTTGGCCATCAAGCCAATTTGAGAATAAAATGGAATTTCCTGCAACTGTGTCATTTGTTGTGGATCAACCACATATTCTTTATTTAGCCATTTTGCATACTGTTCTTTGGTTTCTTCAAAAACAGGATAAAGATTTGCAGGTCTGCTTAAGTTCACCTCAGTTAACAGGGGGCCAAATTCGATATCTACTCTATATACAGCCGTATTACGGGGGATGACAAAAGTCTTACTGCGGATTTCCTGAGGAACAATCTTCAACTCGGGATTATCCATGATGATAATGATGGAATCAAGGGCGTACAAATCCACCTTTGTTTTAACATTCTCATACCAATCGGAAGGAATCTGAGTAATATTGAAAATTCCAACATCTATACCGGCAAAAGGGATTTTTATAAAAGAATCAAATCCACCTTGTACGGAATCACTGACAATAACGGGAATATGTCCTTTTAAATCCTTAATCAGCTCCCCCTCTAATTCATCACGTGGTGGGGCCACACATTTTGTATTCAATTCATCCAGTATCGTTCGTACCGGACTATCCAACTGAGCTTGAGAAAAAATATTCAAAGTAGTGGAATTCCCCAACCCACCTGTACAAACCAATAACGGATCGGATTTAATACCGGTTGTTTCCATAAATTCCATAACTGCATTTGCATTATCTAAAAAGTCATCCTTTATATCCAAAGTCATGATGTAAAAAGCTAACGAAAAAGAAGAGCATGCAAAAACACTGATCAACACTAAAAAGATTATTGAACGCTTACTCACTTTGATCCCCCCATTTCCTGTTTATTTGACTCTATTATAACACGCAAAGAAAAAATGACGGGATAAAAAATTGGAGGGAAGGGGCTGCTAAAAAACGAATAATCCCCCCCGTGGGAGGGCCGGACCTGGCGGGGGGAGGGTCTAAACGATATAACAGAAACAACAACATAAAAAAATTAGAAAAGCAATTGCAAAAATTGTTTCTAAAATGGGGCCCCTACCGGGGCCCCCTCACAAAATCTCACAACTTCCCAATATGATCATATGCACTTAAATCCATAAATCCATGCCCGGACAAATTGAACACAATCGTCTTCGACTCACCGGTTTCCTTACACTTTTTAGCCTCTCTAATCGTACTTGCAACCGCATGGGAAGACTCTGGTGCCGGAATAATCCCCTCTGTCAAACTAAATATCTGAGCGGCTTTCAAAATCTCTGTTTGAGGCAGGTCATCGGGTCTGACAATGCCCTCATTCACCAATCTACTGACGATAGGGGAAGCCCCGTGATACCTGAGACCACCGGCATGAATGGGAGGTGGCACAAATGCATATCCCAGTGTGTACATTTTTATCTTTGGAGTGAGCATTCCGGTATCTCCGAAGTCGTACTCGAATTTCCCTTCTAAAAGTGTGGGACAAGCTTCCGGCTCAGATGCAATAATCTCAATATCCTTGTTGTTGATGGCATCCATCACAAACGGGAAAGCAAAGCCACCAAAATTGGAACCGCCACCTACACAGGCAATCAATATATCCGGCTTTACATTGGCCTTTTCCAGTTGCAACTTTAATTCCTCGCCAATAATCGTTTGATGCATCAAAACATGATCCAAAACACTCCCCAAAGAATAGTTCGTATCGTTGCTTTTGACCGCCATTTCCACTGCGTCCGTAATAGCCATACCAAGGGAACCGTTGCAATCCGGATCGTCTTTCAAAATCGCACGTCCACCTTCGGTTCTCTCAGAAGGACTGGGATAAACCCGACCGTTGTACAAATGAATCATATGTCGTCTCCCAGGTTTGGTATCGTAACTCACACGCACCATGTAAACTTCAACATCCAAATCGAACTTTGTTCCCGCATAACTCAAAGCACTTCCCCATTGTCCCGCACCTGTTTCGGTAGTAAGTTTAGTAAAACCATCCTGCTTGTTGAAATACGCCTGTGCCAAAGCCGTATTCACCTTATGACTACCTGTAGGGCTGACGCTCTCATTCTTAAAATAAATCTTCGCCGGTGTATCCAAATACTCTTCCAAACCCGTTGCATGAACCAACGGTGATGGCCTGTAAACGAAATACTCTTTAATTAACTCTTCAGGAATGGGAATCAAACGATCCTCACAATTAAATTCCTGCTCCACCAATGAAGGCGGAAAAAGTGGGGCCAATTCTTCAGGCTTAACCGGCTCTCCTGTTGCCGGATTCAACATAGGGTCTATCTTAAAAGGAAGATCCGCCTTAATGTTATACCAACTCCTTGGCATCTCCTCAAAACTTAATGTGATTTTTTCTCTGCTCATAACTCTCACTCCTCTCAAATTTATGAAATATGCTATTTTTTCCAATAAAAAAAGCGGGGAACCCTTTAATTTCGAGTTCCCCGCTTTCAGAATTTATGCAAGTCGTCATTCAAGCAACGAAAGAAGACCGCCCTCCTGAAACGGGGCAGCGCCACCACCAAACGTTCATATTAACTTGCTGACATGAAGACAAAATTTCTCTCATAATATCTCTCCAAAAACTTAGTTGGTTGATATTAACAGATTTCATACATTTTGTCAAGAGATACAAATGCAAATA
>JAYEGQ010000036.1:79818-81057 GCA_034659095.1 Thermotogota bacterium
AAAACAGGATGTGAATGGTACATCTGAAAATAAACAAACCATCACTGGTGTTTGGTAAGTTTTTCTGTCAGCATTTTCTTATAGCGAGAGTTTTGTTATTGGGTTGTTGCCTCTTTTGGAAGACAAAAAATTCAATCTTAAACGGAGTTTCTCCCACTCATCTTGGGTGCCCTCAGCATGGACGACTTTCCTGTATCCTTCCCTCTTATTATTTTGATTTATAAATCAGGAACTTCTTTAGTGATCAGTTTACTCAATTTGCTTTCTGTATTTTTTCGTCTTCTTTTAAATATTCATCAAGCGCTTCTCTTAAAACTTTTGAAAAATTAACACCGGCTTTTTCTGCCTTATAAGCTATACTGGCTGGAACAGTCAGTGTTTTTTTGACATAGACATCTTTTACAGACGCTCTGACTTCCGGCATAAAAACTTCCACAAGATAGGAAATATCATTTTTACCGAGTTCGATGGTTTTCAAAGAAGAAGGAACCGGAAAATTCTCGTTTTCCATCTCAATATCGTAAAGATATAGTCCCATTGCTTCTTTGGCATTGTGAATCGCCTCTTCAGTTGTATCAGCGCAAGAAAGACAACCTGGAAGGTCAGGGAAAGAAACGTTTATGCCGTCATCTTCACAATTGAATATTGCGATGTATGAATACCAATTATTCTTTTTTTTCATGGTTTCACCTCCACATTTTCCTTGAAAGGATGAGAGTAATCATTAAGTGTAATCTGAGCCTGTTTCAGAATGCTCTTCAAAGTTCCTTGTTTAAGGTCCTTTTTAGGATGAGGAACGATCACTTTCCCACTTTTCACCTTGTGCCTAAAAATATGATGATCCCCATTGCATCTTGTTTGAAACCACCCGTCTTTTTCGAGAATTTTGATGATCTCCCTAGAAGAGTAACTTTTCATTCCCTCCTCCTTTTATGATTATAATAACACGTATTATAATATGTGTCAATTAACAGAATGAGGAGAATAAAACCCCAGTACTATACTAATCGCCTCAACTGGGATATCCCACGAGAAGATTATGCCATTTTTTCAGTAAAAAAGAACAGGCCCCATTTTTTTATCACTGGGGAATATCTGTGCTATAATAAAGCCATGAATAGACAAAAAAAGGTTCATCAACCACATGACAAGGGCTATAAATACATACTGACCATCAAACAAGAATTTCTTAAATTATTGAAAGGATTCATCAAAGAAAAATGGGTGGATGGGATAAAA
>JAYEGQ010000037.1:0-5008 GCA_034659095.1 Thermotogota bacterium
GGGGTGGAGCCCTTAGTGGACGAGACATCGAAGCTGTAAATAAAACAGTCAGTGGACTGGTTAAACTCATTTTTCCTGATCCGGATATGCCGATTCCCGAGGAAGAGTTAGAATCCATTGTTCGGATGGCGTTGGAAGCTCGACGGAGGATCTATAACGCTGATATAAAATGACCCACATATGCTGAATTCAACACAGCCATTTATTCACAGCGTAACTCACAACCTCGCTATCATAACCCGCCTAATCATAATAAATGATACCCAGCCGCAAGCTAAATGTAAGCCTTTATCCCGCCCGTTTTTAAAAATAGATACCAAGCCGCTTATTGAAAAGCTTTATTGCCTGTTTTGATTATTAATGGTGGTTTTAAGTTGTTCTATTTGTTGGGATAAAAATTGGATGTTTTGTTCGAGATTTGTAATGATATTTGGCAATTGGGGTGAGGGGGCATAAGAGTCGGCTTTATCTATCCTCTGCTTCTCAGTTTTATCTTTCCTCATAAGATCGGGAAGAGTATCACCGATTACGACCATATCTTTACATGCCTTATGCCAAGTTACAGGTGTACCTGCATTAATGGAAGGAGATGATGTATCTTGAGGAGCTTGTTTTTTGTTACTGGATAAATTATTTTTGTATTTTTTAAGCAAGTTTACTGTTTCCACAAAAGTCATCTTTTTGACAGCCATTACAATATCGATGGGATTGAAATTTTTTTTACAAAGAAAGCATCTTGCCAGATTAGTTCGATGGTTTATAGCCGTATTGAATTTGTCGCATAAGGGACATTGAAAGCGAAAAGCACCATGGCTGATTTTTGAAGGAATGCACAGTATATCCTCTATCACCATTTTAATGGAAATATGATTTCGTATAGCGAATAATTCCTGATCAGAAAAGCGTCGTTGCTTCATTATTTGCTTATCTATACTGTTTAGGCTGAACTATGGATAACGGTGATATCTATGTTTGATCGAGCTTGGGCCTCAAGCTGACACAACTTTTCATATTTATAACATGGCTGTTTTCTGTTAAACGATCAATCAATGCCGCAGTTAAGTTATCGTTCTTCAAAAATGATGTCCATTGCGCAAAACCGAGGTTTGAAGTGATTAGCGTGGTTTTCTTCTTATGCCTTTTACTCATCAGGGTAAAAAACAACCCTACCTGAACAGGCTCAACTTCTACGTATCCCAGTTCATCTATAACCAGACAGTCATAAGACGCGAATGTCTTGACTACCTTTGATTCAGAATGATCGGCCACTGATTTATAAAGTAGCTCTATAAGTTCGGGAAACAGAATGAATCGTCCATTATATCCCTTATCGATTGTCTGCATAAGAAAAGCCGTAGCAAGACCCGTTTTACCGGTGCCTGTTGGTCCTATCCAGATAATGTTCTGACTTTTCGACATATAGTCAAAGGAATCATATATGGTCAGAACCTTTTTTCTATTCAGTTTCAGTTGCTTATCAAATGGAAATGTTTCAATAACAAATGTCTCCGGGATTTTCGCACGGCTGAGCCTCCGCTTCCTGGAGTTCTCCCTTTTGATTTTATATTCCTCTTCAATGATATATTTTAGCAGCCGGACATGGGAAAAATTTCCATTTTGAGCGATGGAGATGTAATGGTCCCAATTTGCGAGCAACCCTCTAAGGCCAATATATTTGAGCATTTTTATAAGTTCATCATCCATCATCGTCATCCTCCGTCATTTTATCATAAATGGATAAATCCACCTCATCTGTAAAACGGCCCTCAAGGTAGGGTTCCCTGTTCTGCAATTCCTCATCGATCGTAACAGAAGGCATTTCATAATTTCCGTTCCTCATCAGCAATATGACAATGCGCTCAATAGTCTCTATATCGGTAATACGATATTTTAAGGCCCGCTTGATTGCTTTTATAAACAGAGGCAACGCTATTTTCTTATGCAAACGGTACAACCGGCGAATAAACCTGTGTTTTGGTTTGCCGCTTTTCTTGATCGCAAAATTCAAATAGGCATCCACTTCCCCGGCTGCTGTCCTGAGACATTTTTCCTCCCCGGCTGTAGGCTTTTTGCGATACTTGGGCTGATATTTCGGCTTTGGCTGGCCTTCAGGACTGAATTTTTTGTTCTTAACTCCATCAGGTGGCAATTTGTACTCGGCAAGCAACTTTCTTTTAAGATAAATTTTTATGTGATCACAATATTGCAGCATCTTTACATCATGGCGGGATGTGCCCGGCACCCAATAAAAGTTGCCGTCAAACAATGCATACCCATACTGGTCGGTACCCCTTCCATGGACAAGATAGGGAGGGGTAACATATGCAGGCAGTTCGACAAGAAAGGATTGTTCATACTCAAATGCCTTTGCCGGTATAAGCCCGGTTTTGCTTACCGGTCTGTTGGGCATCCTGATAGTTGCCCATTCAAATGCTTGACGGTTTAAATCTTCCAGGTTTTCAAACCTACGCCCGGGAAAGAAATTTGTTTCTACGGTAAAGAAACTTCTTTCATTTCCGGCTTTCCTGTTTGCATGCCCAATTGCATGGCAAATAAATCTGAAGCCGTACTGCCTGGCAAACTGCTCCATCTCAGGAACAATGACTGCATTTTTACCGGTCCCGCGGAGACGGGCAAGATTTGTATTGTCAATGATGCAAACAGGCGCGCAGTACTCCCAAAAAGTCAGAGCTTCATGAAAAAAACACTTCATGTTGAAGCGGTTAAATGAACGGTAAAATTTTAAATAACGTAATTTTGAGTAGCGAAAATAGAGAAGACTGGCCTGAACAAGAACTCGTTTGTCACCTATCTTAATACGGTGTGGTGACGTGTCGTGCTGCATCTCTTCGCCGGCTTTATCGGGAACCTGATCGCAGCGTTCATTTTTTGACTTACCATGACCAAGCTCACGTATTAAACTGGTTAATGTGGAATATCCGATCTTTATTTCCTGTTCCTCGGTAAGTTTCTCGTGTATCCGCTGTACCCAGCCATCACAATCCTTATAAAGCTTATTAAGAAGGTCCGGATCGATCTTAATCTTATCCTTTCTTGTCAATTCAGGCATTACGCCCTTTTGGTCAATGATATCACGCACTGCGTTTCGGCTTACTGCTAAGCGACGCGAAATCTCCCGAATTCCCATCCCTTCGGCATGAAGGCAATATACTGCTTTACGCTTGTCCGGATTTATCATAAAAATCCTTTACTGCTTTAGAAAAGATATCCATTTGCCTTAAAATGCCTCCCGCCAAAAGATTGGCCTGGGCAAAGAAAGAATTGGTTTTGAATCTTTTATCATTGCTTTTGTATGTTATCCTCTGCATATATTTTTGCGTTATCTCAAGGTCCCTGATCATCCCCCGTTCTAATTCCGTGAAATTTGTTGTATCTGCCGATGTTTCTTTCAAGCGGCTCAACCCCCATGATATATTGCCGCTTTTGATTTGGTTTCGTAATTCATCCGATCCTTTGAAATAACCATGGGCTAAAAGTTCTATGTCACGGATACTCAAATTTTTACCAGCAACCGAACTTACAAATTCATCAATCTCTTTCTTTCTTATTCCGTTCATATGTATGAACGGACGCAGGGTATACATATAGGAGTAAACAGGAAATTGACCACTAAATATCCTGTCCATCACACACTTACTCATCTGCCCTATAATACCAACCCGCATACCCACCCAGCCTTTGCTTTTGTCAATAAGCTTTGCTATCTCAGAAACGGACATTTTATAAATGGTTTTTAGTTCATCAATTAATCTGGCCTGCTCCAAGATACTGAGACTTTTGGAATTTGCAATGCGAATAAGCTCTATAATCCCAAATGCTTCATCGCTACCCAGTGAAGAATAAGGCGCAACCCCAATGCACAATTTCTTAGCACACCTGTATCGTTTAAAACCATCGAGCAGTATCCGATCGTCCTTTGTGTCGACGCCTTGCAACGGATCACGAATCCCTTTTTCTAAAATTGACAAAAGCAGCGCCTTCTCGGCACCGGGAGACTTCATTCGATAGCCTTCATAACGCAAATCAAAACTGGAAATCTCTACTTGTTCGGCCATGATTGCCTCCTACGGTGGACTTTTATGATGATAGGAAGCAGAATAAGGAAAATTTTTTCTCTTGTCGATGCTGAGTTGTCTCAAAATTTTATCGATCATCCCGATGACTTCCTTCAAAGTAACAGCTCGACCTTCGATCAGGCTTGTTACCACCTGGATGTAAAAGACAGTTGTTTTATCAACTCTGGTTTCACAAATATCGGTGGGCTTTTCATCTGGACTCGATTCCGGCAAGCAGCCATTGCGCCGGGCGTTCAAATACTTTTTCTTTATCTTGCCCGCTTTGCTGCGATAATATTCAATGCTTCTTTGTATGGCACTTATTTTCCGATGGGCCTGCCGACAACCAAAGGGACAACCGAGGTCCTTACGGTCAGCATTTCGGGGATGGGTAATAAATAATATTTGACAGTGCCTGCACCTGGTAAGACATTTTCGTAAATGAGGCTTGTCCTTAAGTACCGAACGAAGGGTCCAATAATATCGCGCAACAATACCTCTAACCTCTCCGCTTCGGTACCAGTTTGGTTTGAATTGAAAAAAAGGTTGAATCTGTATTATAAAAAAGCTAAATGTTCGCTTATGTCACTTATGTATTTTGACATGCCCTCGTTATATCCTTGTTAATAATTAATTTTGTCGTATTCTTTAGGTATAACGAGGGCTATTCTTTTGTAAAGCGGGATCAATAGCTTTTTATAGGCAGGTATCCCTCATAAAGTAATGTCTAAATTTAGCTGAGAGTAAGTGTTTTAATTTTACTGAACGCTTATAGGATTGTTGACAAGATTTGAAAAAAGATAAGAGCCATTTAGGGTCGGTGGGGAGCCAATTTCAAAAATGGCTCAATTTATCTTAGCAAAGGTGGGTCATTTTTGCTGAGCGCTATAGACGGAGGATTAAAGAACAGCAGAAACGCTGCTTGAAGACGG
>JAYEGQ010000038.1:0-4978 GCA_034659095.1 Thermotogota bacterium
TGCTGCTTCACAATTTCTGAAAAATGCGTTGCAAATACACTGGGGGGATCTACGACGGTATAACCCTGGCCGGTTGCTTGATCTCTTTGGGTTTCATCAATCCAATAAGCCTCTAATCCAAAAGCAGGCTCTTTACTGGCTATACCAGGCAAAACTCCCTGCGCAGTGCCCGGATTTATAGCTAACAATCTATCCGGCCAAAGCTCATATTTAGTTAACTCGGTCCCTTTTAATTTTATCATATATTCGTTTGCTTTTAACAAAACACTGTCTCTAACTCTAATAGGACTTAAAATGAGACCGTATTCATAAGCTGTTTGCTTTCGGACCATGGTGATTCTGTCCAACAAGTCTCCTCCTTGTCCGGGATCAGCTAAAGGAAGAATTCCGTAACCAAACTCTACATCCAGGGTATCCGATTGAATGATCTCGGAAACTTCTTCAGCAGAGGTTAAAGATGGTGCACTAGGTGCTTCTGCTTTTTCTGCTTCACCACCGGCTAATGGGCCTTTTTGCTTTGGACCCTCTAAACCGGCAAATCCACCCCCGCCTCCACCGCCTCCACCACCTGCAGCAGCAACGGCTGCTTCCTTCTCCTTTTGAGATGAAAAATAAGCAATGAGAATAAGGCCTCCACCTATAAGAAGTCCAAGAAAAGTCGGTAAGGGAGTAAATAGAGTCAAAAAAACTAGAACACCGCCGGTTAAATACAACACTTTGGTTTCACTGGCTAATTCACGAAGCATATCATTCCCCAGGTTTGATTCTGAGGCAGATCTTGAAACGAGAATACCACTTGACGTGGATATGAGTATTGCCGGAATCTGTGAAGCCAAACCGTCTCCAACAGTCAACAGAGTAAATATTTGGGCTGCCTCTCCAACTTCCATACCCTGCTGGACAACCCCAATGATTAATCCACCGATAATATTAATAAAAACAATGATGATGCCGGCAATGGCATCTCCACGAACAAATTTACTGGCACCATCCATCGCCCCGTAGAAATCTGCTTCTCTTCTGATGTCTTCCCTTTTCTTTCGAGCTTCATCTTCGGTAATCAATCCCGCATTGTAATCGGCATCCACACTCATTTGTTTACCAGGCATGGCATCGAGAGTAAAACGTGCCCCAACTTCGGAAATCCTCTCAGCACCTTTTGTAATGACTATAAATTGAATAATAACGAGAATTAAGAAGATAATCAAACCAACAACATAATTACCACTGACAACAAAATTACCAAAGGTTTTAATAACTTTTCCGTCAAAATTATTCCCATTCAACAAGATAAGTCTTGTTGAAGTAATATTCAAAGACAAACGCAACAATGTAACCACTAACAAGATACTGGGAAAAGAAGACAACTCAAGAGCTGATCTCACATACATTGTCGCCAAAATAATGACCAGGGAAAGGGAGAGATTGATCATTTGAAAAGAATCTAATAAAAAGGTGGGAACGGGCAAAATCATTAAAAAGATAATGCCGACAACCATTAATGAAACAATGACATCCCTGTTTTTCATCATTTACACCTTACCTGAATTCTTAAAAACGAAGGCCAATACCTCTGCAACTGCTCTATACATATCATTCGGAATCTCTTCTCCAATCTCCACTCTATCATATAATTCTCGTGCCAATAATTTATCTTCATACAACGGTACATTGTATTCTTTTGCTATTTCTCTTATCCGAAAAGCAATGTTATCAGCACCTTTAGCCACAACAAGAGGTGCATTCATCTTATCCAATTCGAACCTGATGGCAATGGATAAATGAGTCGGGTTTGTTACAACAACCGTAGCGGATGGCACTTCCCCCATCATCCGGCGTTGTGACATTTCCGACATCATTTGTCGTTGCTTTCGTTTGATCTCAGGGTTCCCTTCTATATCTTTTCTTTCATCTTTAACTTCCTTTTTTGACATCTTGATATCCCGTTCAAACTCCCATCTTTGGTAGAAAAAATCAACAAAACCCAAGACAATTAAAGCCAATGCAATTCTCAAAGCCATTTGATAAAGTGAA
This sequence comes from Thermotogota bacterium, assembly GCA_034659095.1. Classification (GTDB taxonomy): domain Bacteria; phylum Thermotogota; class Thermotogae; order MWEM01; family MWEM01; genus JASUTC01. The sequence continues at coordinate 2,035 of JAYEGQ010000038.1, forward strand.
TCAGCCAAAAAGATGAGAGATTGTTCTATAGAATAATCAGGTAATAAAAAAAGAACTGGCCAAATACTATTAATGAATGAATAACCGATAAAACCTAACAAAGCAAGCTTCGCAAGGTTTTTCAGAAGTTCTATCACAGACCGCAAGGAAAATAATCGTTTAAATCCTTCAATAGGATTAATCTTTTTCAAATCAAATTTAAAAGCCTTTTTGAAAACAAGTAAGCCTTTTGTTTGAGCAAAACCCGTTACGATAGCCATAACGACTCCGGAGAGCAATACGATGATCAACCCCCACATCAAATCTTGCCCTGTTAATGAAATATACTCACCCAATGCAGTATATTCTCTATAATTACCCATATTCGGTAAAGTACAGAAAAACGCAAGCATTTGCTCCATACCTTTATAAATCATAGGGATGATAATTCGCAACACGACAATAACACCAAGAAACACAATGGCCATAGCAAGGTCTTTAGAATAGGAAACCTGACCTTCTTCCCTTGCCTTTTGTCTTCTTCTTGGTGTGGCTTTCTCAGTTTTATCAGGGTCTTTAGCAAAACACTGAATATCAATTTTTAGTTTTCTCTTTTTTCCATTTAAAAGGAATTCATCGTATTTGATATCCAATCCCCCAGTTCTCGTGTATATCTTACAATAGTCTCCGCAAGAATAGGTAAAAGCCCAATAAGAATAATTAAGCCTACCAATATTTTTAAGGGAATACCCACTATAAAGACATTCAATTGCGGCAACAACTTGGCCATAATCCCCAAAACAACCGTTACCAACAACATAAAAACGATCATAGGCATTCCGACTTTCATACCAAACACAAACACCTCTCCCAAAACGATGGAAATGTTCCATGCGATATCTCGATCAAAGGCCATAATCCCTGCGGGCACTTGATTAAAGCTTTCAATAAGTATTCCCAGAAGAATAACCGGCCCTTTAATGATGGTAAAAATATAAGTCCCAGTTAAAAAGACTAATTGTCCCACTATAACACTTTGCGTTTGACTTTGTGGGTCAAAAATATTGGCTGCAGCAAAACCCAATTGATAACCAAAGATAGCTCCGGCAAATAACAAGCCGAAAAACATTAGATTTGCTACTAAACCAGCTGATAGTCCGTATAAAAAATTGATTAAAATAATCGCAATGGTGTCACCAAGCGGTAAATCCATGGGAATATAATCCGGAACAAAATAAAGAACAATAAAAGAAAGGGTAATCGTTAACGGTATCTTCACCCGAAGTGGAAATAAATTCCCGGAAAAAAAAGGGGCTACGACAAATAAGCCTGAAAATCTTGAAAGAATCGCTATCCAAGTCATAAACCTGAAAAAAAACCAATTCTGCAGGGTAATATCCATATTCAAATTAAATTAAGGCAAAATAATAATTAAAAATCTGTGTGAAATAATCGATTAAATTTTCCAGCATCCATCCCCCAAAAAAGGCAAGCGTAAGAAAAACAACTAATATTTTGGGTACCATAGTAAGTGTCTGCTCGTTGATGGATGTGACTGCTTGGAATATTCCTATTAACAATCCAACCCCCAAAGCCAGAATCAAAGCGGGCGCTGCCGTTATAAGTGTTGTATAGACACCTTCTCTAACAACATCTAATATTGATTCTACTGTCATAGGCTTCCCCCTTTTTACTATACTCAATGATTCATTATAACATGATTTCCACTTGATTCTTTTAAATCTATGATATAATACAAATGAAGTTAAATTTACAATTTTAAACATTTCGTTATTTTAATAGCTTATCATCAATTGCACTTGTAATATTAGTTCTTACGATATTGGAACAATGGTGTATTGTTTGTTCAAATCCCTGTTGTAATAAACTTAAACCTTAGGAGGTTATTATGTGAAAATTCGTTATTCGAGAAACAAAATCCGGTGTCAAATTTGACCTAAAGATCGGAAATGGAGAAGTCATTGGTACCAGCGAAGTCTATTCTTCTATCTCCGCCTGTAAAAATGGTATTGAAAGTGTTAAGAAAAACGCAGAAGCAGCAAAAGATAAAATCGAAGATCTAACAGTTGAAGGCTTTGAGAAAGTAACCAATCCGAAATTTGAAATGTACGAAGACAAAGGTGGAGAGTTTAGATTTCGATTAAATACCCGAAACGGTAAAAATATTCTGGCATCAGAAGGCTATAAACCAAAAGCATCTTGTAAAAGCGGTATAAATAGGGCTATTAAAAACGCTCCTGATGCACCAGTAATAGAGGAATACAGAATTAAAACATTTGTAAAACTTAATAATACCCACCTGCTACTTTAATCAACAGGTGGGTTTTTTGGACCAATTTAATGACGGATTTATTTATAAAACTCTTGAAAAACCTTAATCAAGTAATGGTGATCCATTACACCGCATAATTCTTTAATAGAATGCATGGAGAGCATAGGATTTCCAATATCTACTGATGGAATTCCCAATCTACCTGCTGTTATAGGCGCAATCGTACTTCCACCACGTTCATTAGAATGATTAACAAAACGCTGCACAGGTACATTTGCCCGCTTACACAAAGACTCAAAATAAGCTGCTGACTCACTGTCACTGGTATATCTGAAATTTGTACTGATTTTTATAACCGGTCCTCCGTTAATCAAGGGTTTATTTGTTGGATCATGTTTTTCCTGGGCGTTTGGATGCAGAGCATGTGCCATATCCGATGAAATGACAAAAGAATTTTCCAAAGCTCTCAAATACGATTCGCGATCTTCACCCACACCTAATGTAATTCTTTCCAGAATTGCACTTAACAATGGTGAATCGGCACCCTGCATTGTTTTACTGCCGATCTCCTCATTATCGAAAAACATGGCTATTTTCGTCGATCCACCAACAGGAGCTTTAATCAAAGATTTGAGAGAGGCATAAACCATTGCCAGATCGTCCAATTGAGAA
>JAYEGQ010000039.1:0-4925 GCA_034659095.1 Thermotogota bacterium
TAAGGAACACGTTAATCGTCCCATTGTATTTGCAATCGATCAAGAAGGTGGTATTGTTACTCGTCTTGAAGAGGGTTTCACCATATCTCCAAGAGCGATGGCGATAGGCGCAACGAATAATCCACAAAATGCCTTTATGGCTGGAAAAATATTAGGACAAGAAATGCGCGCCATGGGAATAACTTGGAATCTTGCACCCGTAGTTGATATAAGCGCATACTTCTGATCGCACTCAGGAATCCCTATGATGGTGGAATTATTGGTATTAAAAATTCGATCTTTTCATATGGGTATAGTTTGCCAAACCAGAAGGCGCTAATCAAAGTGTTAAGGGGAGAGGTAAAGGCTCAAGTGAGTTGTCCGGTTCACATCCCTACGATTGGTTGATCTTATAGAGTGAATCGGATTTCTACGGCTTTTCCCAAAAAAAGGCACTCTCTTTCCCAATCTTCCGGCTTAAAAAAGATGGGATCATAAGCGTTGTTGTCGCTTAAAAGCCAGACGCCATTTTTTGTAAGGTAAAGCCTTTTTAGCAAGGCTTGATCGTTGTTTACTATGACAAGAGCGATATCCAAATTCCTGAATTGTTCGATGTTGATCCGTTTAATTAAAGCAATGGAGCCATTTTTAATCAATGGTTCCATGCTATCTCCGTGTACGCTTACTGCAAAATCCGCATTGATACCATATGTGTAGTCCTCAGCTTTTTCCTGTGCCAAGATATTTGCCCCGGCACCGGTTAGACCAAGCAGGGGTATTTGCTCTTGTAAATACTCAAAGGCATTCTCGGCGTCAATTCCCTTTCGTTTCAGGTAATTACGAATCTGAAAGATCTCTTCATTTTCACGCTCTGTTGTCTGTGTCGGATCTAATTCTTCACTGACTCTTAAAAGGTATTCAAGAGAAATTTCGAATAAATTGGACAATTTTATCAGGACTTTTTTTGAAGGCTTTCGAATGCCCCTTTCATAAGCGGAGATTGTTGACATGTTCAATCCCAACATCTTTGCCAACTCATTCTGGTTGATTCCCCTTTTTTCTCTTAATTCTTTTAAAAGGTTTTGTATAGACACCTTTATGATTTCTCCTTTTTTGATATTTAGTGTGGAATAATTATAGCACAAAAACGAAATCATACAAAATGTATGGATAATAAGGGTTAAAAGAAAAATAATAAAATAACTTGACAAAATGTACGAATTGGTATATAATGTTTTTGAAAGACAAAAGACAATAACCCCAATAACTTCCCAACCCCCTCCCCGGGGGGTTTTTTGTTGTTGGCTCAATAATTATAATGTCTGATATAATAGTGGGAATGAGTATTTCAAGCTGAACAGAATAAGATTGTGAGTTTTGGCAACCCGTCATAAATTAAGCGAAGATTTATAGTTAATCTCAATCAGAAAGAGCGTTTTGAGGTGGTTTATGCCTTTATCAGAACTGATTTGAAGGAAAATGGTTAACGATCGTACTTTATTTCATAGAGGCAACAAAGGAATTAGAGAAAATGCCAGAAAAAAGTTGAAGGGTAATTTCTTGTGTGATTTGGCGGATTTGATATAATCCTGGATGAAAAAAGCTATTAAAACTTATAACACACACAATTTTTGAATGGAAGTGATGAAGAAATGGCAAAAAATCTTGTATACGCCCAATCCGGTGGGGTTACACCGGTTATCAATGCATCCGCTTACGGTGTTATATCCGCGGCACTTAATTCCAATTCAGTGTATAAAGTATACGCAGCTAAAAATGGCATACAAGGTGTTTTAGACGAAGAACTATTTGTTCTAAACGAAGAAAAAAACGAAGAGATTGAAAGAATGGCATACACACCGGGAGGTGTTTTTGGATCATGTCGGGTAAAAATAAAAACGGAAGAACAGCTTGAACGTGTTTTTTCAGTCTTTAAAGCACATCGTATTGGTTATTTTTTATACAATGGTGGAAACGATTCCATGGAAACTGCCTTTGCCGTTTCAGAATATGCAAAACGGATTGGATATGATTTGAAGGTATTTGGTATTCCAAAAACTGTGGATAATGATTTGATGTACACCGATCATTGTCCGGGTTACGGTTCAGCTGCAAAATTTACGGCTACGGCAATATTGGAAGCAACAAGGGATTTGAAATCTATGAGCGCTTCTTCTACAAAGGTTTTTTTGATGGAATCAATGGGAAGGCATGCGGGTTGGCTCGCTGCCTCTTCCGCACTTGCTCATGAAGTAGAGGAATCTGCCGCTTCCATTATTCTCATGCCTGAAGTCGCCTTTTCCAAAGAGGGGTTTCTTAATAGAGTTGAGGAGGAAATCATAAAACGAGGTTTTTGTTCAATTGTTGCTTCAGAGGCTTTAAAAGATGAGAAAGGTAATTTTATTTCCGACGCGGGATACACCGATTCTTTTGGTAATGTACAGTTGGGTAAGATCAGCAATGTTCTGGAACAGATGATCAAAGAAGAGTTGAAGTTGAAGATACATACAGCTTTACCGGATTATCTACAAAGATCATCAAGACATATTGCCAGTTTAACGGATTGGCAGGATGCAATAGAGGTCGGCGCAAGAGCTGTTCTGTGGATGACCAAAGAAGCTATGACGGGAAAGATGGTCAGCATTATTAGAGATATGGATCAGCCATATCTCAGACATTTTGAGATGGTGGACCTCTCTAAAGTGGCGGGTGAAACGAAAATAATGCCCAAAGATTATATAGATGAAACCGGTTTTAACGTTACTGAAAAATTCAGGAATTATGCTAGTCCTTTGATTATTGGTGAAACCCCCAATCAATACATGTATGGGATTCCTATGTATTCCAAGTTACAGTATCAGCTTGAAAAGAAAATCCTTTGAGCTGGGCATTTTAAACAAAACAGCTTATAAATGCGTCAATTTTAAGAGTGTTAAGAAAATTAAACGAAGGAGGAATATTATGAAGTCTTATGAATTGATTATCATTGGTGCCGGACCGGGTGGTTATGTTGGAGCTGTCAGGGCATCTCAATTGGGAATAAAAACAGCCGTTATTGAAAAGGATAAACCGGGAGGTGTGTGTTTGAACGTTGGGTGTATTCCATCAAAGGCGCTTATCCATCAAGCAGAACAATTTAACTCGATCCCTGATTTGGAGAAGATGGGGTTAAAGGTTGACTCATCAGCTTTTGATTATAAACAGGTATTCAAAAAATCAAGGCTGGCTGCCAAGAAACTATCCAAAGGCGTTCAATTTCTATTAAAAAAGAATAAAGTGGATTATATAGAAGGAGAAGCGGTTTTTGAAGATAAAAAGACACTTTTAGTGAATGATGAAGAGATACAAGGTGAACATATCATTATTGCCACTGGTTCAAGGCCGAAACAAATACCGGGATTTGAGATAGACGAAGAAACAGTATTGAGTTCTACAGGGGCTCTAATGCTTGAAGAGCTCCCCAAAAAGATGCTGATTCTTGGTAGTGGGGCAATCGGCGTGGAATTTTCTCATATTTTTAATTCATTCGGTGTTGAGATACATCTTGTAGAAATGCTGGATAATATCATTCCCACCGAGGATGAGGATATTAGTAAAGAATTGGAAAAGGCCTTTAAAAAGAAGAAAATCAATGTTTACACCTCCACAAAAGCTACCGGTTATGAAAGGGACGAAAATGGACTCACAGTAACCTTAAAAGACAAGGTTGATAATGAACAAAAGGTTGAAGTTGATAAAATTCTTCTTGCTGTGGGTAGAGATACGAACGTCAAAGGAATGGGACTTGAAAAGATAGGCGTAGAGTTGGAAAGAGGTAATTTCATAAAAACGGGAGATTATTATGAAACCAGTGTGAAAGATGTTTATGCGGTTGGAGACGTCACTTCATCACCTTTATTGGCTCATGTCGCTTCAAAGGAAGCTGAAATTGTAGTTGAGCATATTGCCGGTGAAAAGACAGAGAAAAAGCTGGATCCAAGATTAATTCCGGGTGCTGTTTACTGCGAACCTGAAATAGGCAGTTTTGGTTTGAAAGAGAAAGATTTAAAAGATAAAAAGGTGAAAATATCTAAATTCCCCTACAAAGCGATTGGTAAAGCAACGGCTGTAGAGCAAGCGGAAGGTTTTATTAAATTATTAACTAATGAAGATAACGGAGAAATACTTGGAGTCAGCATTATTGGAGCACAAGCTACAGAATTAATTCATGAACTCTTATTAGCTAAAGAATTGGGAATTTCAACTGAAAAAATTGCCAAATTGATCCATGCTCATCCCACCCTTTCTGAAGGACTAATGGAGGCTTCAAGGATGTCTCAAGGATGGGCGATTCACGTTTAATCGCCTATAAAAAAACTATAGAAGGGAAGTGAAAATACGTGCCAAGTTGGCTCTATTTGATACCATTTCTTTGGTTTTTTATTAGTGGTATTGTAAAATTTGTCAAGTCAGGTGGTCAAAAGATCGTTATGCTTGGTGATTTTGTTATTGCGATAGGCTTTTTGTACCAACTCATTTTTCCCAATGGAACCGCCGGTTTTTATCTTGCAGGTGTTGGGGTCATTGTTGACTTGATTTTGTATATCGTTGTCCTTAAAAACACCAAGAAGATTCAAGTCGAGAAGAAACGAGAAGAGGATCAACAATAGAGATGGAGTTAAAAGATTGGGTGTTAAAAAAGATGCTGATATGACAACATGATATAATCAAATGATTTGTTTTTATGAGGGTAGTTTGAAAGGAAAGTGATTTTATGCCAAAAGTATTTAGAAAAGAAAGAATAGAGGCCGAAATTTTAAGAGTCATGGCAGATGCTATCGCGAATTGGAAAGAACCTCCGATTCCAAAAGAGCTCATATCTTTTACAAGAGTGGAGTTGTCGAGAGATAAGCGACATGCAAAGGTTTTTGTCAGTGTCTTTGATCCTGAAAATGGGGAGGAGCATG
>JAYEGQ010000040.1:0-4880 GCA_034659095.1 Thermotogota bacterium
CGTAGAAGTTTGTTGTCTTTGAATCCGAATAAAGCCAGAACGATAGTCGTTGATATTGGCTTGAGAAAGACCACACTTTCGGTTGTCAATTTTGCCTTTGAGATATTGGTGATGAAAACCTTTGAAACCATCAAGGATTTACATACGTTTATCAAACAGTTAAGTACTGAAATTGATCAATTGATGAAGGAGACAAAAACAGATCCGGAAAAGATAGTAATATCGGTTCCGGGTACGGTTGATTCCAATCTTCGCAAGGTCTATGATGTGCCGCTTTTAGGTTGGAAGAACGTTTTACTGTCTGATTTGATCGAACTGGAATTGGATCCATACGATATTGAAGCTGAAGTCTTAATCGAAAATGACGCCAATCTTGGAATGACTTCTGAAGTGATGTTGAATAAGGCGATTGAGACGCGAAACAAGAACATTGTTTTTATTTTGGTTAAAGAAGGTATAGGGTTGGGCTTTTTCATCAACAACGGCTTCTATTTTGGAAGAAGCCATTCTGCCGGTGAGTTTGGTCATATGATGATTGACAGAAGCTCTGAGGGCAAAAAACTTTGGTTAGATCTTGCAGGTTCTGAAGAAATGGAAAAATATGTGGCAAAAGGAAAAATTGAAGATTACGTTGAGATCCTTGGTATCGGTTTCATTAACGTTATCAATGGTTTGGATCCCGATATTTGTGTTTTCAGTGGCGAATGTTGTAGATATTGGGATGATATTTATCCTATTTTAAGAGAAAAGACAAACAAACAATCAAAAGTGGAAAATCCCGAACAATTGGAGATCACTTGCTCGGCGTTTAAAAACATTGAGTCTCCGTTGTTGGGTGGAGCAATTATAGGTTTTAAGGACTATATAGAATTAAGCAGTCTAATTGACTAAGGTTTTTCTTCAAGGAAGCTACAAAACTAATGGAGGTGTATGCAATGAAAAAGAGTGTTATTTTCTTATTGATTTGTTCGATGTTGTTGTTATCGTTTACAGCTTTTTCAGCAAAAGAAAACGAGCTGTTGGTGTATCACTGGTGGACTGCAGGAGGGGAAAAGGTTGCCATTGATGCTTTGTTTGAAGCGTTTTTAGAAAAATATCCCGAATACAGTATTGTTGAAAATCCCGTTGGCGGCGGTGGTGGTGGTCTTATGCGTTCTCAGATTAAGACGATGATCATGGCTGGAAATCCTCCGGACACGTTTCAAATTACTTATGGAACCGGTATGATTGAATCCTTTACCAGCGTTCTTCAACCAATTGATAACTTGATGAAGGATTTCAACGTTCCTCAGGATGTTATGGATTGGGGAAGAGTTGATGGCAAAATGTACGGCGTACCTTTGAACATTATGCAAAGTAACTGTTTATGGTACAACAAAGAAATTATCGAAGAATTAGGTATTCAAGTGCCCATTAATTCTGTTGGAGAATTATATGTAGCCTTTGAAAAGGCAAAAGCCGCCGGATACACCCCGCTGGCAGTAGGGTCTGGTATGGGACAAGGCTATTGGATTGGAACACTGTACGAAGCGATTGTTTCAGCACTTCCAAATGGAGGTGAAGTATTAAACGCTTATTATGCTGGAGAGGTTGTACCTTCAGAAAATGAGACTTTAGTTGAGGCATTAAAAATCTTGGGAAATATTTATAACAACGGATACATCAATTCCGACTTTTCTGCTTTGACTTGGGATCAGGCGGGACAATTACTGGCAACCGGAAAGGCTGCTTTCTTTGTTATGGGAGACTGGACCAAGGGGTTGTTTGATGCATCCGGACTAAAGTCGAGTGTGGATTACGGGTATCAGAGCTTTCCTGGATCAAGTCTTTTCGTAGGTCATGCAGACTGTTTTGTATTACCAACCGGTGTAGATAGTCAAGTGGCAAAGGATTGGTTATCTTATCTGACAACAGCGGAAGCTGAAACCGTATTTTGTCCTTTGAAAGGTGCCACACCTCCAAGATTGGATGCTCCGGTGGAAGGCATCTACGATTCCATAGCTCTTGAGATCATGGGAAAATTCAGAGATCCTGAAGTGACAAAAATCCTTTCAGAATTTGGTGCGCCACCTGAAGCGTATTTATCTCTCTTTGGAACCTTTTTCAGTGAATTCTTCCTGGAACCGGAAGTTAACGCCGCTATACTGGAAAACTTTGATATCACTTATGAGGAAGTATTCCTGTATTAATAATTTATAAGGGCACTTCGGTGCCCTTTTTTAGGTTGAAGAATCATACTAAAGGGTGAAACCATGAAAAGAAATTTAGAGCTTTTATTTTTCCTTTTACCGGTCATTATACTGGTAGCCTTCTTTGTTTACGGTTTTATCGGGTGGAGTTTTTATACCTCGTTAACCGATTGGAGAATCATCGGTGTAAAGGGAGAATTTGTGGGATTTGAAAATTACAAACTTTTGTTTACCAAAGATCGGTCTTTTAAAGCCGCTTTGTTTAATACATTGAAATTAAGCGCCATCTTTATTGGCGTCACCATGCCCCTTGGATTGGCGTTGGCTATTTTACTGGATCTGGGTATATACGCAAAAAAAGTATTCCGAATCATCTTTTTGCTCCCCCTTTCCTTTTCGTTTGTTGCGTCTGCATCCATGTGGTTTTGGATGTTTTCACCAGAAATTGGTGTGATTAATTCCTTTTTAAGGCTGTTGGGAATGGGTAATCTGGCACAACCTTGGATTACATCCAGCAGTCAGTCTTTGTGGTGTATCGCTATCGCTTATGTTTGGCAATTTTCTGGGTTTGCAACACTTGTTTATTATTCCGGTATCAGCAGTGTTTCTGAAGATATTAGAGAGGCCGCCAGAATAGATGGAGCAAGTAAATTTCAAGAATATTGGAAGATCGTTATTCCCATGCAGAAACCCGTAACATTAACCGTGTTGGTTATCTTGTTGATGTATTCTCTCAAGGTTTTCGATTTGGTTTGGCTGATGACCGGCGGGGGTCCGGGTCGTTCTTCTGAGGTTCTATCTACGTTGATGTACAAAACAACATTCAGTCGAAATTTCTTTGGCAGAGGGGCTTCCATTGGCATTGTGATGTTTGTTGTCTCACTGATTATCATTTTGCCATTTTTTGTGAGAAGGAGGAGGAGTGACTATGAGTAATTTGAGGAAAAAGGGGAATCCGATTACTAAAACGATTATTTATATCATTTTGTTCTGTGCTGCTTTCTTTTATCTTTTCCCCGTTTATTCAGCGGTCAACACCTCTTTAAAAACAAACGAAGAATTAAGATTTGGACCGGTTCAAACGGTTCAAGAGCCAACTTTTGACAATTACAAGTCATCGTTCAATTCAATTAAAAGACCCTTGTTGAATACAGCGATTTTCACCATCTTTGCAACGGCTGTTTCTTCCATGTTAGGTGCCATGGCGGGGTTTGCTTTTTCCAAGATGAAGTTCAAATTCAGTAATATCATCTTGTTAGTCGTTGTGTTGGGTTTTTACATAGCCCCACAATCCATTTTGATCCCCCTTGTGAGCTTTATGGGGAAGGTTGGTTTGTACGATACATATTTAGGGTTAATCCTAACGCATACGGCTTATGGGGTTCCCATAACAACGTTATTATTTAAGAATTATTTTGACACCGTGCCCACACAATTGATTGAAAGTGCCAGAATAGACGGATGCAGTAATATCGGGGCTTTTTTCAAAATCGCATTACCACTTTCACTTCCTGGATTTGCCGTAGTAGCTATCTTTCAGTTTACCAATATCTGGAATGAATATCTCTTTGGATTGACTCTAACAAGTGGTGTTGAATCGATGCCACTGACAGTTGCCATCGCAAATCTAAAAGGGACAACGGTCGCCGCCTGGAATATACAAATGGCGGGATTATTGATTTCTATCCTGCCGGTTCTGCTCATGTATTTGTTCTTTATGGAACTGATCGTGAAAGGGTTGTTAATGGGTTCGGTTAAAGGTTGATATAGATTAAATAAAGGAGGAAAAGATATGTCAAAAATCAATGTTTTATTAGTCGGTGAAACTTGGATTGTCACCAAGTTTCATACAAAGGGGTTTGATGTGGTTCCGCTTGGCGGTTATGACGATTATTCAGTCTATTTTAAAAGGGGAATGGAGCCATTTGAGGATATTGCCATCTCACACATCCCTAACCATTTGGTGATGAGTGACTATCCTCAAACCATGGAACAGATCTCAAAATTTGATGTGGTGATCATCAGTGATTGTGGAAGGAACACACTCACCATGTATCCGGATATGTTCAAAGTGCCCATGGGTCCGGATAAGGTTCAATTAACGGCAGATTATGTCAAAAACGGAGGGTCCCTCATTATGGTAGGTGGATATGTGGATTTCCAGGGTTTCCAGGGAAAGGGGAACTATCATGGAAGTGCCATTGAAGGAGTCCTTCCCGTCAATATTTTGGACAGAGATGACCGTGTGGAAGGTACAAAGGGAGTGACACCAAAAGTAATCGATCAGAACCACGACATTCTCAAAGGTGTCTCCACACAATGGCCGGCCTTTTTGGGACATCAAAAGGTCCTCCCAAAAGAAGATGCCAGTGTTTTAGCAACCATAGGAGACAATGATGACGTCTTCATCGTTGTTGGCGAATCCGGAAAAGGAAGATCGATGGCATTCACATCTGATTTAGCTCCTCATTGGGGAACAGATTTTGTCAATTGGAGCGATTACGGAAAGTTCTGGCACAACGCCATTATGTGGTTGGCGAGGAAATAAGAAGAAGATAAACTATATTTCATGAAAAAGCATCCAATTATGGATGCTTTTTCTGTTCTTCAATTGACTTTTTTAAATCAAACAAAGGCAAATTTATCGGGGGATATAAATTCATTAAGGAAGAGAAAGCGGAAATTGTGCTT
>JAYEGQ010000041.1:0-11948 GCA_034659095.1 Thermotogota bacterium
CACCCCTGAAAAAAGTCTTTTTCATGGGATACTAAAATCAAACTTCCCGGGAATCGTTTAAGGGCTTCTTTTAATGAATCCTTTGCCTTTTTATCCAGATGGTTGGTGGGTTCGTCCATGATCAGGAAATTGGATGGAGAAAGCGTTAATAGACACAGTTTCACTTTTGTCTGTTCTCCACCGCTTAGGGTTTTGATGTGCTGTCGGGCATGCTCTCTGGATATGCTGCAACGGGACAATTGCTTGCGGATTTCTTTTTCTGTTAAATTTGTGTGGGCGTTGCTGACGATTTCCACAGGGGTTAACTCAGGATCATTCCATTTCAGGTCTTGGGCGTAATAATTAATGGAACAGTTATCTGAAAACTCATGTTTTCCCCTGATGGGTTTGAGCTCCCCGGTCAGTGTTTTAATGAGTGTTGTTTTGCCGATACCGTTAAATCCGGTGATGACGGCTTTCTGACCGTTTGATAACTTGAAATTGAGATTGGAGACTAAGGGTTCAGTGTAGCCAATCGTCAAATTTTGAACCTGAAGTTTGTGATTGTGCGATCCGCTGCTGTGAAATTTAAACACCGGTGCCTTTTGTGTTGCGCTGGGTGGGGCAAGTCTGTCCAGTCGGGCCAGTTGTTTTCTTCTGCCCTTTGCGTTTTTACTTTTGATACCCGCAATGTTTTTTCGGATAAACGCCTCGGTCTTTTTGATGTGTTTTTGCTGGGCCTCATAATGTCGGATATAAATGTCTCGGTTGTGATGCCTCTGGCGAATGAAATCAGAATACGTTCCGTTGTATTTTTTAAGTTGGCCGTTTTCCACATCGCAGATACAGTTGGATATGCCTCTCAAAAACCCATGGTCATGGGAAACGATCATAAAGGATTGTTCAATCGTTGACAAATAGGTCGCCAGCCAATCCACATGGTTGGTGTCCAGAAAGTTGGTGGGCTCGTCCAGTAACAACACATCGGGTTTTTCCAACAGCAACTTTGCCAAAATAACCTTAGCCCGTTGCCCACCACTGAGTTGGGCGATTTTTCTGTCCAAACCGATGGCCGTCAATCCAAGGTTTTGGGCTGTTTTTTCAATCTCCGTTTGGATGTGATAGAAATTTCCAGTTTCAAGTTGCTCTTGGTATTCTGCAGCTCGTTTGAGATGGGCTGGATTATCCGTAAAGGACTCATAAAGCTGCAACATCTTTTTTTCAACGGCAAACAAATCCTGAAAGGCGGACTGGAGAAATGCTTCGATGGTCAAATTTCGATCCACCATGGCGTATTGATCCAGATAACCGATTCTGATCTTAGGATGCCACTGAATCAGTCCGTGATCGGGAATCAATTCACCGGTACAGATTTTGATCAGCGTGCTTTTACCCGATCCGTTATGACCCAAAATCCCCATGCGTTCGCCTTTATTGAGGGTTAAAGATGTTGATTGATAAATGGTCTTTTCTCCAAAGCCGTGTGTTAAATTGTCTATGGTTAATAAACTCATAATGATCCTCCTAATAAAAAAAGCAGAAGTAGATGGTTAACATCTGCCTTCTGCTTTAAAACTTCATAAATGATGATTTTTTCCAAAACAAAAGGCTGTGAATGAACCATTGCTCACAGCCTTTATTATTTATATTTCAACGCAAATATGTACAACACGATCATTTGTTGTTCAATATGAAATGTGATTTTTAATTTGCGATGAATAAGAAAAGCGATTAAGCTTTTATGTCAGCTCTGCACAATGATTCATCTCTTTGCGGTTGTGCAGAGCAAATCCAGTGCGAGTGTATCCGTTAAACAAATCGATGTCATGATCGATGCCTCCTCTTTCTTTTGCTATATTAGCATATGTAAAACTTCCTGTCAATACTTAAAATACTCTAAAAAATATAGCTCGAGGAAAACGCCGTTCCGGGATTCAGCCAGACAAACAAGCGATAAACGCCACCTCTTAAGATCCATATAGCGGCAGCATGACCCAGTGGAATATTGCCAACGAGGGATTGAAGCTGCGGGGTGTTTTGAATTTGTGTGCCTTGTGGGAAATTGACAGAGATGGTATTCATGCCAATACGAACCATTCCACCTCCAAGAGAAGTAACGGCACCATGGCTGAAGAAACCGATATGAGTCAGAATGTCACCATTCTGGATTTTTCCGGATGCGGGGTAGCCACCCATAATATTTGTAACAATGACTCCCAAGGGATGATCTTCCACGTAAACGCCTAATCTTGGTTGTCCGGGAATTGACTGTTGTTCAAAATTAGCCACTAATGTCAAATTTTGGGCCGGCATATTAAATCCGAAATTAGACTGATTGGAATAAGGAACACCGGGCCATCCGGTAGACGAGTCTGTTCTGGTCCAACCAGTGAATTGATACCCGGGATTTGCTGTGGCCTGAATATTGACCCAAGCTCCCGGAGAATATGACCCGCTACCCGATACCGTACCACCCGAAGGCGGGTTTAATTGCAGATCAAGCAAGAAACCCAGAGGTTGTATGGCTAAGGAGAAGTGAGCAGTCAAACTGACATTTTCTGCCGGCATTTGATAGGTATAATTGGCTTGATTACTGATGATTAAATTGCCTCGTGTCCAATGTTCAAACTGATAGCCTGCATTGGGAATGGCTTGAATGTTGACCATCGTTCCGGCTGAATACTGACCACTTCCCGCCACTGAACCACCACCTGCAGCAGATAAATTAAGATTGTAGTTTTGCGTTGATTGCTGACCATAAACGGTTACGGGGACGTTTAAAAGCGTTTCGCTTCCGGGGGATACCACTCCAAAAGTTCCCCCCTGGTGATTGTACAGTTTTTTAGTGGACGTGTTAACTTTCCAGTAAAAGCCTGACCAGTTATTTTGCTTAATGTGTATTAAGTAGGGTTTTACTTCAGCTTTTTGCCAATCATGGCCATACGAAAGCACCGTACCCGCCGCTGCTATTTGAATATCCTTAGATGCTTGTGAATATATCAAATAAGCATCTGTAAATCGAAGGGCAAATCGTGTGGGTGAATTTCCTGAGCCTGTCACATCTACATTGATGTTCAATTTTGTGGAATTACCACCAGTTGATCCAAAGGTACCACCAGTTACTCGGTAAACCTCGCGGCGAGAAGTGTTGACTTTCCAATAAAAACCTGACCATGTGTTCAGTTTAAAGTGGTATAAATAAGGGTAAACCTTCTGTACAGTCCAACCTTGTCCGTAAGAGAGGACATTTCCAACGGTGGAAATCTGTAGCGTTTGACTGGAAGGTACATAAACCAAACTACAATCCGAAAAATCAAGACGAAATCGATCGAAAGATGCAAAAGTCAATGACACCAGTATGACGAACATAAGCACAAATACGATTGTATTCTTCTTCATTTTACCGACTGTTGCTAAAAACGGATCCACACGCATGCATTCTGATCTTTTGCTTCGATTCGTCCCTATCGGTCCGTTTTAACAGCAGTCTCACCTACCTTTCTTTTGATTTTTTGTATCATAAATATCTATTCCAAAATCTACAAGCTATTCCCCATTAATGTTTAGAGATGAAAAGTGTTTTTAAGGATTTCGCTGCTTATAGTATATTTTATAAATGATTTTGGATATATCTCAATTATACACCTTCTTGATATCTTTTGTGTATTCAGGTTTTTAATAACTATGGCGTAAGCAGGGGATGCTGAAAAAATATTTTTGAGGCTGATAGTATACCCAATCCAAATCGATGTACATAAATGAACTTACTCCAGCTTTTGCCTCCTTTTTTTCTGTTGTACTTGCCACATGGTAAGTGGTTCTTTCCACTTATGATAGAAGATTATCGAGATCAATACCATGTACTCCGCCTATAGAGTGTATTTGATAGTCGGGACAAACAAAACCGCCTATAAAATATTGAAAATAAGTATTTCAGAGTCATACAGAGTTATTTTATTCCTTATTTCTATTGAAAATGGAAAGAACCTGGTAAGTAACTCTAATAATACTCTAAAAAGCTGTTTTTTGTGTTATTTGGTATAATTTAGTAATTGTTTTTATTCCCCCCCTCGGGGGGGGTGCCGTCCCTGGTGGAGGGGGTGCCCTTTTTTATTTATGCATTGAAGTCTTACTATGCATAACTACGATTAATAAACAGATTCAAGGAGTGAAAACATGAAACTGAGAGATTTTGAATTGGAAGTTTTTTTGAACAATATGAGTTTTCTGCACCTATTGTGAAAAATTCCGGGGTACTTTTACTTCCGGGAACAGTCTATGAATATCCGGGCACGTATTTTAGAATGGGCTATGGGCGTGTTGATTTTGTGGAAAATAAAATTTTGTCCGGAAGCAAAAACCGATTTAAAAAAGATCGACCATTCTTTGGTTAAGGTTATTCTTGCAGGAATAAAAAAAGTCAGCACAAATCCAATACCACAAAGTGAAGGGGGTTATGGTAAACCTCTTGGATATATTGGTGATGTAAATTTGACCGGATTTTTTTTAAAATAAAATACCGTGGTATTGGCATAAGAGTTGTATATACAATTTTTAGAGAGAGCAGAGTAATGAATATCATAGTGATTTCTTTACGAGAAAAAACAGAAGCTATAAAAAGGCCCAGAAAAGAGTTAACAATTATGGCCACAAATTATTTAAAGATATCTTTTGATTCTTCAAAAATGCAGGAATTTTAAAATGGTGGGCGTAACAGGGTTTGAACCTGTGACCTCTTCCGTGTGAGGGAAGCGCTCTCCCGCTGAGCTACACGCCCTTTAGTGAAATAATTATAGCACAAAATTCTTCCTTTAACAATGGTATAATCTCCTTTGAATTTTAGTCTTCTGTTGGGGGGAGAAAAGATGGAATTATGGGATGTTTTGGATGAGAATAGGAATAAAACCGGTAGGCTCGTTGAAAGAGAGAATCCCGATTCTTTATTAGGACCGGGAGAATATCATCTGGTGGTCTTTGCTTTCATCCGAAATCATGATGGACGTTTTCTCATATCAAAAAGAGCCCCTAACAAAACGTTCCCAAATATGTGGGAAATCACCGGCGGGTCTGCAGTGACCGGTGATGATTCTGAAAGGGCGATTTTCCGAGAGATTAAAGAGGAGTTGGGAATCGATGTGGATCCTGAGAAGGGGCGTTTGCTGAAAAGCTTCAAAATCGATGATGAGAGAAGCTTTTTTGCTGATATCTGGTACTTTGACCATGATGTAGATTTGTCTCAGGTTGTTTGTCAACCGGAAGAGGTCACTGAAGCCAAGTTAGCATCAAAGGATGAAATCCTGGGCATGGTGGATGATGGAACATTTGCCATGAACTGGTTTGTTCTTGAGTGTTTGGAGAGTTTGAGTTAAAAGTTGTCTTAAAAAGGACTTGATAAAATGAAAAAAGGGTATTCTGAAAAGATAAACGACCCTGCATTTAAACGCTATCAAAAACATGGCCGTTATTATCGTTTTGGCTTATGTTTTTACCCGAACGAAGGTCTATTCCCATATATTGAAGAAGAAAAAACTGGACTGGCAGCAAAAAACATTGTTGAGTCTTATTTTTGGTTTGTTTTCCATATTTGGGACCTTAAGTGGTATCGAAATTTACGAGGCCATTGCCAATGTTCGTGATTTAGGACCGGCAATAGCGGGGTTAATCGGTGGGCCTATCGTTGGAATGGGAGCGGGTTTGATTGGTGGTATCCATCGATATACTGTCGGTGGCCTGACGGCTTTGTCTTGTTCCATTGCCACTGTATTAGCAGGAATTATTGGCGGATTGATTTACCTGAAAAGAAAGGGAGCACTTCCGGATATCAAAACATCGGTTATTTTTATTGCTTTTTTTGTAGGGGTCCTGAATAGTTACTGAAAATTAAGATTTGTAATATAGGTTCTTTGTTTAAAATGGTCGTCTTTATCAAAAAGCAAACAATCTTATTAAAAGGCATTAAAACTGCATTTCGTTTGATCTTTCGATGGGTTCTTACTAAAAAAATAATCAGAATATTTTTTGTTAAAAAGACAAAAAACATGAATTTCTTTGAAAAATCAAAGAAAGAACGCTTAATCAACAATATTTCCGATTAAACTCCTGTAAAAGCTATTGATTAAATTTTAAATTTCTAAAAAAACGAGTATACTTATAATAGTTACTTATGTAGGTTACATATGTACCTTATCTTAAAGGAGGGCTTTTGTATGAAGAGAAATTTGTTAGTATCAGTAGTTTTAGTATTTGTTCTTGCTACATTGGGATTTTCAGCTGAAAAATTGCACATATGGATTGGAGGTCAGGTTGCTGAACTTGATCAAACTTGGAATTCCATCATCGGAGAATTTGAGGAAAGTACCGGTTTAGAAGTGGAAGTTCAACTCTTTGGTTTTGATATGTATTACGACAAGCTTCTGACAGCTCTTGAGGGTGGACACGGACCAGATCTTGCGTTTGCAGATCTTGGCGGTTGGGTACCTACATTTGCTGAAAAAGGTTGGCTTGTCAATCTTGATGAGAAGATCAAGGAATGGGAAGATTATGATGCCATTTGGGAAAATCTTTGGCCAACGGTGACTTACAAAGGTGATTACTATGGTCTTCCCTGGTACACAGATTGTCGATTATTGCTCTATAATGAGATTATGTTCAGAGAAGCCGGACTTGATCCAGAAGATCCACCAGAAACATGGGAAGAATTCTTATACACAGCAATGAAGATGACCGATACCGCACAAAGAAAATATGGATATGGTGTTAGTGGAACAAAAAGTGAGGTAACGACTCTTGGTTACATGATGTTCCTTTATCCTGCTGGCGGACAACTTCTCACAGATGATTTTAGCGCTTCAGCATTTAACACATTTGAAGGTTTGAGAGCTCTAGAATTTTATACCGATCTTGCTACAAAATATGAAGTTTCACCTAATGCGCTTTCTTATGGTGAAGACGATTACAGAAATATGATGGCACAGAACAGAGTTGCAATGGCAATCGGTGGCCCTTGGTCTTTCCCTCTTATAGAAATTGCAAATCCTGCCATCGTTGATAATTATACCGTTGCTGTTCATCCTTTTGCAACTGAACCTGCAGCAGTATTAGGTGGATGGGCGCTAGTCATTCCAACGTCAAGTGATAAACAGGAAGAAGCTTGGGAACTTGGAAAATACTTAACCAGTTACGAAACCTGGATGACATGGATTGACAAAAAAGGTGGCCCTATGCCTGTTAGAAAAGATGTTTGTTTTGATGCACCAAAATTAAAAGATCCAAAATGGCAAGTCATATTTGAGGCATTCCCACATGCTGTTAACAGACCTGCAATTCCTGAATGGCCTCAAGTATCTGAACAGATACAAACAATGATTCAAGATGTATTATTAGGTAATGCAACACCAAAAGAAGCACTCAGTAGAGCCGCAGAAAATGTGGACAAAATCCTTGCAGAATAGTAATTTGTTATAGTATTATATCGGGTATGGTTCTAAACCATACCCGTATATTATCCAAGAATTGAGGTGTCCGGTGAAATTCAGAAAACTCTCAAAAGAAGAAAAAGTATCTTATAAGATGATCATGCCTTACGCCCTATTCATAATGATTATGGTTGTTATACTTTTTGCTTCAAATATAATCATGAGCTTTACAACAGAAGAAGGTACGTTCACTTTAAACAATTATGTCCAAGTATTTCAGGATGAAATTGTTTGGAAATCTTTTAAAAATACGGGTGTTTGGGTATTGGGTAGCGTAGCAGGTCAATTTTTCATGGGCATGCTTGTTGCTTTACTCTTGAACCAGATAAAAAAAGGAGAGTTACTTTTCAGAAGCATAATACTCATATTGCCTTGGGCAACTCTGGATATTGTTGCCGGTGTTATGTGGAAATGGATGTATAACGACATGTATGGTATTCTGAACGAAGTACTCATGAAGTTAGGGATTATCGATCAATATATATCCTGGCTTGCAACCCCGGATATGGCCATGATTGCTGTTATTATAGCAAATGTCTGGAAGGGTTTTTGTTTAACTGGAATGTTTTTACTTGCAGGCCTTCAGACAATTCCTCAGCAATTATATGAAGCAGCTGAAATTGATGGGGCGAATGCTTTTAGACGATTCTGGAATATAACGATTCCTCAGTTAAAACCCGTTCTATTAACCACATTAATGCTTGGGACAATCTGGACCATTAATTATTTCCCGTTGATTTATACCATGACTGGTGGCGGTCCATCACATGGTACTGAAACAGTTGTAACTTATATATACAGGCTTTCATTCAGGTTCATGGAGTACAATAAATCAGCAGCACTCTCAAATATACTCTTTCTTGTAATCCTTGGTATCTCAATGTTATTCCTTAGGCAAATTTCTAAAGACGGTGATACAGCATGAAAAGAAGTCTGAGAAGAAAGTACACTAAAACGTTTGTATACTTTATCTTGATATTCTTGTCGATTGTAATAGCATTTCCTTTTGTATGGCTGACTATAACGGCATTCAAGAGTTATCCTGATATCTACGCATACCCCATCAGATATTTACCCACTCAACCGACTATGGAGCATTTTGAGAAGATATCAAGTATGCAATTTGGTGTCTATTTAAAAAATAGCATTATCGTAGGATTTGGAACAATGATACTCTCAATTTTGATTGCTCTGTTCCCAGCTTATGCTTTCTCCAGATACCGATTTAGGGGAAAGGGCCTCTTGATTCTAACCGTGCTCTTTTTGCAAATGTTTCCGCAGGTTGTCTTTTTAGTTCCCATGTTTAAATTCTTAGGTGCTGTAGGAGGGCTCGATACTTATTGGGGGATTATCCTTTCATATTTGCCGTTTACCACCCCGATTTCAATCGTCTTCTTAAGGAGCTTTTTCATTGGCGTTCCAAAGTCACTTGAAGAAGCAGCAATGATTGATGGATGCAGTCGAACGAAGGCTTTCATTAAAGTTATCTTTCCTGTCACTTTACCCGGAATCGCAGCTGTCGGTATTTACGCCTTCTTATTCTCGTGGCAGGAATTGATGTATTCTATGTCCATCCTTCTTAGTAAAAGTCATCAGACACTACCGGTATTTTTATCTCTTTTCATTGGACAGTATCAGACCAGGTGGGGGCCACTATTCGCGGGCTCTGTAATATCCACCTTACCTCCGTTAATTATATTTATGGTGCTTCAAAGATACTTTATTTCCGGGTTAGTCTCTGGTGCAGTAAAGGAATGATTTTTTATGATCACGGATGAACTGCTCTTTGAAGTTGTTGTAGACTATTACTACAATAAAATGCTTCAAAAAGATATTGCCAAGAAGTTAGGTGTTTCGCGGGTTCAGATCAGTAAATACATCAAACTCGCTCATGAACGCGGGATAGTGAATATTGAAGTCATTCCGCCTGTTGTTTCAGAGAACATTGCCAACAAATATAAAAAGCTGTTTAAGAAGCTTTTCGGATTGGAAGAATTGATTCTCACAAAAGGACATACCAATCAAAATCTTTTACTACACACCCTTGCAGAGAAGACTTATGAATATCTAAAAGAACCAGAATTTGACAAAGAACTCAAAATAGGGGTTGCGTGGGGGTCAACGTTTTTCAAAATTGCCACTCACAATGAGAAAATGACCAGAAAAAACTGGACGATCATCCCACTTTCAGGTGGAACTACAAAACTGGAAGACAAAGAATTTAACATGAATTATCTTACCCAGTCGTTCGCTGATAGAACGGGCGCAAAAGCAATTTCTATTTATTTGCCTTTTTTCAGAAACCCAGGTGAACCTTTAGACCATGCCATCAACAATCAGGAATTTGAAAGTGTACAGGAGTATTGGGATTCCCTTGATGTTATTATTTGCAGTGTAGGTTATTCCATATCACGTTCACCTGTTTTCAGACAAGGGGTATTTGACGGTAAGTACTTGAACAAACTGGAAGAATTGGAAGTTGTAGGAGATGTTGTAACCCATTATTTCGATATTGACGGTAAAATGCATGATCTTGATTACATGAAAAATGTAACTAATATCTCCTTTGAACAATACATGAAAGCTAAAAAGAGAATTGTTGTTGCCGGTGGTATGCATAAAGTAGAGAGTATTCTGGGGCTTTTGAGAGGAAAGTTAACGGATGTTCTGATAACTGATTTGAAGACCATCGAAAACGTTGTTGAGTATATTTCAGAAGAAAAAAAAGGGGGCGGTGGCAATTAGCATCTTTATCTTAAATTTGAATCCTTGTTATGATCATTGGGTGATACTGAAAAAAGAGCCCCCGATCCAAAATGTTCTGCGAGGAGACGAGGTTGTAAAGCTTGTCAATGGTAAGGGTTTGGATATTGCAAGAGTATTCAATACGATAGGATTTGATGATTATCTTTGTATAAACATTCTTGGTGGACAAGTGGGACAAATTATTCAAACTGAATATGGGAAAGAAAAACTAAAATGCGATGATTTCTGGATCAAAGACGAAAGTAGAATTAACACTGCGATTGTTTATGAATACAAGAATACGATGCAAATGATAAATGAACCAGGACCTGAAATGGAACCCTGTGAAATCGAAGACTTTTCTAAATTCATCGCCAACAGAGATTATTTAAGTAAAGAAAAAATTACTTCGGATGATCTTCTTGTCGTTTCAGGAAGTGCTCCAAGAGGATTTGATAGTGACAAGCTTGTAGAACTGCTTAAATTAGTGAAATCTCGCGGAATGAAAATCGCTATAGATATTGCCGGAGATTGGTTAAAGAAAATAATACCGATTGGATTGGAAATTTTAAAAATAAATGCAGATGAACTTAGAGTTGCATTTGGTATTACGGATGATAATCACAAGGAAATAGAAAAACTCAGAAAACAAAATAACATCAGATTACTGATCATAACACATGGTGAAAAGGGCTCCATAGCATATGCTGAAGAAGATATCATGCGTGCTGTTCCCGAAAGAGTTTCCAGCAATTTTGCCGTAGGATCAGGAGATTCTTATTTTGCAGGTTTACTCTATTCAGTAGAAAAAGGAGAACCGTTGTGTGAAAGTCTCAAAATAGCCACTTCATGTGGACTGGCCAACACCTTTCATTATGGTGCTGGAATAATGAAAAGAGAAGAAATATTTGAAAATCTTCGGAATGTGGCCATTACAGAATTGAATAATTCAGCAATGATTCAAAGCAAATAAACCAAGAAACTGATAGATGATTTTTTATAAAAATTGGAGGTATTAAAGAATGCCATTAGTTACTATGAATGAAACAGTAAAAAAGGCTTATAAAGACGATTATGCAGTTCCAGGATTTAATGTTTTTTCTTTTTTTGATGCAAATGCAATCATTGCAGGTGCAGAAGAACAAAATTCACCGGTTCTATTAATGACATCCGGTTCCTGTATCAAAGCAATGGGAATTGAAACAGCTGCAGGACTTTACTCAGCGGTAGCGAGAAGATCAAAAGTTCCAACGGTTCTTCATCTTGACCATGCAAGTGATATTGATATCATAACAAAGGCCGTGTATTACGGATACACATCTGTCATGTATGATGGTTCCATGCTGTCATTTGAAGAAAATATAAAAAACACCAAATTTGTTGTAAAGATGGCACGTGCATTGGGTGTTACCGTAGAAGCTGAAATTGGTAGAGTGGGAAAAGGGGAAGATGGAGAGGATGTAACGGCAATTTTAACCGAGCCTGAGATGGCCAAAAAGTTTTATGAAGAAACTGACGTGGACGCCCTTGCGATAGCTGTTGGAACCACCCACGGAATGCAGAAGCAGGAGGCAAAAATCCATTACGAGATCATTGAAGAAATTGCAAAAACAGTTGATGTTCCTTTGGTTCTTCACGGTTCAAGCGGTGTTACAAATGAAGATCTTGAAAAAATATCAAAATTCACTTTTGGAAAAATAAACATAGGCACTCGATTGAAGAATGCTTTCTGTGATTCCATAAGAGGAA
>JAYEGQ010000041.1:11958-23476 GCA_034659095.1 Thermotogota bacterium
TCACAAGCTCCTGCTTAAATCAGCTGAAGCGGTGAAGGAAGTCGTAATAGACAAAATAAAATACGTTGGAAGTGCACAAAAGGTTTAAATGATTAGGAAGATTTGGGTTTTCCCGAAAATTGGTTTATCAAAAAGCACGGGTATAACAGTCAATTACCCGCGCTTTTTCTATATGAGAAACCAAGTATATTTTCCAGAAAATACCCGGATTACACTTTAAATAAAAGATAGGATTCTTATGGTATATTGTGCCAAACAGTCTTGACAATAGAATCTTTTCGTAAAAGCTGAAAAATAATGAGATAAATAAGGAGGAACAGATGGGTAATTACATTGGAGTGGATATTGGGACAACAAATATAAAGGCCGTATGTTTGAATGCGCAGGGTAAAGTGACTATGACTTTATCTAAAAAAACCCCTTATCGCAGCAAAAATCAGGTGTGTTTCTTTGATATGACCCAAATAGAAAAAATTACCGATGAAATGATCCAAACGATATCAGAAAGTGATAAAATTGATGGAATCGCCTTCTCAAGTGTAGGGGAATCGGTTGTTCCCATAAGAGGAAACAAAAGAGTTCATGACCCGTTATTATGGTCGGATAATGCCACTGAAAAAATATGGCAAGAACGTCAAGATGAGATCTTGAATTTAATTCCTCCTAAAATCTCAGGCCTCATGAACACCAAGTTTTATTCTATTTACAAAATCCTTTGGACGATAGAGATGATAGAAGGATGCACAGATATTGATGATTGGCTTCCTATTAATTCCTATCTTGCATTCAGATTAACCGGAGAAAAAATCGTTGATTATTCGCAAGCCTGCAGAATGCTTTTATTGGATATTCACAAAAGAGCGTGGCACAAGCCTGTTTTGGAGAATCTCGACATTTCATTTTCAAAAGAATTGTCCTTGAGATATATGGGATCATATGTAGGTGATTACAAGGGGATAAAAGTCTATATTGGCGGGCACGATCATATTGCTGGGCTTTTTGGAATAACGTTGATGATGGACACCCCAGAATTGTATTATGATTCTATGGGTACTGCAGACGCAGTGGCTTTATTGACACAGGAAAAAAAGCATGAAATGCATCGGACAGAGGAATTTTGCAAAACGGGCGATATTGGTGTGGGTTTCAAGGATCATGAATATTACGCACTTAAGACTGCTCATAATTATGGCAGGGTCATGGAATGGTTGTATAAAACAGCGTTTAGTGGCAGGGGAAATCCTGATTTTGAGGATATTAATCAGCGAATTGACTTGAAAAGACCCATGAAACACTTCATCATGGCAGAAGCGGATCCACTCACACCGGAATGGGTTAAAGGAATTTGTCTAACAGGCGACGTGTACCTGAATTCCCCAGAAGACTATATTCTGAATGGTTATTTGTACTTAGGTTATTTAAGTCGATATATTTTGAACTTTATTGAAGAGAACTTCGGCTCACATCCCGAGTATGATTATATTACCGGAGGTGGTATTACCAATAACACATTGTTTATGCAAATTAAAACAACAATGCTCAATCGAAAGCTGGCGGTACTGGATACCCATGAAATAACGGGCCTTGGAACGGCTCTTGCAGCAGCAAAAGGGCATGGTGACAAGGAAACAATTGACAACGTACGTAACCTTGTTCGTGTCAAATATTATCACCCTGTTGATTATTTGCGTCCGTTAATTCAGGAAAAAGTGGAAAAGATGGATGCGTTTTACAGTCAATTGATTTAGAACATGAGAAACTTTTCTTTATTGATTCCGGATTATTCTTTTGATAATATCTTCATAATTTTCAGGCCGATGATTTTTCACAGCCAAGATAACTGCCCCAATAGCAGGGCTAACAGAGGCCGGTTTGAGTACTAATCGGTTTTCTTTTTCAAAGATTTTATCCAAACCTTTTTTAAAAGTACGACATTTAAACAAACTCCCCGCATAAGAGCAAAGGATCTTTTTGGAAGGGATTTTTTTTATAATCGTTTGAATGCTTACGCGTATTTCAGAAAGACTTTCATCAATAATCAAACTTGCGATTTCATCTCCTGCATCGGCCAGCTGTGTCACATATTGACAAAAACCTGCAATAAAACCTCTGGAATTGCTTCCTTTACAACGTTCAATAATGGAAAATAAATCACCAGTTTTACTCATGTGAAGCAAAGCCGCTTCAAGAAGGGGCGAAGCCGCTGGATTTCTACCATCATAGGCTTTGAATGCTTCTTGCAAACCTCTTCTTCCAATATAATATCCACTCCCCAAATCCCCTACATTTTCTCCCCACCCATCCACTCGGGAAATTCTGTCTTGTTGATCCTTACCCATAATCATAGCTCCGGTGCCCATGAGAACAACAATTCCAGGTGCCAATGGGTGAGCTCCTTCTAAAGCAGCCCGCACATCGTTTACAACAACATGCGCTGATGGAGAAGCAAAGGCTGAGATATTTTCAATCAAGTTCATACGATTAGGAATATCCCCATATGTAGACATGGCAAAACAAGAGTAATCGACTTGTTTTTTTTCAATACCCGCCTGTCCAAGGACTTTTTCAATAGAAGAGGACAGTATCTTTTTGGCCTGTTTTTCTGGAATATTGAAGATATCCGTTGATCCAGCCAAATGTGAAGCTAAAAGTTGTCCATCGGCATTTACAAGAACTGTTTGGGTTTTTGTCCCGCCTGAATCAACTCCAATATAAAAGTGCATTACAAAAGAACCACTTTGCTGAGATTTCGAGGTTCATCTGGATTAAGACCTTTGAATACAGCTCTTTTTATCCCAATTAATTGCAAAGGAATAACTCTGAGAAACCAGTTTCTGTATTCCGGATCTGGCATCAAGGTAATATGGCTGAAAGAACTGTCTTTGGAACTTAAAAGCAATACCTTGGCATTATAGGATTCAATTTCATGAGCTACTTTTTCCTCCAACTCAAATGTCTTTTCATTGGATGCAATGACAACCAGTGTTCCCTGATGCAATTTGGACTTGGGGCCATGTCTGTATTCCAGGGTCTGGAAAGCATCCACTTCTGTCAATGAAGTTTCTGTTACCTTTATTAAACCTTCCATAGAAGCCGCAAGGTATTCATCATATCCCAGAAAAACAAAATGATCAAAACTTCCAACATTAAGTTTATTCAAATACTCTTCGGAGTTAGTGAGAATTGTTTCTGTTTCTTTAACAACACTATTCATGTAAGCATCCAAATCACCTGAGGCAAAGACGTCTTGAAGAAGTGCAGTAAAAACAAACGCCATGGATGTAAAAGATTTGGTCATCACCACTGATTCCTCTTTGATAAAATCCAAGGTAATGAAAGCAGAGGCTTCAGGGATAATATTACTTTCAGATTCGCAAGTAAGCGCACCTGTTAAGTTCCCAGTCTTTTTAAGTTTTTTTAACGCATTGACGGTTTCAGTAGACTCTCCTGATCTAGAAATACCTACATATAAGGTGTCTTTTTCAATATTTCTTAAATCCCCGATAATTTCAGACCCACTGAAATAAAAACCGTTGCTTTCAGATTGGGTTAATCGATTCAGATGTTTTGCAAGCCCCATGGCAAGGTAATAGGAAGATCCACATCCAATAAAGGCGATTTTCTTTATCTCTTTGTCACGCAACAACGCTTTCATGTCCGCAACAAGATTTTCGTAATTGTCAGAAACAAATTTGAATGCTGTTGGTTGTTCAAAAATCTCTTTTTTTGTAATCATCAGTTAAAAAGTCCTCCTTGAGTTATATGATTTTAATGCCTTCTGTTCTTAATTTTTCAATGGAGTTTTTATCAGATTCATCGGTAATAATTCCACTTACCGCATTCAAAGGACAAACCCGACTTGGCTTTCGAATCCCGAATTTACTGTGATCGGCAATGACATAAGTTTTTAAAGATCTGTTGATCAAGGTCCTGCAAACTTGAGATTCGGCAAAATTATTAAAAGAAATACCATCATTAATATTAATACCATTAACTCCAAAAAAGTATTTATCCAAGTTAAATGAGTTGATGATCTGAATGGCAAAATCTCCTACACATTCATATGTTCCTTTGATCGGAGGACCTCCAGCCAAAATTAATTCATAACTCTTTTCACTTTCAAGAAACAACGTAGCGGTACTGATAGAGTTTGTTAAGATAGTCAAATCATGAATGGGTGATTTAATAATTTCCTTACCTAAAAGGTATACCGTCGTGCCACCGCTTAATCCTATAAAATCACCTTCGTTTATCAGATTTATGGCTTTTTTTGCGATCATTGTCTTCTCTTCGAGGTTCTGATTGAAACTCATGATAAAATCAGTTTCCACATTGGTTGCATTTAAAACAGCCCCTTTGTGGGTTCGAACAATAAGATTCTTTGAAGCAAGATATTCCAGATCTCTCCGGATGGTACTCCCTGAAACCTTGAATGTATTAATCAGTGCTTCTGTTTCTGCGCTGTTATTGCGTTTGATAAATTTGAAAATCTCCATTCTTCTCTCTTCAGTAAGCATTTTTCACCTCTAATAATTTCACAAATAAAACATATTTTAACCATTTATGATTATATATGAAATATACGGATTATTAAAACAGATTTTTTAGTAATTATATGCGTTAGTTAATAATTATAGATGATTATCATGATATTTCTCTTATTTTTAAATAAATACTATTATTATATCCATATTAGTATGTTTTTTGATTTAAGACTGTTAAATCATTCACTTTCTTGAAAAAAATAACCATATAGCGAAATCAAGAAAAAAACGGAGTGTACTCATTGTAATCGGAAATAAATCAAAATAAACCTTTAAAATCGAATGTCATTGGATTTGAAGAAATAAATATTCTCATATATAATCATAAAGAGTCGTAAATCATCACATATGTGAAATTTTGTGATTATTTACCAATTTAAAAGGAGGCGTTTCTATGAAGAAATTTGTTGTGTTGTTGTTAGTGGTCTTATTATTTGCCGGTTTTGCATTTTCAAAAGAAACACTAAGAGTCCTGATGCCTATTGGTGGGGGATATACCATTGAGGATCAAGAAGCTATTGGAGAGGAATTTGAAAAGGCGAATCCCAATGTGTCCATTGAAATGGAATTCGTAGGCTGGGATAACCTTTGGAACAAGATCGTCACATCGATTGGATCAGGTTCAGCTCCCGATATTATGTATATCGGTTCAAGATGGATACCTGCCCTGGCAGACTTGGGTGCTATTCTCCCCCTTACGGAATATATCTCAGAAGAAAAAAAGGCCACGTACTACGACAGTGTATGGGAAACCGTTGGTTACAACGGCGATTATTGGGGCATCGTAAGAGCCATGTCAACAAAGGCCTATATTTATAACAAGGACATGTTTGCTGAAAACGATCTGGAAATCCCTCAAAACTGGGATGAGCTTCACGCAGCAGCAAAAGCAATTCACGATCCCGACAACGGTGTATATGGCATCGGACTGGCGGGAAAACGATTTGTTTCAACCGTCACCCAGTTCCAGCAATACCTTTATGCCAATGGCGGAAACATTGTTAATCCTGAAGGAGACGCTATCATCAACAATGAAAACGGTGTAGGTGCCCTTGAATTTTACGTAGAACTCAGCAATTACTCACAACCTGGAATCAGCGAATGGAAAAGGGAAGATCTGGTTAAACTTTTCGAAACCGGAAAAATTGGTATGTTCATCGATCATATTCACAACGCAAAAGCAGCTGAAGAAAGGGGAATCAATGTGGGAATATTCCCAATTCCAAAAGGACCTTTGGGAGAAAAACCCTATTCAACCGTTATTGTAACGGATTGTATCTCCATCAGTTCACAGAGCAAAAACGTTGAATTGGCAGTTGAATTCATGAATTTCATGACATCCTTTGACAACCAGAAAGCATGGGACCTGACCCTTGGATTTGTTCCTCCTATGGTTGAAGAAAAGAATCTACCCGAATTCCAAACACCTTTCTGGAAGCAATATGTAGAAGCCATTCAATATGGTGTACCGGAAGCTGTGAACATCAAAGATTGGGAAGGCGTACAGGAAGCCATTGTGGATTCATTACAGAATGTGATTCTCGGTAACCAGACTGCCAAGCAGGCTTTTGATACGGCAGCTTACATCATCAACCTTTTACAGAAATAAAAGTTACTGATTTGCATCATCTTTACGGGGGTTTATGCAAACCCCCGTTTTCTTTAAAGACTATAAACAGAGAGAAAGGTGAAGGTTTTGAAAAATAAACACGTTCCTTATGTTTTGATCATACCGCTTTTGATTGCGTTTGCTGTTTTAATCGGATATCCGCTCTTCAACGTCCTAAAAACTTCTTTTTATAAAGCGACATTTTTAAATCCAAGTGCAAGTGTCTTTGTGGGATTTGATAATTATTCCTGGCTTTTTAATTTTAAACTCTACAATCCCAATATTTCTTATTTTATGGCTGCTTTCCTGAAATCGCTTCTGTGGGTTGGTATGTCCGTTATCATCAAAGTTGTCATCGGTATTTTGGCAGCGGTGATGCTTGACAGTAAATATCTGATTGGCAGGAAGGTATACCGATCGCTTCTGGTAATTCCTTGGGCGATTCCCTGGGCAATTGCAGCTATGATGTGGGCTTGGACATTAAACAGTCAGTTCGGAATCGCCAACAGCCTATTACTGCATTTAGGATTGGTTCAAGAACCCGTATCCTTTTTTGCAACCACAACCGGTGCGTTTATAAGCACTTTTATCATTGATGCATGGGCTGGTATGCCCTTCATGGTCATCATGTTTATATCAGGACTTCAAAATATTCCTGAAGCTTTATATGAAGCCGCCAGACTGGATGGGGCAAATGCCGTTAAAAGTTTTTTCAAAATCACGTTGCCCATTATGAAACCCGTTACTCTCACTGTAAGTTTGCTTTCGATGGTTTGGACGTTTAATTCATTTGATGTGATATGGGTATTAACCCAAGGCGGTCCGGCAAGAGCTACCGAAACTTTACCCATTGCAATCTATAACGCCTCTTTCAGAATGCTGAGGCTTGGGGGTATCGGTAAGGCTTCTGCCATGACAATTGTACAAGTACTTGTTGTAACGTTTATTGCCATTTTCTACATTAGAACATTGAAGGAGGATACCGCATGATGAGACCAAAAACAAAAATTCTTATTCGAAAAATCGTGATTCAAATTTTCGCGCTTCTCTTTATAGGATTTATGCTGCTGCCAGTATATCAAATGTTATTGACGGCTTTAAGACCGGCTGATTTATCATGGGAAAGTCCTTCAAATCTTTTACCAAATCAAGTGACCCTTAAAAATTTCGCAAAGGCATTTGAGCTTGTTCCCAGATTCCCAAGATATCTTCTGAATAGTTTTATCTATGGAATCGGTGTCAGTCTCATATCACTTGCCATTGCCATTCCTGCCGGTTATGCCCTTGCTCGATTCAGATTCATCATGAAAAAACCTATTATGATTTTTGTGATCTATGCAAACATGTTTGCGCCTATCATGTTGCTGGTTCCCATTTATGTGATCATGGACAAAATCGGTGTTATCGATACTTATTTTTCCGTTATTTTAGCCGGTTCGATTTTTACCATTCCCCTATCCACGTGGCTAACGGTATCCTATATGCAAGGTATTCCAAAAGAAATAGAGGATGCGGCTTTTGTTGACGGTTGTAATCACTTCAATATCATCCCCAAAGTGGTATTGCCATTGATGGGGCCGGCTCTTGTTGCCATCTTCATTTATTCCTTTATTACAGGTTGGAGTCAGCAATTTATTCTGGCTTTGGTACTTGTTAAAAACGACAAATTAATGCCCATCGCTCAAGGCCTCTATCAGTTTTTCAGCAGAAGTTCAGTCAGATGGAATGAGTTAATGGCTGCCATCCTTTTATCTACATTGGTACCGATTATTTTGTTCCTGGTGGTTCAGAAATACATAGTTAAAGGGTTGACAAGCGGATCGATAAAATAAGCTATAAGAGTTAATCAGGAAGATATAAAGACTGAAAAACACAAAACTTGACAAAACAAAAGACGGCGGATATATTATATTAGGAAAACTAACTAATCAAAACTTGAATCGCATTTTCGTTACTTTAAAATGATAAATATTTTGTAACTATTCAGGACCCCCTCTGGCATTCGTATAAATAACAAACAACATTAAAAAATAAAGGGGTAGAGAAGATTTTGAATGGTAAAAAAGAGGAAAAAACTAACGACTTCAGTATTTTCAAGACCATCTCCTCTTCCAAATGTCAATAATTTTTTTGTTATTGCTTTTTTTGTAGGGGTCCTGAATAGTTACCTTAATTTCTCTCCTTTGCAGTTCTTCTAACAATATTATATACTATTTTTTATTAATTATATACAAGTACCAAAATGAAATAAGTTATAATGTAGAGCTGTTTGATGTCAATTTGTTTGGATAGGGGCGTGATTGATTTGAAATTTCTGGTACTATTTCATACTGTAACGGGTAATAATTACTTAATAGGAAAACAATTTACAGAGGCTGCTTTGGAAAGTGGTCATGAAGTTATTATTAGACGAATAGAAGATAAAACGATGGAAGAATTAAAGAATACATATGAGATTATCAACGAATATTATGAAGAGATTCTAAATGTGAAGCCAGTAACAAAAGAAGATTTGGCGGATCAAGATGTTATCGTTCTTGGTTCTCCCACCTATTACGGAAATTGCTCCGGAAAGATGAAATCCTTTTTCGATTCACTGGTGGATTTTTGGGTGAATAACACCTTGTACAAAAAGAAATTGATGACTTTCACAACAATGGGCGACATCAACGGTGGTGGGGAAATGTGTTTAAAATCCCTAATCACGTTGGGGCAACATATGGGCATGCAATTTGTCCCCGTTAGTCCGTCTATGACTCAAAAGGGTATTTCTTCATATGGGATCAAACATTTTGTGGGTGAATTAGGGGATAAAAGACCAACAAAGACTTTGAAAAGAGTCATAAAAAGTTGGATTGATAGTCTTTAGAAGCAATAACCTTAAAAAAGTTAAAAAATCTTTGAAATTATAAGCTATTGTCTAATAAATAAACTTGAACGCTTATTAAGGATAATTATCAATGGAATTGAGATTTTTGATAAAATACTTTTTGTTACATAATCTCGGTATCATTCACGGTAATAATACCGGAGGTTTTTATGAGTAAACGTTTTATAACAATGAAAGATGTGGCAAAAGCATCGGGTGTATCATTAAATACGGTTTCTAGGGCTTTCAACGATAAAGCCGATATTAATGAAGAGACGAAAAAAAATGTCCTTTCGGTAGCTGAAGGACTGGGGTATGTTAAGAACGCCTCGGCCTCTTTATTGAGAAAAAAACATACCAAAATTTTTGGCGTGATTGTATCTGACAATACCAATCCTTTCTCTGCTGAATTGGTCAAAGCAATCGAAAGAAGGGCGCATGAAGTCGGTTATCAGATGATATTGATGAATACGGACAGGGTATATGAAAATGAAAAGAACGCCATTAAAACGATATTGGAAAGACGTGTTGACGGCTTAATCATTACACCGGTTCAAAGTGATAATAGCGATATCAAAGCATTGGTTAAGAGGAATTTCCCGGTAGTAGTCTTAGGAAGATATTTTAAGGATGTTCCTGTAGATACCGTTCATAATGACGAGATCAAAGGTGGGTATTTGGCAACAAAGCACTTAATTGAAAAGGGATGTAAAAACATTTTGTTTCTCAATCATTATCTGTATAAATCGGTTTCTCAAATGCGATATGAGGGTTTTAAAAAAGCGTTAAAGGAGTATGGAACAGCATTCAATGATGAAATGATGGTTGAGATTGAAATGGAAATTTATCAAGCTTATGAGACGGTCAAAGTGTTATTGAAAAAGAAAAAAAGAATCGATGGTTTATTCTGCTTTAACGATTTAATGGCAATGGGAGCACTTAATGCAATACATGAAGCGGGAGTGAATGTCCCCGATGAGATTAAGATCGTGGGTTTTGATAATATTGTCTTCTCCGGGATCGTGTCTCCTTCTCTCACAACCGTGAATATCGACAAGAAAGAGCTTGGAGAGAAAGGATTTGAAATTTTACTGGAGAGAATAAATGAGCAAAGAAGCCAACCTGTCAGAGTCATTTTGGATGTTGATTTGGTGGAAAGAAAAAGTACATAATTTTTTTTGTAATTACCGTGAACGTTACCGGTAATGTATAAAAACCAAGGAGGTTATTTGAATGGAAAAGAAATGCTTGCTTATGCTGTTAATTGTTGTGTTGTGTTCGTTGACGATCTTTAGTTCGGACGTTGTTTTAAAGGTATGGGGTCGATTGGCAAATTTCGAAGAAATCGTTGATATGTTTAATGAACAAATGGAAAAGGAGGGAAAATCTCTCAGGGCTGAATTTGTTCAGGTGCCATATGATCAGTTGGTTTCGAAATTTATGGCTGCATTAGGGGCAAAAAAGGCACCTGACGTTTATGCCCTTGATCTGGTTCATTTCCCTTACTTTATTTCCATTGGAGCATTTGAGGACATCACGGAATGGGCAACGTCCAGAGAATACTTTGATGAATTGCCTGATGGGTTGTTGAAACTTGGTACCAGAGATGAAAAGGTTTTCGCATTACCGTATGAAATTGATTTGTCAACCATGATTTGGAATAAAGATATGTTTAAAGCGGCCGGACTTGATCCGGAAAACCCACCAGAAACATGGGATGAACTGATTCTGGCTTCACAAAAACTAACAAAAGATTTTGATTCCGATGGGGTTATTGATCAGTATGGTATTGCACTTGTCGGTAATGATGCCGGTTCATATATGTTCTGGTTTATGCCTTGGATATGGTCAAACGGTGGCAGCATGTTTGATGATAATGGTAACGTTATCTTTAATTCCCCTGAGTCAAAGGAAACTCTACAGCTTTGGTATGATTTGATTCACAAATACAAAGTGGCCCCTGTATCGAGTGCGCAATGGTCTTTTGCAGACCGTTATAATGCTTTTATTTCTGGGAAAATTGCCATGTTCTTAGGAGGGAATTTCAGTGTTAGTCCTATTATGAATGATGCCCCGGATATGGATTTTGGTGTTACTTTTATGCCCAGAGGTTCAGAAGAATTTTCAACATTTGGTGGGGGAGAGTTGATTGGTATCCCTTCCCAGACAAAGCATAAGGAAGAAGCACTTGAATTTTTGGAATTTGCCATGTCAGACGCGATGATTGAAGCTTATGCACCCGATCTCATGTTGCTTCCCAGACCTAGTTTATTTGACAATGAATACTATAACGCCATTCCACAGATGGAGGCTTTCGCTGAGATCCTTAGCCCAACTTTCGACCAAAACTCCTACAAACAAGAAAAACCGGGAACCTCATTTTTTTTAGGTCACTACGATCGAGACCCGATGAACAAAAAACATCTTTTATTAAACAAAGGCACCGACAGGGCATGAAAAATTTCCTTATGATGCGATTCCGGATTAGAACTCACC
>JAYEGQ010000042.1:0-4836 GCA_034659095.1 Thermotogota bacterium
TCCATCTGCTGTGACAGAGAGTGTGAGGGAATCGCCTTCCTGTTTGACCCGATTGTCAGGCTGCCGGGTGATTTTAAGCGAGGAGGGGATAAAAGAGAGCCCGCCGGTGTTCTGATTGTTATAGGGGCCCCTTGGCCAGGGGGAAGCACTGAGACCTTTGGCTGTTCCCTTAATCAGTTTGATGCCATCCTGATTCGGGGCTAAAATAAGGCCGTTTGACATAATCAGCGGATTAGGGTAATTCTTTGGCATATTATTCATTTTTTTCAAAGGCGATTGCCAGATGATATCAGAAGCATTCGCTACCTTCTCTCCTTTTGTGTCATAGACTGCTGCCGTTGCAATGTTATAGGTAAAACCGTTATGTGTTGTCACGTTAATATTCCCGTCTCGACCGATAACCGGAGCTGAAGAAATGTTTGAATCAAGCTGTTTTTTCCATGAAAAGCTGTGCGTATCATCATCATTTTTTTTATAGCAGTAAACCGTGTGATCCTCACATCCAAAATATAAGCTGCCGTCTGCTGAAATACTGACAGGTGTCGTGATAATGCTTTGCACTTGTATACGATGTTTGACACTTTGCCGATCTGCAGATATTTGGATTAGTTCATCATTAACGGCAAAGACCGGGCATCCGTTTGCATCTATACTGATTGCGCCTGTAGTATCTCCGGAAAATGTTTTTCTTTGTGAAGAATGAACGGAGCCGCTTAAATCCATACTGGTAAAAACCGTCTGATGATTCGAAGTAGTTCCCAGTAACAGGACATCATCGCCGATGGTTGTTGTCATGCCTTTTATTTGGGTCATGGAAGTGAACTGTTTCGAAGCATATTCCTCTCCGTTTGTAATACGAAGAACATGGCATGTGTTTCCAACCGTAAACAGTAGGAATTCTTCTCCATCGTCGCTTTGAGCCAGTGAAAGATTGTCAACAGGCCATTGAGTGAGTTGTTTATAAACAACACTATGGCCTTTATGATCGACTACTCTGATGAGTGAAGCATTCAAAGTGTTGATGGCATAACAAATCCGATTATTACCATCTACAACCGGATTGGTCATATTCACAATTTTGTTTGAGTAACCGGGGCTGTAGGGGCTGCTCCAGGCTATTTTTAACTCATGCAAATTGTCATCGTAGTCCATGGCCCATAGTATGGCCATGTTGCTGTTAGTGTTAAAACTTGTCACATAAATTCTATCTTTTTCATCGATGGCCGGTGAGGAAATTACACCGTTCAGCCCTTTTGTCCCATAATCCCTTTCGTCAATGGTTTCAGGGTCTTGGCTGAATAAAGTCCATCGTTTGTGAAAGACTTCTCCCGCATCAAAATCCAGGCGGCCGATCACCGGAATGTCCAAAAGAAATTCGAGATTTCCTCTGATATCGAAATCCAGCGAGTAATTCCATCCGTCAGTCCCTTTTTTCAGGATGTTTTCAAACATGAATGGAATCTCCATCCCAACACCAATTGTATCGTAAAGCATAATATTTGGCATGAGGCCGAACCCAACGCCCACTTCCAGTTCTTCAAAATCCTTATCAAATTCCGGTTTAAATCGTTTAAAAGTGTTATCAAATTTCCCGATCCCTTCCACATCGAGCCAGGGATCCGGATAAGGGATGAAGTCCAACCAGAATTTCAAACGAACTCCCATATCGTATTCAAACCCAACCTCATTTTTCAAGTGTGGTCCCCCGCCAAGTGTGAGGTTCGAACCGGGAATTGAATAATCTCCGATTAAATCAATATCACAACCAAAAGAAATTTCGACTGGCCCCACTTCAATAATCAAATGCTTATCAGCGAGCTTATATCCTATTTCTCCATTTTCATCAACTCCACCACCAAGTGCTGAAAGCAAGAGATAGAGATGTTCTTCCGATCCGGCGATAAAATGACCTTTGACATAATTTTCCTTCCAGCTGGACTTTGATTTGAAGTCAACATCGATAAAGAGTCTAAATCCGCAATCCACCTTAAAATCAAGTACGTCATTGTTAAAAATACTTTTTTCAAGACTGAGATTGATAATATCATGTTTCCCTTCAGGTTCTTCTGAACGTTGAAGCTGACTGAGTAACGCTTGGCTTTCCGGGGTTCCATATTGTTGAATCAACCGGCCGAGATCACCGGACAGATTAATATAGACCTCCCCTAATATCATTTGTAAATTAACATCTTCCGTTTTCAAGAGGACGGTATCCCCGATGTTTTCCACATCCGTTATGACACAAGTTGTTCTTGAGGCGTTATTAATCACATAATCCCCTACGGAGAATACGGGGAGTTCTTCTGTTGACGCATCAATTCGAATGGTGGAGGCTTCGGTTGAAAAAGAGAGATTTTCATTGGAAAAGGTATAAATCATTGTGTTTTGAGAATGATGTGCACCGTAAACCACCGTTTCATCATAATCACAAGCCTTTTCCGGTGATTCATGCAATCTGAAGGAAACCGTTCTGCTGGTGGTGTTGGTTCGAATAGAACGCCTTGAGAGTATTTCGGAAGCTGATGGAATCTCGGTAGCAAAGGAAAGCAATGCCGCATCGGTTAATATCGGAGATTGAATAGGTACCGAGTTGTCAAGGGGTTCATATTGCAGGCTGTTGAGAAAATCAAGACAGAAGGAAGGTAAAACCCGGGGATGATCATATGACACTTGAGTGCCTGACAACTGAACATTTTGAACATGTTCCCAACGTTCTCCATCTTGATAATAAACCAGATAATCAAAAATAATCTGTTGGTCATTCACATCCTTAATTTTCAAATACCCATATACTTTTGATAACTCAATATATTCATAACATCCCTCAACCGGATTTTTGATCCACTCACCGGAAACATCCTGGAATGGAATGAGAAACCCCGTTTTTAAATTGTTATAGAGGGCGTTTTCGGAATGAATTAACCTGCCGGAAAAAAATGCCCCCTGTTTGATTTGCTCATAACCCATCGCAGGTGAAAATTCATTTTCCCCACCTCCGTGAATTAAAAAACAAGATGATAATAGTGAAATCACCAAAATCGTTGAAAGAATAACCGTTATTTTTTTCATGAAATCCCTCTTTTTAAACGTAAGTTGAAAAACATAATCTCCAAGAAATT
Source organism: Thermotogota bacterium (assembly GCA_034659095.1). GTDB lineage: Bacteria > Thermotogota > Thermotogae > MWEM01 > MWEM01 > JASUTC01. Next base: position 3,120 of record JAYEGQ010000042.1, read on the forward strand.
CTTGATAAATCTCAACGGATAAAAACGCTAATATTCGTCATAACTTCATTCGTAGTTGATCTTTGATGTAAGTTTTTTTAGATTAGGTAATGTCTGATTTTCTTAACTCTTGATTATAACACATTCAATGGAATGACTGTCCGTTCTTTCTATAGTATAGTTCCGCTCCCTTCAGCTTCTGCAACAAAGCAGAAGTAAGAAGCAACAAGGACGGAGTTAACATATTCACCCCCAAAAGAGTTTGCAGTTTAAGGAGGAAAGATGTAAACTAAAAAAGGGGTGAGAAAATGACGAGAAAACAGTACAGGGGAGAATTTAAAGAAAAAGTATGTGAGGATTATTTAAGCACGGATATGACCTATGAAGAGATCTCCGGGAAATACGAAATAGGCGCATCAACATTGTCAAAATGGATCGGAATCTATCGAGAGTATGGAGCAGCAGGCTTTGAAAAACAGGTAAGAAAAGGCAAAAACACAGGGAAGATGCCGGAAATACTGACAGAGATAGACAGGACGTTTCCGTTGAGAGCAACTGATCGAAAACTTGAAGAACAAAATCAACGACTGAAAAATTTAGTAGCCGAAAAAGAAGTGGAAATACAGATACTGCGAGAAAAGGTAAAAAAAAAGATGAATCAATAGATGATTATGAAATAGGGTTTGAGCTTGAGGCAGAAGGCTATGCGGCACACAGGATTATCAGGGTACTTGGATTAAAAGAACGGACGTATTATTATAAGAAAGCCAAATTAAACACTGAAACAGGGAAGAAAAAGAAGTCAAGTGGAAGGCCTTGCAAACCATATAGCATGGTCATTGGTTGTCAGCGTTGGAATGTGGGGTGTAATTTCATTATGGATGAGCAGCTCGTAGAGCTGCTCAGGGAACTGTATGAGAATGAAAACCGGGATGATCCGTATTACTATGTGAAAACGATGGGATCGAAGAAACTCAGCGCTTATCTGAGACGAGAAAAGGGGATTATCATCAATCACAAAAAGCTGGATAAATTGAGAAAGATTTGTGGATGGATGCGAAAATATACGAGCCGAAAGCATTTGTACAACTCATCAAAAGAACATCTGATACACAGCCCTGATAGCCTTTGGCAAGTAGATATTAAGATGTACCAAACAAAAAGAGATGGACTATTGCAGGTGTTGAGTTATATAGATGTTTATGATAAATGTATCTGTGGCTTGTATATCGGAAAACACTGTACACATTATGATGTTAAACAAACCTTGAAACAAGCGATCAAATACCGAGGAATAGACCCCTCAAAGCTGATTATCCGGTCAGATAACGGATCTCAGTTTAAAGCCAAAAAAATATTGAAGTTCGAAAAAGAGCTAAATATCGAACATGAGTTTGGGATTAAGCATAACCCAAATTCACAGGCATATATAGAATCGTTTCATTCCAGTTGCCAGAGAGAATTTGAAGCACATGTCCTGGCCTTTGACAAAGCTGATTTAAAGAACAAATTGGGGGCTTATATCCATTATTACCACTGTTTGAGACCGCATGGTTCACTCGGGAATATGACACCATTTGATTTTAGAAAAGAGTTCTTGGAAAATCCAAGCATTTCTAAGAATTTGAAAGTATACATGTGATTTAATCAGTTTTTCTTTGTTAGACTGCAATTTTTAGGGGGTCCATCCGCATATCGTCAATTTCAACAGCTTACTGATAGATACAAGCCAAATAGG
>JAYEGQ010000043.1:0-4772 GCA_034659095.1 Thermotogota bacterium
AGTAAAGTTAAAAAAGAATATGCTTTGCGAGGATATAAGACAGAACGGTGTGGGAATTTATATGCCTTTACTGTTGAACGATGTTTTCGCATTTTGCATGATGCTGGTTATTTTAGCGTGATTGTACAACTTCCAATTGTTTGCACAGATAGAATGATACCAGTCCAAAATTTGTGTCTTGACTGTAGTTCTTTCCTTTGGTTTGCAAATTTTGATGACCGTCCTGCTCGACTCTTTGACGGTTTGGAACATATTAGAGCTTCCATTTTTTTAAGTAAAAAAGGCAAACATAAAACTCAAGACACTCATATCTTTTCTACTACTTATAACCGTTGGTACTCAGAAATCCGCTCTTCTCTGTTTAATTTGTTATCCTTTGCTATAATATCTGAACTGTTAACGAAAGGGGCCATTCCCAAAATTGGACATTCTATCGCGACTTCAATAATGAAACGAATCAGACTATTTAAACCTTTAAGAAATTATCTTGGCATGAATTCACTATTTGAGATCTATTTCCACAATGCCCCTCAATACTGGGTTAGGGCAATGGATTTTACCCCTTATTTCTGGAATGAGCGTAATGGAGTGCAAGTTTCAAGTCACATAAAATCTTTACGCCTGTCATCGGAATTAGATGCATTAGCGATAGTGGCCAGCTTAAACAGTTCAATATTTTACTGGTGGTTCATCATACTTTCTAATTGTCGTGATCTGAATATGCGTGAAATTGAAAACTTTCCCATTGGCATTAGCGAAATGAAAGAACCAATAAAACATAGATTATCTGAACTTACTGAAAAATTAATGTCAGATTTAAAACAACATGCGCAACGTAAAGAGTGTTTCTATAAAACCACAGGAGAGGTAAAATACGACGAGTTTTCCCCGAAATATTCCAAGCCCATCATCGACAAAATTGACCAGGTCTTGGCAAAGCACTATAGCTTCACAGATGAAGAACTCGACTTTATCATCAACTACGACATCAAGTATCGAATGGGATTGAGCTGAGAGATGGAGATAATTAGCCTGAAGAAAAACAACCCGAATTATCCCTCAGCCTTGCAGCAGCACCTTGGCAAAGACGCTCCAGACACGATCACGGCCATAGGAAACCTTGACATCCTCAGCCATAACTCAACAGCCTTTTTTTGCTCGACAAAATGCCCGGGCGATTTGATAGTAAAAACCTATGACATTGCGCAAATTTTAAGGGATGCCGGAATGACAGTTATCAGCGGATTCCATTCGCCCATGGAACGCGAATGCCTCACAATACTTTTACGCGGCACCCAGCCCGTCATTATCTGTCCTGCCAGAAGTATCAACAACATGCGGATAAATAAAAAATATAAAAAGCCCCTGAAAAACGGGCGGCTGCTTTTCATTTCTCCGTTTGATGAAACTCAGCCACGTATTTCCGTCAGATCCTCACATTACCGCAATCTATTTGTGGCGGCGTTGTCTGCTGCCATTTTCATAGCTCATGCCAGCCCTGCCAGTAAGACAGAAGCATTTTGCAAAGAGATTATTTCCTGGCAAAAACCAATTTATACCTTTGACAGTGATTACAACAAAAACCTCATTGAAATGGGTGCCCGGCCGGTAAATATAGACAATGTTTCTCTGTGGGCAAAGCTATTTGCCTCTTAACAAATTTTGTTGTGAGCAGAGGTACGTTGTATTAAAAGTCGAACAAATTGGTCTGAATTTTTTCCGGCAAGTATTATGCGTTAATTTAATCTTGCCCAGATATGAAACAGCGTAATAAAATTATTCTTTCGGGAGGTTATTGAAATAAACTTTGCGGTGGTTGATTTTATATACTCCTTTTGCAGCTTGTCTCTTATATGCCAAGCTACTGGGGAATATATGTTTTTCTGTATCAAATCTTCAATCCATGAGTTAAGAAGATCATGCCAGTAGTCAAAATCATATTCCTGAACAAAACCGATAATTGCCCCATATGGCAGACTTCTGCCATGTATCCCCTGCTTAAAACGTTCCACACCGCCGCAGCTAACATATTTGTTTTTTTCGGTTCTTCCCACTAAATATTCCTTTGATCTCTTTGAACCTAATTCGGCTAACCTTTTTGCCTCTATTGAAAAAAAGGATTCGCCCTCATAGGGTTTTACGCCGATTGTAACGCCTTCTTTACTGATGCTGATGACCCCGATGTCAACTTGAGGACTGTCGCCTCGTTCAGGATCTTCCATATATTCTTTTTGAAAATAGAATGGATAGTACTTTTTTGATGCATGAACAGTTAGTAGGTGGATGAGTTTCTGCGTCAGCCCTTTTTCATTTTTTATATTCGAGCCTGCGTACTGTTCTGAAAAAGTAATCAAAACCTGCTCCACACAACTCACGACAGTAATGATGGGAGCGTCTATTTCCGGTCCTTTAATTTTTCCTGAAGTTATGGCTTGATAAGTATCGGCGAGCATTGATTAATATCCTTGAGCAACCAGATCGGCAAAAGTATCATCTGCATCACGAATAGCAACAGATCGCAGCCAGTAGCGTGTCTGTTTGGGCTTGATCAGATAAATCGTGTTGTTTTCATAAACCCTCAACATTCTAACAATTCTTGAATTCGTGCTGGTATTGTTTTGGATTAGCTCATATAAAGCTGCTTCAAGTTCATCCGGATTTTCTGTTTTAATTTGAGGTTTATCCTTGTAATAAAATGGTAAACAGATAAATGAGTCGGTTGGTAACGGTTCGTATGGTTTGAACTCTTTATATACGGAATTTAAAACCCGACAGTATATCTCTGAAAATTGATGCAACTGATAATCATCAACAGGTTTTTCAGCAACAGAGGTTTCACCTTTTTTCCGGAAATCGAGCATATAATCCAGAACGTCATCTACCAGCATCTGTTCAATTTCTGTAAGTTCAAGCTCCGTTTCATCTTCAGGAAAGGGCAGGCTTCCGAAATCTTCTTTTAAAATAGATGTAGCCCGCCCGATCATGTAACATCCGCTATATCCTGCAACATAGAAAAGGCAAGTTCTATTATTTTTGATTCGCTTTTCAATCTGTAATAATTTGTCTATTTGGTCTTCAGGGGCGTGAATACCTATAATGTCATGTTGGAAAGATAGGTCATTATTTCTAAATACTATTGGGATTGAATTTTTCGTAACTTTTTCTTTAATTAACAAATGTGGGCCTTTAAAAATCAGCTTATTTCTTTGCCTATTCCGTTCAAAATATTCTTCTCTTAAAGGGTGAATTTCAGCCTCAACAATCCCTTCTTCGGTGAGTGCATCCCGAGGTAAGGTCTTTTTATCTGTAAGATAGTCTGCTTTTCTATATTTATTTTCCAACCTTTCTAGTCTTTTTCTATCTTTCAGGGATAATATTCCTGCACTTGCCTTAAGTTTTATTAGCTCATCTATATTTTCTCTATTGCCAACTATGAATCCTTCTGCAATTGCCCAGCCATGTTTATTTTTAGCTTCCTTTAAATAATCGCCTAAGGTTCTCAGGGGCGCAAATCTTGCCATAAGGTGCTTTAACCTTCCGCCTCCTAGCAAGTTTGCTTTCCAGACATGCCTGTTTTCTAATGCCTCTTGGTGGGATATTCTATGAAAGTCATAATAGTCCAATTCAAAATACAGCTTTTCTTTGGCGGGCTTTGTTCTTCTGACTGTTACATGAAGCAGAGCCTCTTTGGTTGGACCCTGTTTTTTTGCAAAAACAACTGCTACAGCAACATTTGCACTTTGAAAAAGAATTGCGCTTAAAAATGTAAAGTCGATTATTTGAGGCACACGATAAGTGCTTAAAAAGTATTTTCTATATTCCACAGAATTGTTGTTGTAAAGAAACGGCCCGGAAGGCATGATTAAACAGAGATGGGCTCCTTCTTTGCACAGGTTCATGGCTTGCTCAAGGAACAACAAAGCAATCTGATTGTTAGGCAGTTTTGGCCGTTCCTTTATTTTTTGTTTTTCAATCTGTTTTGCATCAGGAGTCGTTAGTTTTGACTCAAAAGGTGGATTTCCAATCACAAGGTTAAAATCAGATCGGAAGAAATTATCATTTATTAATTTAAAAAAATCTTTGCTTATGAGGTTGCTTTCCAGAAGGTTATCAAATTTCAGATTTTCCCATATCACTTTTGGCGACAGCTCGTCCAGTAAGGCCAGGCTCAAACTGAAAAATGTTAGGCGCACAGCTTCTTCATACATATCAACGCCAAAGATATTATTTTTGAGAATCTTTTTTAATTCATTCAGATCGTTAGCGTCCGGTTTTTTCCAATTATTTCGAATTCTCCACCAGTGTATCATCCTTTGGAATGCGGCAACCAGGAAAACACCGGACCCGCAGGCTGGATCAATAACCTTGAAATCAGTCTTATTAAAATTGGAAAGGGGCATCTGTTCATCAATAAGGAAATTGACTAAATACGGTGGCGTATAAACGATGCCTTTTTTGGATTCCAGGAATTCCTCATAAATATTGCTGATTAATTCTATGGGCAGGTCATTAAAAGAATAAAGTTTCCAAAATATGTACTGGCGTTCATCCAGTTTTCCTTCAAAAAAATCTGCAAAATCGTTAAGGTCAACATTTTTTAGAATATTTCTCTCTTTTTCATCTTTCCATTTGAAAATCTCGCCGTTAAAACAGTCTGCACTGCCTAAATAGTCGAACAGATCAAGGCACGCCCCCTTTTTCCTCAAAACACCCAAAAAAGTATCATGCCCGTCTGAATAATAGCGAAAGAACCCCGGAGGAAAGACGTTATC
>JAYEGQ010000044.1:0-4746 GCA_034659095.1 Thermotogota bacterium
GAAAGGAATAACCTTGAGCTTGTTTAATTCTCGCTGGTTTTGCTTCTATCGTTGTCCGTTTTTCAATGACCTGCTTATTTTTTGCTACGCAAAAATTGAGCTTTAAGTTTTTCTTCGAAAAACTTCACGGTTGGATCTTAAACTAAAACTGTGTGTGGCATTTTCCAAGAAAACTCCCAGGTTAATCTCGCAGAGATTAACCAAATTTCGCGCACAAGGCATATACTACCATCTTAACATCACTTTGTCAATTACGCCCATCTTCCGTGTGTGTTAATTAATGGTAACACGGTTTGTTTAATTTGTTTTGACCTTGTTGGATAAGATCATCGATCCTTTCTGTATTCCAATGTATTTGGATATTGTTTCACATTTGACCATCAGGCAAAAGAATAACTTTCCCACGGCATTATCCGATAGGCCTTCAAAATTACCCTGACCTTTTGAAATAATGATGTCCGCTTTGTCATAAACTTGAGAAAACTCTTTACTTGTTTTTCCAATCACAACTCCCGGATACATGGAGCCGGAATCAATCACTTCGCTAACCTCTTCCAACCCGATAAATGAAGCTTCTTGCTCTGTTACATCGTTAAGTATGGTCCTTCCTCGAACAGCCGAATATATGCTTATACCCGGGTAACATTCCTTGATTTTTTTCATAAACAGTTTGTCAAATACAGCTTCTCCTGCATTATCAAGAATGAATAACAAGTTTTGGGCCTTTTTCAAACGGTTTTCAAAGTCTTCAAATTCATCTAAACCAAAAGTCAATTCCAAAGCCTTGGATATGATCTCTTTTTCAAAGGATTGCAAGTCCACATCATGAGCGCCCAAATCAATCTGATTACCTAAAGCGGATAGTTTTGCATACATTTTTAATGGCCAATCGCTACTATCGGGATCTTTTTCAATGTAATCCACGATCTTCATGGCCATTTCATTGGCCTCTTTTTTTTCGTTATAAAAAACATCTCCAACACCCGTTTGTTCTTCAACAACTGTATATAAGATATCGGCCATTTCTACCGGGGTGATGTTATTTTCCATTTTCGAGAATTCTTCAGCAACCTTTTTATACAATAAAAAAGATTCTTCTTCAGAAACATTCAAACTTTTTATTATCCTTGACATTTGATTAAAATGACACGGAATACAATCCGGAAATACGTACACACTTACACCTCTTTCTTTTTTCAAGTCATTATATCACAATAAAAAAGGGGCACCATCCTTATCAGAGGTACCCGCTCTATATATATACACTCATATTTACTTTCCTTTCTTTAGCTTATAGTTAAAATCGATACAGTTCGTTGAAAAATTCGATTCGATTTCTCTCTCTTTTCTGTAATTCTTTTTTCTTTCTTTCCAATTCAAAATTAAACATTTCATTTCCTCCTTTTAAAATCTCAGTGACCATTCCATCTGTTCTCTAGCCGATTCAAGTTCTGCTCTCAAAATTTCCTTGTCCTCCTTTTCTTCTCTATTAAAAACAAACTGTGTGAATAATTTTTTCATAACCTTCCCTCCCTTAAAACCTTAAAGACCATTCTAAAGCATTCTGTGCATCTGCAACCTCTCTCTCCAGCATTTCTTTCTCTATCTCAGCATTGGCTTTTACGTTAAATTGTCTCAATAATCCTTTCATTTTCTACACCCCCAAAGGTAATTTGTCCATTGTGTAATAAAAACAATCATCCGCTTTCTTCATTAAAATTTCCGATTCTTTATTGTATATTCTTCCTGATATATTTTTCATTTTTACTCACCCCTTTAAAATAATGCTTTTTACTCTTCATTTCTTCGACTACGTTTATATATTATCATAAAAAATAATAAATGTCAAGCTTTTTATTAAAAATATTTATTTTAGAATGAATTTTATTTATTTTTATCCAGAATATCACTTTTCCTCTTAAATAATATGATTATATTTTGATATTCTTCCTAAAGGTTTTGTTTATAAAATTTGTTTTGAGATTAGAATATAAAATGATATATTTATGTGGATTTTTAGGAGGGGAATTATGAATAAAAATAGCAGAAAAGTAAAAGAATACATCATTATAGGGGTCGGTCTCATTTTATATGCCGTAGGATACCTGTTCTTTTGGGCTCCCCATCAAATTGTCGCAGGGGGCATAACTGGGGTCTCGTTAATCTTAAGAGATAGCTTTGGTATCCCTTTCGGAATATCCAATACGGGAATTAACGCCTTTTTGATTTTTATTGCAATGAAATTTCTTGGAGCTCATTTTGGTATCAAAACCATCTTTGCCACGTTTTTACTCTCAGGGTTATTGGCTGTTTTAGAACCGTTTGCCACCAAACCTGTTGTGGATGAAATCATTCTTTCGCTTTTTTTAGGTGGATTGTTTACCGGTTTTGGTGTCGGTATCGTTTTTTCTCAAGGAGGCAGTACGGGCGGAACGGATATCATATCCATGATTCTACAGAAGTTTTTTCACATTGCCATAGGTAGATTGTCTTTTTATATCAATATGGCCATCATTGGATCAGCCTACTTTATCTACAATTCCCTGGAAGTAATTATATATGGTATGGTTGCCATGGGCATTTCATCTTATTTTCTGGATAAGCATCTACAGGGAAACCGCCAATCCTCTCAAATCACAATCATTTCTAATAAATTCACCCCCATCGCTGATAAAATTACCTCTGAGCTGGGAAGAGGTGTTACTGTTTACTCAGGGACCGGTTGGTATACCAGAAACGAAAGACAAATACTGTCCATCATCGCGGGAAAAAGAGAGGAACAGAGGATTCTTAGAATCGCCATGGAAGAAGATCCCAATGCGTTTATCTCCGTTTCCTCCGTTAAGACTGTTTATGGAGAAGGTTTTGACAGCAGCGGTGTCTTTTAAACGAAAAAAGTATAAATCCAGTCAAAAAACACAACGATTCCCAATGCAGGAAGGAAGTTTCCCGCCTTCATCTCTTTGATTTCCGTCAAACCAAACCCAATCACGAGTAGTATCGCCCCACCCACACCTGTAAAATCATTCAGGTATTGTGGTAACGAAAGAACCGTTAACTGAGAGGCAAAGGTTACCAAAAGACCTTGTATAACGAAAACACTCAACCCGGAAAATAAGACTCCCAAGCCGTATAAAGAAGACAGGATAATAGCAGCAATAAAGTCCAATGTTGATTTTAAAAGCAACAATGAGGGATCAGCTTCAATTCCAGCAGCAAAACAGCCCAAAATAGTCATTGGTCCAACTACAAACAAAACCGTAGCCGTTACAAAGCCTTTGACAAAATGAGTTTCACCCTCACTTTTTTCAATTCGATTGGCAAGGCGTCCAATCCTTTCCTCAATACCGATCCATTGGCCTATCACGCCACCAAGGGCCATAGAAGCCAATACAACGATAAACTCATTGGCCTCCAACCCCATCTTTACACCAATGATCAGCGTCACTACACCAACCGCTTGAAACATTCTTTTTTTATATACATCCTTAAGGCGGCTCTTTAAGGTCATTCCAATGATACTGCCCACGATGACGGCAAATGTATTTACTAAAACTGCAAAATTTAACATATTCCTTCCCCCTTAAATTTTTTTTATTTTATCATGAAATTTTTAAATTTAATGCTATAATCTATAAGTAATTTGCTAACCGTACTTTTAGGAGGTTAATGATGAAAATCCCACTTTCCGCTCTTATAGCTGGTATAGGTGTTTCTACCATTTTCGGGTTGTCTTTTCTGTTTAGTAGAGCAGCACTTGAAACCATTCACCCTTTCCAGCTTTTGGCATATGGGGTGCAAACAAGTTTGGCAGGGTAAAACAAAAAGCCATTGAGTTAGAACAGAGAGAATTTTGATATAGATTGTAAAATAAATTAAATATTTCCGACTTGACAAATTCCCTTTGATATAGTAATATATACCTCGTTGGCGCGAAAATGCGTTTTTAGGCTCCCATCGTCCAGTGGTCTAGGACATCACCCTTTCAAGGTGGAGACCGGAGTTCGAACCTCCGTGGGAGCGCCAAACGGGCGTATAGCTCAGCGGGAGAGCATCTGCCTTACAAGCAGAGGGTCGTAGGTTCAAATCCTGCTACGCCCACCACCATGGCGCGGTAGCTCAGTAGGTAGAGCAGCGGACTGAAAATCCGCGTGTCGGCAGTTCGATCCTGCCCCTCGCCACCAGCTTATACTGCCAAAGTCGGCAGTAAATATAACTGTCTTAGTTTTTTGAAACGGCTCTCTGATGAGAGCCGTTTTTTGTTTGCCGGGCAATCGAGTAGGAGGATTACCCTTAATGGGTAATCCGTCCTCTCACACCACCCCAGTGTTTATGTTATCCTAAAACTGGCTCTTTCCATTTTCAATAGAAATAAGGAATAAAATAACTCTGTAGGGCTCTGAAATGCTAATTTTCAATATTTTAAAGGCATTATTGTTTGTCCCGACTATCAAATACACTCTATAGGCGGAACCCATGTCATTGTTCTCAATAATCATCTATCATAAGTGGAAAGAGCCAGTTTTCACTTGACAAAAGCAGTTGGGGCTTTGACAAGACATTGACTGAAAATAGGCAGAGCTGTCCCACGGTCTTATTGATACATTTTCACAAAGTCCTCGCCCAAGACAGCCAAAATATGCCAGAGCTTTTCTTCTTCCATGCCATCCATGTCACATGCTTGTTCTTGACCATTTTGAATCAGATAGGGTTTGCTGATCCCGTGGAAGAGGATGAATACGGCAC
>JAYEGQ010000045.1:0-4698 GCA_034659095.1 Thermotogota bacterium
AAATCATTCAAACACAAATTGTCTTGTCAGTACTGTCTGATTATCAACGTAAATGTTTATTTTCCAATTCTTAATTTCTGAGCAAAAATCGTAGGTACTTATAAAAATTACTTCTTTGTCGCTTATAGCACTCGTGGTTTCCCTTAGGCTGATTCTGAATGTTTCACTCATGGCAATGGTATTGTAGCTGTCATCCAAACATACGAAGATTATAATTACCTTCATCACGAGGTGCGATGAAACTCAATTCACCTTCTGAACTGCTGTCAAGATATTGCCAAGATAAATAACCAGATTCATCCGATGATTCTCTGTAAACACCTATCCAATCTCTTGTTGTTTTTGCAGAGGCATTTTTAAAAGAAACTTTTATTTCATCTCCAGGGTTATAAACCTTCTTATTAGGTAACTATTCAGGACCCCTACAAAAAAAGCAATAACAAAACAAATTATTGACGTTTGGAAGAGGAGATGGTCTTGAAAATACTGAAGTCGTTAGTTTTTGCCTCTTTTTTGCCATTCAAAATCTTCTCTACCCCTTTATTTTTTAATGTTGTTTGTTATTTATACGAATGCCAGAGGGGGTCCTGAATAGTTACCTTATTAGTTGTATAGTAGTTTCTCTTCATACCGTTTAAATAATTTTCCGCTTCAATTTGCAAATCAGTCGAGGGGTCATTTTTCATTTCAGAGATAATATTGCTTGCAAATCCTTGTTGTGTAACTACTGAGAAAACAACTCATTCAATGATTTCATTCCCAGATCCCAAAAGACCCAGTGGTGCAGGATTGGAGGTTTTATCCTCCAAAATTATGTTGTTACTGATTTCTTTCACTGATTCACCTCTTTTTTGATTTTGTTCTATAAAATATCTTATTCTCATATTTAATTCTTTCCACTTGTGTATCTTCAGATAATCTTTCAATGATTTGCTTGGAGTCTTCGTGCCGGATTTTACAGAATTTTTCTATACCTGATTGATCAAGTGGGTGCCGTTTGATTATTTCGATTATCGCCTGATAAAGGTCAAGATTATGACTGTACAAATTTGTATCAGGTATTTCCACATCTGTGTTTGTTTTGAATTGTTTCTGTAATTTCTCTACAAATTCTTTAGTACATCTTTCAACCCACTTTTCCGCAGGTGGTCTGACGGGTGTATTGACAAATACCTTGTCAGGATTTAAATTGTTAATTTTTTCGGTTAACAACACCATGTTATTACCCTGGTCAGTGATTCTTTTTACACACATGATTTCCACATAAAAGTCACCTTTATATTCTCTTCTGAATTCCAGCAATCCGTTGTACATCTTTTCAAAGGTAATGCTCTTAAACGGCCTGTTTAAAGTTCTGAAACTGTCATCATCCCACGCATCTAATGTTGGCATGACAATATCTGCATGCATACAGTCCTTTCGAACTTCATCCAGAAAAAACAAGGAACCATTTGTAATGAGTGCTACAGGCTTATCAAAAAGCTGTTTTATTCTTCTTATCAGCTCCCCTGTTTGTGAGTATAAAGTTGGTTCACCTTCTCCCACAAGGGTTATTACATCAAATTCATCTTTTTTATCCTGATATTCTTCTAACTGCACAACAAGATCATCGATCTTAAAGAAATTCTCACGCTCGATGGTCATGTTTATAGTCCTGCCCAGTTGACAATAAACACATGAATAGCTACACGTGCTTGCGGGAATGGTACTTAACCCTAAAGATTTTCCCAATCTTCTTGAAGGAACTATTCCATAGACATTATTCATAATCACACTTCCTTTTGTTTCATCTTTTTGAAATTAAGTCAATTAATAACACGATTAATGCGATGCTCCCTCCTACAATTATTAAAACTAATATCAAATCTGTTATTTTAAATTTCGCTTTTTCTTTCAATGCTGAAAACACTTTGGTTTCCTTTTTTATTCTCCCAGGAAAGATCTTCTCTTCTCCGGATGGGATACTCTCTTCTTTCTCTTGTATAGGTGGTAATAAGTTACGTTTGAAAATCCTGTCTCGACTGAGTTTTAAAGATTTGAGCATGATCGAATAAGCACAGATATCCTCACATAAGCGAACCTTTACAAGTACATAAGTGTCATTTTTTCCTGAAAGCAATTCCTTTGATACAATGTCAGCTTCAATGGTTTTTAAAAAGCCTCCTTTTGGGTCAATATGATCTTGATAATGTTCTTTGATAAGTTTTTCTGTTTCCTCATCGGGAAATGAAAGAATTGTAATTCTTAAAGACATGCCAACCTCAAAGGCATCAATAGAGATCCCTTGAATTGGATCTATTAAAGGGTAAAATTCAGGCATTTTCGTTAAATCAAGATAATTGGTGATATTTTCCTTCTCTGGAAAGAATTCGGCGCTTTCCAATACTTGTTTAGTATAGTCTTCAGCAGAAAAAAACTCAGCAGTGTATTGTAATTCCTTTTTTTCAGCCCAATTATCAAATAATCTCAGTAATTCCATGCTGACTTCGTCTGTTTCGTCCAATTCAGATAAATAGGAAACCCTCTTTGAGAAACGTTCTAATCCTCCGATTTTTCTAAATTGAATATTAATGTAATCCATTAATTTAGCGCTTCTCTCAACGATTTCTGGATGGTCGGGAATCAATTTATTTGGTATTTCATTGAGTGCTTCTTTAAAATTAAGGTGTGGGTTATTGTTGATATCAGGTAATTTTTGTCGTATAGAGGCGGGAAAATTGAAGAACGTGTACTCCAAATTTTCGTTTTTTTTACCGAAAAAATAGCCAACTATCACTTCGCCAAGTGAAATACATTTAATTTTGATGTGAATTGCAAAAATATCAAATTCATTGATGATTTCTTCGGCCATAATTATCCATCCTCGTTTTCAATCACGCCAGTAACTGATCTATAACCGTGTTCGGTTATTCTGACACTTAATTTTGTTCCCGGTTTTATTTTCTTTCTAATACCAATCAAAATTGCATAAGTACCAAGTTTTCTCCCGAAAGATATGTTTCCTTTATTATATTCAACAATCACATCTTTTATTATTGTTCCTGAAGGGTATACTTTTCTTAGCATGGGTCTGTCGATTTCTTCTCTGACTTTTTCTTTGAATTTCCTGAATTCACGTGAATGGGACTTAATTTTATGTTTTTGTGTGTAACGATAAAGCGGAGTATCGGGAAAAACCATGGCTTTTCTAATATTTATTCTACGCAATAAAATGCCCTTTTCCATGATTTTCTTCAAGTAATTAAAATTGATGTCGAATGTTTTGGTGCTTTCCCCTATTAATCCAAATAAAAGATTAATCCCAGGGAGTAATGCCGGTACACCATCAATTAAAAAACCGCCGATGCGATTAACTGTTTCACATGCATTAATAATCCCACCAGGTTCTATAGCTAGATTATTCTGGTGAATGACTGTTTCGTCAAAGCTTTCTACTCCAAAAGATAAACTATCACCAGTGGTGTTGTACTGTGAAATAATCTTTAAAGCTTTTTCTGAAATCATCGGATTGTTTTGTATGAACCCAGGATTTGCATTATCAGTATGTAGCATACCTAAATTTGGGCATTTTTGCCTAATACCGGAATACAAATGATTCAAAAATAAACCATTCTTATCGTTTACTGTATATCCATATGCCAATATATTAGCTGCACGTCCCAACCTGAAGTATCTCGCGCCATTTTTGACAAGTTCTTCAATTTCTTTGAGTATTTTTTCAGGTATTCTTTCATGATATTTACCGTAAAAAAGTGGTTCTGTACAAAATGAACAGTGGGTATTTCTTTCGCATCCTGTAGAGACTTCAATTTCACAGATTAGATCAGGAAAATTCGGATGTTGTTTAATGACGGATGCACCATATGGAATAATTTTTTCAAAAATAGTCTCGTCTTTCTCTATGGATTCATCGGGGAGGTCTCCCCTTAATAAGTAAAATAAAAAGGTTTCCAAATTACCGGTTACAGGGCAATCGTACAAATTATTCAGATGCTTGATAAAACGAGCATCTCTTCCCCCTTGACTTGTATAACCTAACGTATAAGGTCCTTTATAGATTTTAAGTGGATGTGGAGCATATTGCGATATTTTTTCCAATTCTGTATATTTTAAGGGATTACCCCCAATGTATTTACCGGGGACACTAACACCACCGATCAAAACGAGATGGTCAAAATTGTTTAAGTAATTCCAAAGGTCATGTTCTCTAATTTGGTCAATGGTATAATATTCAGGAATAACTCCATAGAACATATAGCAACCAAAAGCATAACGACAAGCTGGTGAAATATAAGGAGGTACACCAAATTGAGCAGGCTCATCTATATATCCATCGATTATCACGATTTTGTCAGACATGAGGAAACCTCTTTTATAGATACTAATATATTTTACCATTAAGCGTTAAATTTGCCAAAGAGATGTCATGGGTAATTAAGTTTGCCTTTTTTTCGTCGATAAACTTATGTACCCCTTAATGGAAGGAGCGTGGTTAAATGGGTGTAGATGGTATTTCATCCGGTATTACCCAATCAGCTATGCAATTGAAAAATTTGCAGATATCAGCTGAAATGGGTACCGCGGTCATGAAGCAGGTTATGGACCAGGCTCTTGAGGAAAACACACAGCTGTTACAGACGTTGCCAAAACAGGATGGCCTCGGAGCGGTACTTGATGTACGGGTATGAATAAAATAAA
>JAYEGQ010000046.1:0-4644 GCA_034659095.1 Thermotogota bacterium
GCGATCAAACAGGCAGATGTTATACAATTAATCACCATGCATCCTGAGCTCTTTACAGAGAAAATTAAAAGAGCCAATTACAAATATTATGAACCAAGAACACTTCATTTTTCCTCGTTAAGCCCTTCCATTGTTCTATTTCAGCCGCACAACTCGGGTATATTGAAGAAGCTTTAAAAAACTTTCGTAAATCCATATTTATCGATCTAAATAATACAAATGATCCTATTTAGTGGCGGAACGTTTATAGGTGGTATTCATCCTGCCGCTGCTGGCACCGCTTGGCAAATAGTTGTGAACGATTTTACCGGGTTCGAAATATTTGATGGGAAGGTTTACTTAAATCCTGGATTCCAGTTGATTTATACCTATGAATCCCCCTATGCACTTATTTAAGGAATTTACCGTGATTTTTAGATTTTCATATCTTGGTATAATTAAGCCAAGGAAGTCAAGTTATATTAAGTATAACACCTCTGATATAGAGGCTTTACGAGAACATAGGTATAATTTTCCGGGAATGGAGGTTAAATCCTCAACTTCCTAAGGAATGGCAAACTGTAGAATATCAGGTTGAATTAAATGGTAATAATTATCAAATCATATTCTATGAGGAGCATTTGGATATAATATTGAAACATGTAAACAACACCCCATTACTGCTTATTCTTAATAATCAAGAATATATATTAAAAGAGGGACCGAACAGATTCAAAAAGGGGAAAAATTATTAGGTGAAAACTTAAAATCATTGTTGAAGTTGGAATAACAAAAAATTAATTTGCGTCATAAACCTTTGTAAACAACAATTTTACGGAGGTGCTCAGAAAATGAGAAAAGTTTTAGCTTTTAGTATGATTTTATTTTTTGCCATCCTTACCTTATTAGGTTATGTAAATCCCGAATACCAAAATCCGGTTATCAATGTTGTTAATGCAACAGCTGATGCAGTTGTAAAAATTGATGTTGAAAAAACGGTATCCACATCTGTTGATCCTTTCATGGAAGAGTTTTTCAAGAGATTTTTCGGAGAACAACAAAACCCCTTCGGTACTGAAAGAAAACAAACGTCATTGGGTTCAGGTTTTTTATTTGATAGTGATGGACATATCTTAACCAATGAACATGTGGTACGAGGAGCGGAGACAATAAAAGTTACAATGTTTAGCGGAAAGACTTATGATGCAGAATGCATAGGTGGAGATTCTGAAATGGATATTGCCATTATCAAAATCAAACATGAGAATGGTAGTGATTTCCCGTTTTTGGAATTTGGTGATTCCGATAATCTCCAGATAGGTCAGGTTGCAATAGCGATTGGTAATCCTCTTGGCTTTCAACATACTGTCACAACGGGTGTTGTCAGTGCTACAGAGAGACAGATACCAAAACCGGATAATTCGGGGTATTATACCAACTTAATCCAAACAGATGCTGCTATTAACCCTGGTAACAGTGGTGGACCTTTATTGAATATTCATGGTGAAGTTATTGGAATAAACACAGCCATTGTTAATCCCACAAGTGGAACCAATCTCGGATTTGCCATTCCTATTAACGATGTGAATCTTTTCATAGAAGATTTAATCAAATACGGCAAATTACAGAAGCCTCAGATTGGCGTCAAAATAATGAACATAGATGAAAACACTAAAGAGGCTTTAAACTTAGACAGTATAGAAGGAGCTATTGTCGTTGAAGTGACACCCAATTCACCTGCAGATAAAGCGGGTATTAAACCTCAAGATATCATATTGGAATTTTTGGGTGAAGAAGTCAAGAATAAAGAACAATTAGCAAGTATGATTAGAAAGCAAGAAATAGGAAAAACGGCAAACATCAAAATTGACAGAAACGGTGAAATCATTGAATTGGAAGTAGAATTGCTAGCTCCTGATGAACAGGAAACAACAGAAGAAATCACTAATGAACCCGAAAGAATATCAAATGAGATTAGTTCGGAATTATTAGGACTGTCCATTTCAGAATTAACAGATACTCTGCGAAGCGAATACAAAATAGCATCAAACATAAAAGGTGTATTTATTAGTGATGTGGCTACCCCTTCTTTAGCATACAGAATGGGTTTAAGGAGAGGGGCAGTATTAATGTCAATAAACCGACAAGATATCACTAAAACATCAGATTTTCAAGAAACTGTTTCAAAATTAAAAAAAGGCCAGTCAGTTGCATTATACGTTTATATTCCAGGTGAAGGATCACTGATGCTTTCTTTTCCCCTACAATAAAGTATCATTGGAATTCCTCCCTTTTATAAGGGGGGGATTTTCTTTTAAAACATGATATAATCTATCAATCATCAATCCTAAATAAGGAGGAATACAAATGAAAAAAACTCTGAGTATTATTATGCTGTTATGTTTAACGCTTGGTTTAGTATTTGCGTCCGCTAATCAGATGCAACCAAGAAAGATCATCATTACCCCTGAAGAACCCTCCACAATGGAAGCTTCTATCAGAGTCAACAAAGGGGAAGGTAGTGTTTATCAAATAGGTGAATCAATATCTATCCAATTTGAAGTCAATAAAGACGCCTATGTTGTGATATATGATATTGAAGCAGATGGAAATACACATATTATATTTCCTAACAGATATCAGACTGATAACAAAGTAATGGCTAATCAGACTGTTACCATACCACGAGGATATAATATGAATGTTGGTTCAAAACAAGGTAAAGAGTATTTACAGATCGTGGCAAGTTCCCATCAATTCGCTCAGTATAACGCATGGAATCAAAGCTTCTCTGCCAGTCCATTCCCTAACATTACAAAAAATGCCGAAAATGACTTGCAATCCTACACTAAAAGAATCATTATAACACCCGATAACACAGCTCCAGAATGGACATCAGCAAGTACTTATTTCTATGTTGGATACAGACCCACATCAGGAACAGTGTCGTTCAATTCAAATCCATCAGGCGCAGCAATTTGGTTAGATGGATCATGGATGAACAGGAATACTCCATTAAAGACTACATTGCCTGAAGGCTATCATTTTGTGAGATTTTACAAGAGTGGTTATCAAACCTTTGAAACACAGTTTTACCTTAATGCCGGCGGTTATCAAGAGATTAATGCCAACTTATCGCCTTTAGCCCCACAATATGGCAAGTTGACAGTCAACTCTCAACCCCCAAACTCTACAGTCTATTATGATGGTCAAATAAAAGGAAATACTCCTATTACATTAAATAACCTTACTCCAGGTGTGCATCAAATTCAGATAAAGCAAACCGGCTACGAAACCTTTAACCAACAAATTCAAATTAATTCTGGAGAACATAAAGTTCTGAATTCAAATTTAATTAAAATCAATCCGTTGGGAACTGTAAACATTAATACATATCCCAAGAATGCCAATGTTACCATAGATGGTAATTACTTTCCTAATAATAACGGACAAGTACAAGTTCAGCTTAACGCCGGAACCCATTCTTTAATCGTATCTGCATCCGGTTATCAAACACAAAGTATGCAATTTTCACTGAATGCCGGTGACTTCAAGCAAATAACAGTTCAACTTGAAGAAAGCATGGCAGAAGTAAACATTTACTCAAATCCAAGTTCTGCAGATGTTTATATCGATGGTTCCTATACAGGGTATACAACAGGGAAAGCTTTCAGACTTTATCCCGGCTCGCATAATATTACAATCAAGAAGTCTGGATATCAGGACTGGTCAACTACAACCGTTTTAAGCCCTGAAAAGAATCAAGATATCATTGCTAATCTTTTACCGCATAAAGGAACAGTTAAAGTTCAACCGGATACATCTTGCGTTCTTTATGTAGATGGAACCATAGTTCAAGAGCTTTCCGGTGGAAGTGTTTATAATTTTGAAATGAGTCCCGGAACTCATGAGTTTGTCTTTTTAAAGCCAGGATACTATGCTTATACTGAAAGAGTTAATGTGACTTCAGGTTCAAATTATAGTATATATCCGTATTTTAGCTCTTTATAGAGATTTAGAACGTCAGTTTATTTTCAAGTAAGTTAAAAAATTATGGGTTGTAATTTATATCATATTTAGTATATAATACAAAAAAGGAATTAACATTTTTGATATTAACTAAAATGTGTTATAATCAGCCAAGGGAGTCAAATTAAAATCTATAACAGGGGGCGAAATAATGAACAAAAAAGAATTGGTATCAAAATTGGCATCCGAAACAGAGATGACCTTGAAAGACTCTGAAAATATGTTGAATTCATTCATTCAGATCGTTGAAGATGAATTAAGTGAGGGCGGAAATGTAAGATTGGTAGGTTTTGGCAGCTTTGTTGTAAAGGAAAGAGCCGCTAGAAAAGGGGTTGACCCAAGAACTAAGAAACCTATCGATATTCCAGCCAAAAAGGTTCCAAAATTCATCGCTGGAAAACAATTAAAAGAAAAAGTACTTTAAAGTAAAAAAGACTTAAACAAAAAAGAGCTTCTCTATAAAGAGGAGTTCTTTTTTTATGGAAAAGAATTGGAAAGAAATGATCATAAAAAAAAGGACATTTCCGAAAAGATCGAAAATGTCCTCTAAGATAACAATGCCAGGCGATACCTACTCTCACATGGCGTGATGACCATACTACCATCGGCTGCGGGAAGCTTAACTGCCGGGTTCGG
>JAYEGQ010000047.1:0-4619 GCA_034659095.1 Thermotogota bacterium
AGCTCAGGGGATTACATCTGTTTTTGTTTGAAAAAGTTTAAATCCTATGATTTTTTGCTTTTTGAGGGATTTCCCCTTTTTTGGAAATGGCTGTTTTTTCGGTGGAATCATAAAATAATATCATAAAAAAGATATGATACTTCTAAAAGTAAACCCAGGGGATGGACAATACCTATTTACTGAAGGATAATATTGAAATGAACCATGGGGAGGGAACCATGGGGAGGGAACCACGGGGAAGGTTTGAGGTGGAATCATAAAGGCGGACAAAATAGGGGCGGAATAAATGAGTAAAACTTCCAAATTACAACCGAATAAGTGTATAATATAACAAATATTCGTCCGAAAAAATGTAGGTGATGTTATTGAAACGACAAGCGATGGCTTTTCTCAAAAGGTGGAAAGAAAAAAAGAACAGAAAACCACTTGTTATAAAAGGCGCACGTCAAGTTGGAAAAACCTGGCTGATGAAGGCATTTGGCAAGAGGTCTTTTAAAAATATTTGTTATATCAATTTTGACAACAACAAACGGATGGAACGCGTTTTTGAGATGGATTATGATATTTCAAGAATAATCAATGCTCTGCAAATCGAAAGTGGTGTAGAGATTTCCCCGAAAGAGACTCTTATCATTTTTGATGAAATTCAGGAGGTCCCAAAAGCCCTTTCGGCATTGAAGTATTTTAATGAAACGGCATCTGAGTATTTCATTATCGCAGCTGGTTCTTTACTCGGTGTGTCTTTGCATAATGGTGTTTCATTTCCAGTCGGAAAGGTTGAATTTCTTAATCTGTACCCGTTGAACTTTATGGAGTTTTTGGAGGCGACAGGAAATAAACAACTGTCAGAGCTTATTATTAAAAAAGACTTTGAATTGATTAAAGCTTTTAAAGATAAATTCATTGAACAACTCAAACATTATTACTTTGTGGGTGGTATGCCGGAAGCGGTGGCTTCTTTCATTCATTCACAAGATTTTGATGAAGTCAGAGATATACAACAAAATTTGCTTTCATTATATGAGATGGATTTTTCAAAACATGCCCCAGCACAGCAGGTACCAAGAATCAGAATGGTGTGGAACTCAATACCGGCACAGCTTTCGAAAGAAAACAGAAAATTTGTTTATGGACTTATTCGGGAAGGGGCCAGAGCAAAGGATTTTGAATTAGCCATACAATGGTTGAATGATTGTGGACTGATTCATAAAGTACAACGTATTAATAAGCCGGGTCTTCCCATCAAAGCATACATAGATTTAAAAGCCTTCAAAATCTTTTTGCTGGATGTTGGACTTTTGAATGCCACTGGAAATGTTGATATTCGAACAATCCTGGAAGGAAATGACGTGTTTAAAGAATTCAAAGGGGCATTAACCGAACAATATGTTTTACAACAGTTAATTGCTCAATGCCAACTTGATCCGTATTATTATTCAGCTGAAAGATCTTCAGGAGAAATTGATTTTATCATTCAAAAAAACACTGAGATCATCCCTATTGAAGTAAAAGCTGAAGAAAATCTGAAATCGAAAAGTCTCAGGGCATATTCAGATAAATATAAACCTCGCTTTGCTGTTCGAACATCTCTTTCAGATTTCAGAAAAGAAAGCTGGCTGATGAACCTTCCTTTATATGCGATTTCTTTGTTGGATGAAATTGAGTTGCTTTAGTTATTACACACCTGTGCTTGTCTACACTTTTGTTGAAAGCCTTTTCACACATTTGTAGAGGCAGATCGAAGTGTCCAGCCGAAAAAGAAACCCATTATAATAAAACAACCATTGAAAACCGTATTATTATTTTAACGGCAATAAGCGAGAGGCTTTTCTCAGAATAGGAAATGAAAGTGTTCCGGTTACTTCGGAGCAGTTAAACGAACTGATTTTAAAGGGCAGGAACCAAACTTATGATTTATTGCCATCCAAATATTATTTGATTGTTAAACGGCAAAGTTTGCATGAGGGCAAAAAAATGCTCAGGCTCACCGGTACTAAAATATTCATACCAAGATTCCAGCGTGTTTGATTCAAAAACCCCTAAATGCTCAATAATTTGTTTCGCCCACAACAAAGCTCCGGTGGAACTTGCAGTAATAAGGTTGTTATCCGTTACAGACGGCTTGTCTATATAAAAACTTTGCCCTTTATAACCAGGAGAAACCATTTCAAGAAATCCAGGGCCATTACTGGTATGCGGATGCTCATCCAACAGCCCAAAGTTGGCAAGTGCAGCGGTAACCCCACAGCTTTCGCACACCGTAGCGCCTAAAGAGAGAAATTCGCTTGCTTTTCCGTTGGGGCGACCCTTGCTACCATAGGAGTTCCCGCTCCCGTTGATCTGTTCGCCATATCCATCGTTGTTTCTGCATTTGGCATACCCGTCAGCCAAGCTGTTTTCTTCCTCCTCCCTTGGACATTAACCGCTGCCAGATTTGAGTTGATTTATTTCGTGATGCTTGATTTTGGAGTGGTTCGGTATTTCAAACCAAAAGAAAATAAAAGGTCATAAAAGATGATGTAAAAATAGCATGTTATAATCAGGTATTAACCGATCTCCAACGACGAATTGCATCTGAAGGTTATGGTAAAATTTATCTTTCTCAAAGAAATTCAGATGGACATTGGGGAAGAAAAGAAGAAAAGACGGTCGATGGAATACTCTTCGTGTGATGCGAATTTTTAACAAATATCAATGATATCACAAAAACAAAAACTGCACGATTTGTTTTTAAAACCCATCAAAATTATTTTGTATGTTCCGAGTAGGCAATTAAATTTCCGAAAAAAAGGAGATGGAAGTAATGTCTAAAACACTGGTTTTATATTACTCATATGAAGGACACACAAAGAAAGTTGCAGAAGTGATTGCAAAGGAACTTTCAACGGATATTGAAGGCGTCAAACCCATTAAGGAAATGAAAACAAAAGGGTTCGGTAAATTTCTATGGGGAGGTAGTCAGGTCGTTATGAAGAAAAAGCCTGAACTGAAACCCATGAATGTTAATCCGGATGATTACGATACGATTTTTGTTGGAACACCCGTTTGGGCATTTACCTATGCACCACCCGTGAAGACGATTCTTGAATCGGGTATGCTCAAAAACAAAAAAGTTGCCTTTTTCTACACTCATGAAGGTGGTGAGGGAAAAACGGAAGAAAACGCCAAAACCGTTATTGAGAACAACAATACTTATCTTGGTGGATTCAGTTGTATGAATGTTGCAAAGGATTTTGAAACACTTAAACCGAAAGTGATTCAGTGGGTAAAGGAAATGAGTGATGAATCTTGAAGAAATGGAGTGAATATCGAGTAGGATAATGTCCGAGGATACCCCCGGACATTATCCCTCTCACAGAACCGTACTTACGGACCTCGTATACGGCTCCTGGTGAATAATATCACACATAATAGTGTGACAGAGTTCCGGTTTCATCTCTGTATTGTCCCGTCAAGGGTTTCAGGTTACTTTGCATCCTGTCTTCGGTTTCCTTTCGCTGCGCTCTGTCACTACTACGGACTCATCTACAATCTGCACCACATCAACCGTCCTTGTCTTTCAACTTGTTCGATTTTACTTTTCCTTTGTTGTGCTTGCAAAAAAAGAAACTCCACTTGTAAGCACCCTCAATCAACAAAAAAACCTCCATAGGAGAATTCAATCTTGTCATTGTTCATGGTTGTATCACTCCTTATACGTTGCTTTGTTGATAAACAAAAAGGGAACTCAATTATTATTTTAGCACATCTATACCCCAACTAAATCTCCTTCATATTATAAGCTCACTCTAAGATAGAAGGGCTATAGTAGAGCTGTAAAACCAAACTAAAGGAGGAGAGAACGATGAAAAAGATAATTACGATTTTATTGGTAACCATTATGATAGGTGGACTCGTACTGGCAGCAGGAAACGGAGCAGGTGCAGGTGGCGGAAATGGACAGGGTAACGGTCATGGTGACCAGCAGCAACAGCAGGCACAAGAGTTTGTAGATGCAGATGGCGATGGTGTTTGTGACAACGCAGGAACGGGAAATGGCCCTGGTGACGGAGACGGCACCTGCGACCAAACCCCGGAAAACCCACAAGATGGTACAGGCAACCAGTACGGCAGAAACAAATAAAAAACGTTTAACAAATAAACAGACCCCCATTCAGCTTAAAGGCCGGATGGGGGTTTTTTCATTTCCAAAAAAAGAAACCGACCCGAAGGCCGGCGTCATTATATATTATTTTTTCCTTATCTGCTGACTGCGTCAAAGAAATAATCTTTGTTTCTCTCTAAAAGTGCATCTCTCTGCTTTTGGTTGAATAATCTTCTAATCTTTTTCATGTTAATCCCTCCTCGTGGATTTTCATTCCTTCCTGATGTTCAACCACAGTATAGAATGTGTATCAACCTCCACGTCAAGAGGGGAAACAAGCCTGATTCTGTAAAATTTTGATTAACCTGTGGGGTATGGTACGGGGTTGACATATACCCATCCGGCATCTGTCTCAATGGCATATTCCTTTCTGGCATGTGTCAGTCTGACAGGTATCAGAAATAGGCAGAAACGACAGTAACACAATGCCCTTGAGTTACATTCGGGATTTCTTTTGTGTATCCCAATAACAAAG
>JAYEGQ010000048.1:0-22308 GCA_034659095.1 Thermotogota bacterium
TAACTTAGAAAAAACAATTAGATTCATGAGATTTTTTCAATGATAGATTTTTTTAACATTAAAATGAAATGCCATTTCGAAAAAAATAATACGTATCATCTTACGTTTGATTCTCTTATGAATTGTACTTTAAATTGAAATATTAAAAGCAAATCATTAGTTTTTATATAACTCCAGATGTCTTTACATTTGAAATTTTTGTTTCTTTATGCTATAATATGAAACAGTGGTTTTCTTTTAAGAGGGGTATATAGATGGTCCAGAGGCTTTTGGAAATGATTCCCACCATGACACCTGTTAATCAAAGAATTGGTAATTATATATTGGATCATGAATCCGAAGTGGGGTTTATGACTGTCGCACAATTAAGTGAAAAGGTAAATGTGAGTAAAGCCTCGATTGTCAGATTTTCCAGGCAATTGCATTTTGAGGGGTTTAACGATATGAAAAAGGCCATTCAGATGGAAATCAAAAAAGAATTGAGTCCTTATGAGAAGATCAAATTTACCACATTAGATTCCGCTTCCAAGGAAGAACAGTTGAAGAAACTGGGAAACAACGAGTTGAAAAACGTGGAAACCACTTTGAAAAGAGTTAAGGCCAGAGAGATATTCAGGGTTGTCAAATACCTTGAAGACGCTAAGAAGATATTTATTTCCGGTTTTGGTATGAGCACCAATCTTGCCAGGATGATGGAGTATTCACTGTTAAGTGTTATAGAAAAACCCGTTTATGTGTTGGGCGGTTCGGTTTCGGATTTTGCCATCGAAACCAATATGATGTCGGAAAGGGATGTGCTTTTTTTAATCTCATTCCCGGTTTATTCCCGTGAAATCAACTTTGTTTCAGGAATTGCGAACTCACGTTCTACACCCATTTGTTTGTTAACCGATTCACTCACTTGTCCCGTTTCAAAGCTGGCATCGTTGATTATTCTTTCAGAAACAGCCTCTTTGCTACGCATTAATTCTTATGCATCCCCTTTAGCAGTTATACACATCATCACCAACATGCTCATCTTAAACAGCAAAGATAAAGCAGAAAAAAATGTTAAGAAAGTCATGGACATAGAAAAAGAAGGTTACAAGAATCTCGACATTTACTTAAAATCCCTAATATAGGGAAACTTAACGGAGGTGTTTTTTTATGAAGAAGTTGAACATCGTTGTTGTTCTAGTTTTAGTTATGTCATTGTTGTTTGGATTCACAGTGTTTGGTGCAGCATCAAGGACTCCCAAAGATGCATTGGTGATGGCAGCCAATACAGAAATCTTTATCTCTTTGGATCCTGCTATTTGTTATGAGGTATTACCAGCGGTTACATTGAATGCGCTTTATGACAAACTTGTGGGATTTAAGAATGTGGATGAAGCATTGGTTATCGAACCTGAGTTAGCAGAATACTGGGAAGTTTCTGAAGATGGCATGACTTACACATTCAAACTCAAGGATGAGGCTGTATTTACTGACGGAACAGAAGTTTTGGCGGAAGACGTTGTATGGAGTTACAAACGATACTTATCACTGGGTAGTCCTTCCGTATGGCTTCTTGAAAGCATTGGAATCAACAAAGACAATATGGATGAAAAGATTGTAGAAATCGACAAAAAAACATTATCCATGACCTTTGATGCACCTTATGCTGAAAACATCGTTCTTGGTATCATGGACAACAGCTGGGGTGGCGTTATTAACAAAGACCTGGCATTGGAACATGAAGTCGATGGCGACATGGGTAACGGATGGTTAACAGACCACAGTGCCGGAACCGGTCAGTATGTTCTGGACAAATGGGAAAGAAACACCATGATTACCATGTCAGCAAATGAAAACTACTATGGTGAAGAACCAACCCTGAAGAGAATTATGTTCAGAGATGTTCCGGAACCTTCCAACCAAAGACTGTTGCTTGAAAAAGGCGACGTAGATGTAGCATGGAATCTTGATCCAATGATGCTTGATGAAGTAGCAAAAGTGGATGGCGTTAAAGTCGTTACTACACCCGGTCATTCAAACGAATACTTGGCTATGAACACTTCATGGGGTCCTTTACAGGATCCAAAAGTCCGATTGGCCATCAAATACGCCATTAACTATGACGAGATCGTAGATGTCATCATGGCCGGTTATGCCTTGAAAGTACAGGGTTTTGTTCCTAAAGGTTATTTCGGCTACGTAGATGAGAATCCATTTGACCAAAACATTGAAAAAGCAAAAGAATTACTGGCTGAAGCAGGTTATCCCGATGGTTTCGAAGTGGAACTGCTCACCAACAATTCACAGACCAGACAGGACGAAGCGGCAAAAGTCCAGTCAGATCTTAAGAGAGTTGGCATAGATGCAGAGATCGTTATCATGCAGGCTTCACAGATGTATCCAAAATACAGAGCTCAAGGTCATCAGCTCATTATCGCCGGTTGGGGAAATGACTATGCAGACGCTGACAACCTTGCGATGGCAATGGCAAGTCATAGAGCCGGACAATTGGCTTACAGATGCGCTTGGTACGATGATTACGCAGCTGATTTGGCAGAAGCCGGAAGATTTGAAACAAATCCTGACAAACGTGAACAGATCTACGAGGACCTGACGAATTATTGGTTCTTGAACGGACCGTTTGCCATGTTCTATCAGTCAGTAGAATATTGGGGTGTCAGAGAAGAAGTCAAGAATTTCTATGATTCAGCATATGGTTTTTCCATGACCTTTAATTGGGGTGGATTTGCCAAATAAAATTCAATAAAACAAACTCCAGACAGTTATAACTTATAACCATTTACATTTAAGTTAGACACTTTGGGCATTTCCTTATACCTATGTGGAAATGCCCAGTTTCTGGAGTTTTTTTAAGATCGGGGTGTATCAATGAATATTTGGACCTATATTCTAAAAAGACTTTTATTAATGGTTTTGGTTTTATTCGGAGTCGCCTGCATCGTTTTCTTCATTTCACATGTCATCCCCGCTGATCCCGTTTCAGCTATGCTCGGTGGAAATGCGCCTGATGAAGTGATTAAAAGAGTTGAAGCTCAGCTCGGATACGATAAACCACTCATTGTTCAATTTTATAATTTTATCACCGGCGCTGTGGTAGGAAACTTTGGCCTCTCACTGAGAACAAACAATCCGGTCATGCAGGATATTAACAACTATTTTCCCGCAACGTTGGAATTGACCATTTTCGCGATTATCATCTCTACTGTTTTGGGAATTTCACTTGGTGTGCTGTCTGCAGTCCATCGAAACAAAATCGTAGACCACTTCTCAAGAGTTTTTTCAATAGTCGGTGTCAGTATGCCTGTCTTTTGGACGGGACTACTTTTACTACTACTGTTTTATTATCGTCTAGGATGGCTTCCAGCAGCCGGCCGGCTTGATTTCTTCACCATTCCGCCTGATCGAATTACCGGCATGTATTTGCTGGATTCTCTTCTAACCGGTAATTGGGAAGTATTCAAAGACGCTTTAAGGCATATCTTATTACCGGCTTTTTGTCTTGGTTTTCTTGCAACCGCCTCCATCGCAAGAACAACAAGAGCCAGTATGCTGGATACACTAAAACAAGAATATATCACTACTGCAAAGGCAAAAGGGTTGAAGAAAAACATCGTCATCAACCGACATGCTTTAAGGAATTCTCTGATTCCCACTGTGACGATTATCGGTTTAACGTTTGGGAGTCTGCTTGAAGGAGCCGTTTTAACTGAAACGGTTTTTTCCTGGCCCGGACTGGGAAGATACATCACACAGGGACTTCTGTTTCTGGATTACAATTCAGTAATGGGCGGGACTCTCTATATCGCCTTTGTTTATTCCATCGCTAATCTGGTGGTAGATATTTTGTATGCCGTTTTAGATCCAAGGATGAGGACGTGATTTTATGAGTAAATCAACGACAAAAACCAAAACCGGATGGTTTCAATTAATGAAACCTTATTTCGAAGATATGAAACACACCATGTATCTTTGGAGAAGGAATAAACTGGCCATCGTCGGTTCGATTATCATCGCTGCTTTTTTATTGGTCGCTATTTTTGCACCGCTTCTCACACCCTATCAGCCCGATGTGCAAAATCTTTCCAACAAGCTCTTGCCACCAAGTTCAGAGCATCCATTCGGAACGGATCAGTTTGGACGCGACATCATGTGTCGAATTGTATACGGTTCCAGAATAGCCATACAGATCGTTTTGATCGTTACCATCATCAGTGGTTTAATAGGTGTTTCAGTGGGGGTTACCGCTGGATATTTCGGTGGCATTGTAGATGAAATCCTGATGAGGATCACAGACATGTTCCTGGCATTTCCAAGACTCGTCCTTGCCATGGCCTTTGCTGCAATGCTTGGCCCCAATCTCACCAATATGATTATCGCGATTTCTTTGGTTAACTGGACACCATACGCCAGGATTTCCCGAGCTGAATCCCTTCGGGTAAAAGGGCAGCCATACATCGAAAGTATTCGTTCCATGGGAGCCAGCAATTTCAGAATCATGTTTTCCCATGTACTTCCCATGACCATATCACCCATTTTGGTTCAATTAACTTTGAGGATGGGAACCATCATCATTACGGCAGCAGGACTTGGATTTCTTGGTTTGGGAGCGCAACCACCCAGCCCGGAATGGGGTGTGATGGTAAGTGATGGAAGAAGTTATCTGATTGACCAATGGTGGGTATCCACTTTCCCCGGACTTGCTATCGCCATCGTTGTTCTGGGATTTAATCTGTTGGGTGACGGTATCAGAGATATGATGGATCCGAGGCTGAGGAGGTAAAGATGATGGAGAAGAGAGGAAATTTACTGAGTGTCTCAGATCTGGAAGTCGTTTTTTACACCTACAGAGGTGTGATTCAAGCTCTGAACGGTGTTGAATTTTGGATGAACAAAGGTGAAAGACTGGGTATTGTAGGAGAAACCGGATGTGGAAAATCTGTAACATCAAGGGCTGTCATGAACTTGATTGAAGAACCGGGTAAAATCCTCAACGGCAGTGTCATGTTTGAAGATCGGGACATTTTAAAACTGAAGGAATCAGAAATCAGAAAAATCAGGGGTAATGAAATATCCATGATATTTCAGGAACCAAAATCATCGTTGAATCCCGTTATGAACGTAGGTTTCCAAATTGCTGAGGTCTTAGGCAAAGTCAACAACAAATCAATCAAAAGCCAATATAAAGCTACAGCAGAAATGCTCGAACTTGTGGGACTGGATTCAGAAAGGGTTATGACCATGTATCCTCACGAACTCTCAGGCGGTATGGCGCAACGTGTCATGATTGCCATGGGATTGGCTCCTAACCCCAAATTATTGATTGCAGACGAACCCACATCCGCGTTGGATGTGACTATTCAGGCGCAAATTCTTGAACTTTTGGATGAATTGGTAGAAAAATTTGGAAATGCTGTTATGATGATCAGTCATGATATGGGAGTTGTAGCCGAATTCTGTAACAAGATTTTAGTAATGTATGCGGGTAATTCTGCAGAATATGCCTCAACCGAAGATTTATTCAGAAAACCCCTGCATCCATATACGACCGGCTTACTGAAGGCCGTCCCACAGATCGGGAGAACTGATGAACTGAAAGCCATCACAGGAACGGTCCCGGATCTTGTGGATCCGCCATCCGGTTGTCGTTTCCACAAAAGATGCCCGGAAACAATGGCGATCTGTAAAAAAGAACGGCCGTCTTTTATTGAGGTTGAAGAAGATCATTTTGTTGCGTGTCATCTCTATAATAAAGGCGGTGAAAAGAAATGAGTGAGAACTTACTTGAAATAAAGAATCTGGAAAAACATTTTAATCTTAAAAAAAGCATCTTTTCAAAAACCAGGGTGGTACGTGCCGTTGATGATGTAACTTTTTCCATTCCAAAAAACACCACCTATGCCGTGGTGGGAGAATCCGGTTCCGGAAAAACAACTCTTGGGAGGACCATTTTAAAACTCATTGAACCCACAGGTGGTCAAGCCATCATCAGAGGTGTCAACATCTTTGATCTCAACAACAAAGACTTTATGGAGTACAGACGAAAGATGCAAGTTGTTTTCCAGGATCCCTACAATTCCCTTCATCCTAAAAAACTGGTCAAAACCATCATTGGAGAGGGTATGAAAATCCATTTCAAGGGAATTGGGGAAGAGGAAATAAGAAACAGAATCAAAGAGGTGTTAGAACATGTAGGCCTGAGAGAAGAACATATGTTTAGATATCCTCATGAATTCTCAGGTGGGCAGCGTCAGCGCATTGCTTTTGCCAGGGCTATTGTCCTCAATCCTGAATTTATCGTGTTGGATGAGCCCACTTCGGCTTTGGACGTATCCGTTCAAGCCATGGTGTTAAAGATGCTCAAAGAGACAAAAAGAGACGAAAACCTCACCTATTTATTTATCACCCATGATTTATCAGTCGTAGACTATTTGGCTGATTATGTCGCCGTTCTTTATCTGGGAGAGATTGTCGAAAAGGGTAAAAAAGACGATGTCTTTACAAAGCCTGCCCATCCTTATACTGAACTGTTATTGAATTCCAACCCCATTCCCAATCCATTTTTAAAACGGGACAAGATCATTGCCAAGGGTGAGATTCCAAGTCCCATTAATCCGCCATCAGGGTGCCGTTTCCACACGCGATGCAGATACGCTCAAGAAAAATGCAAACTGGAAGAACCAGTAGAAAGAGAAATAAGGAAAGGCCATATCGTTAAGTGCCATTTTCCTCTTATATAACCAACAGGGGAGGTTGAACACATGCAGTTTTTATGCACTCCATTGCCTGAGTCGATTGCCGATTGTGAACGGCAAGGAGATCATGTCTTAGCAGAAAAAAAGATAAAAGAATTCTTGAAAAAGGAAATTCCTGAACTCTTACGGGATCGCTTGGAATATGAGCTTTATCGAATAGGAAGGGTTAGAAAAAACTATAAATACAACGAAAAAGACGCAATCAGGCAACTCAAGTCAGTGATAAAAGACATCACGGATGATGAGATTCAAAAACTGATTCAAGAAAAAAGGTTGGACTTTGTACAGACTGATGGTAAACGCTTTTTTGAAAGAAGATTCGCGGAGAATTTGTGTTTTGCCGAACCGCCCTATAACGAAAGAAAGACCCCCGATGAAGAAAGAGAAGCGTCCAAACAACTTCTCCACAAGAGATTGGATGAATTACTTCGGGGTGATTCCCCAAAAGCTTATCGGGTCAGAGGGGCCTTTACCAAAAAACTGGTGAAGGCTCCCGAGAAGTCCACTGTCGTCAAATGTTGGTTGCCTTTACCCAAATCGGATTTACAGCAACGGGTATCTTCTAACATCAAGACTTCCATAAAAGACTTCACGGTATCCAGAAATAATCATCCGCAACGAACACTTTTCACAAAAAGACCTTATAATCAATCTGAAGAAATATCATTCCGTGTGGAATTTGAATACCAAATCACCGAAATCATATCCAATGTAGATCCCCAGCTAGTGACTGCTCCAAAGCTCAACATGGATGCCTATCTACAAGAACAGCTGCCTCATATCGTCTTTACACCATATCTGGGTTATTTGGCAGGTCAGATCAAAGGGGATGAAAAGAATCCTTATTTGATCGCAAAACGAATTTACGATTGGATTACCTTGAATGTAAAATACTCGTTCATGAAGGAATACAAATTCTATGAGGACCTTTCAACATACGCAGCCATCAACCTGAAGGGAGACTGTGGTGTACAAGCCCTGCTGTTTATCACTTTATGTCGTATTTGTGGTGTCCCTGCACGATGGCAATCCGGATGGTATGCAAATCCCATCACTCCGGGCAATCATGACTGGGCTTTCTTTTATTGCGAACCCTATGGATGGCTTCCGGTGGATTGTTCTTTTGGCGGTGCCAGAAGGAACAAGGAAGAATACCGCGAGTTCTACTTTGGCAACTTGGATTCTTTTAGGATGGTTACAACAACAGGATTCATGGCGTCGTTCTTCCCTGAAAAGCAATTTATCCGAAACGACCCGTATGATAACCAAACGGGAGAAATGGAAACGGATATCGGCCCAGTGGAAGACGAAGCTACGGTTAGTGCCAAAGAGATTATTACTTTTGAAGAAATCACAGATAATAAGGAAAGGGATGAATAATCATGAGTGTGATAAAGAATCTGCAGTTTAAGTCGGAAGAATTTGAATATGAGATACCATTTCACATTACCAACAGTGTGGCAACATCTTCAAAAGTTATCACCGTTGAATTGTCGCTGAATAACGGTATCGTTGGATTGGGACAAGCATCAAGGTCTTTTCGTGTAAACGGAGAGGTTTTTGAAGGTCTTTTGAAATACAGAGATGAGATATTGGATAAAATCAACGGATTGGATGTAAGAAATTATCGAAGGGTATTTGACCAGATTGATAAGTTTTCAAGAACCGCACCCAGTTTAAAAGCGGCCGTCCAATTTGCCGTTCTGGACGGACTCAGCCAAACGATTAATTTGCCCGTATACCAGCTTCTCGGTGGAAGAAAGGACTTTATCGAAACGGATTTAACCATTAGCATCGATAATTTAGAGACAACGGTCATCCGGGCAAAAGAGGCATTTGACAAGGGATTTACCACCTTAAAACTCAAAGTGGGAGAAGACCTGAATCACGATATCGATCGAGTTCTTGCCGTAGCTGAAGCCACCAAAGGGGCCTGTTATATTGTGGATGCCAATTTGGGATATACTGCCAAAGAGGCGATACAGTTTGCTGACCGGATGTATAAAAACGGTGTCAACATTAGAATCTTCGAGCAACCGGTGGATGTATACGATTTTGACGGCATGAGACTGGTGAGAAATAATTGTCATTATCCGGTAGGGGCTGATGAAACCTGTAAAACCAAATATGATGCCCTGCGATTGGTTCGGGAAGACTGTGTGGATTATATCAACATCAAATTGATGAAATCCGGTCTTTCTGATGCCTTAGCAATTGTGGAAATCGCCCAAACGGCAAATAAAAAACTCATGATCGGCTGTATGGGTGAAGCCGGAGTCGGTATCGGTCAAAGTGTCCATTTTGCTTGCGGTACAGGGGCATTCTCTTATCATGACTTGGATTCCTGCTTCCTGTTGAAAGAACCACAACAATTCCGGTTTAGAGCCGATGGCAATAAGCTATTTCCCACATTATAAGTGATATTATGTACTGTTATCTTGATGGAAAACTAACGGATAAAAATCAAAAAAACATCAGAATAGAAAACAGAGGATTCACTTTTGCCGACGGCTTGTTTGAAGTCATTCGAATCATTGATGGCATTCCCTTGTTCTTGGAGGATCATCATAAAAGAATGAAAGAAAGCGCTGACTTTTTAAAAATACCGTTCCACTATACCTCTGAAGAGTGTTATCAACAATCTATTGATTTAATAGAAAAGAATCAACTCTACGATGGTGAACTTTACTGGGAATTGACCCGTGGTGATGATGAATATCGTGAACATGGATTTCGTGATGAGCATCAAGGTACTTTTGCCATCCTTACCATTCCTTTAAGGCACATCAACCCCGAGAATTGGGAAAAAGGTGTATCCTTAACCCTTTACCCGGATTTAAGACATCAATTGTGTGAACATAAAACCATCAACTTGTTGGCCAATTGCATGGCGAAGAATTTTGCCTACTCTCAGAAAAGCTACGATTCAATAATGTTCCGTGTAGATGATAAGAAAAGAAAATACATCACTGAGGGAGGAAGTTCAACCTATTTCTTTGTGAAAGACGGGATCATTGCAACACCGGAAATTGACAACATCCTTCCCGGAATTACCCGAAAAAAGGTTCTTACTCTCTGTAAAGAATTCCAAATACCCGTTGTTCAAAGAAGGGTGTTTTTGAATGAGATCAAACACGCGGAAGAAATCTTCCTGGCCAGTACTGTTTCTAAAGTTATGCCGGTCAATAAAGTTGGGGAAAAGCTCTATCAGGTTGATGGCAAGATCACTCGAACACTCATGGGTTCATTTGTCCAACTGGTTGAAAAAGAAATGGAAGCGAAAAGGAATGTCAGTCATGTCTAAATTCAAACTATACAAAGACCTTCATATATATGCCCCTGAAGAAGTAGGTAAAAGAGATATTCTCTTATACGCAGACAAGATTGTCAAGATTGCCAAGACAATAGAACCACCCTTTGAACAGGAAACCGAAATAAAAGATTATTCTGGTTATCAGTGCTTTCCGGGTTTTGTGGATGGCCACGTCCACATTATCGGTGGCGGTGGTGAAGGAGGCTTTTTCACAAGAACTACACCACAAAGTGAAGAAGACTTTTTCAAATCAGGAACAACCACGGTCATTGGTGTTTTGGGAACAGACGGCATCACACGAACCCACCGTGAACTCTTGGGACAAGCCAGAAAATTCACAAATAACCACTTGAAAACCTTCCTCATGACGGGAAATTACGCTTTGCCTTTGGTAACGCTTTTGGATGATTTACAGGAAGACATCGTCTTTATACCCGAATATATCGGTATTGGTGAAATCGCCATTTCCGATCACAGAAGCTCCGGTATCACAATAGATGAATTCAGACGTATACTCTTAAAAGCCAGGGTTGCCGGAATGCTTTCAAGTAAAGCTGGAAAGGCTATTATACACGTAGGCGCTGTTAAAACGGGGTTGGATTTGCTTAGAGAAGCTGTCGCTCTTGGAGATATTTCACCTCATCAGATGCTTCCCACCCATATTAACAGAACAGCACAAACACTGCGGGAAGGAAAAGACTGGATTGTGAATTACGGGGGTTATATCGACTTCACAGCAGGAGAAAAGTCCATAGAAGGTATCAACACCCTTCTCAATGAAAATATCCCGGTAGAAAATATTCTGTGTTCTTCAGACGGCTGGGGGTCCATGCCGGTTTTCGATGAAAAAGGAAACTTTGTCTCTGTAAAAACCGCGCCGGTTGATACATTATATAAGGCTTTCAAACATCTATCCATAGACAATGGTCACTCAATAGAAACATGCTTGAAGATTTTCACTTCCAATGTAGCGGATTTCTTCGGTATCTCAAAAGAGGGGTGCGGATACATTCGCGAGGAAGGCGTTGCCAGTTTTGTTATAGCAGATAAAGCATTAAAAATAAAAGAAACTGTTTCACAAGGTGAAACGGTCTATCATCAATAAAATACCTAATAACTCTATTGCTTGAACTGGAATTGCCTTAAATAGTGCATTTACTTAGAAAAGAAATACTAACAAAAAAAATGAAAGTGTTTTTCTTCATGACTGGCATCTCCTTTTTGTTTATAAGCCTATTTTTACATATTACATCATTTCTTTTTATTATAAAACTAAGGCAAGATAATATCAATTTTCAGCATTCATATGATGGAATATTCAGAATAAGTAACCTACAACAATCTCAATAATAATTAGTTCTATTGTTATTTCTTAATCAATTATTCGAAATTGTATATATGTATAGATAATGAAACTATGTTAAAATATATCAGGGTATTTACACATACATATAAACCAACAATTCCATTTAGATTTTTTTTATCCGGGAGGGTGAATATGACTATTTCTAAGAAATTGTTTTTCAGTTTTGCTTTAATTATTATTTTATTTGCTGTGATTTTCGCTTTATCTTTATTGTCCACATCTCAAATTCAATCAGATGGTGATCAAATAAAAAAAACAGTCAATATTTCACGAGATGTTTTTTTAGAATTTAAAGATGTGGAAGAATTCTCAAATGCTATAAACGAAATGCTCCAAATTGTGTTGAAAATGGGATATGTAGATGATTTGGAAGACCAAGATGACTTGTTGAAGTTATTTCAACAGCAGCATGAGCATATCATCAGTCAAGCTAAAAATCTGAATCTTTTCGACCAATTAGAAACACAATTACAGAATATCGCATATGAAGTGGAAGGAGTTTATTCCAACAAGATTGAAGAGATCAATTCACAGAAATTGATCTTGGAAAAACAAAAAGAATTGTATGATATTGAAAGTCAACAAATGAACATAAACAGCGAAAAAGACAAATTGTTTAAGGTTTACAACTGGAAAATCCAGGATTTTAAAAAGGTTTTTGAATCACTAAAAGAAGATTACACCAATCCGGATGAGTATACCCCAGAAATAGAATCAAAAATACGTGATGCCCTATCAAAAGACGCAGGAATTCAGGATTTCGGTGTATTTGAACTGGAATTGCTATGGGAAGAAGATGTATTAGGTGGCGGTGTTACGATTAGTAATTTCTCGAAGTTGATTCTGGGAACTCGTAATTTATTGTTAGACCCGAAAGATGGAGATACAGAGCTCGAAAAAATTCGAAAGATCAAAAACGAAATCGTTGAATTTGTCCAATTACAAACTGAATCCGGATTCGGGGCCTTAAATGCTGTTACCACTAATCTCATTCCGCTGTCATTAGATTATTATATCCAAAAGCTGGAAACGCTTAACCAATTAAACACGGATTTGACAAATTTAAATGCTGAGATTGCCCTGATCGAAAAAGATATTTCTTATTACGAATCTTTGGTGACACAATCAAGAAGTATGGCGTTAGATATTATCAATCGTAATATCAGTGACTCTGTTGATGAAATAATGAATACTATTTCAGCAATAACAGACAACAAAACAGTGGATTTGGATGATAGTTTACTGAAAATCAACTCAAAGAGTGATGAGAGCATCAATGTTATTTATACAAGCAATCAATTTATCGTCATTATCATTTTGCTTTCAATACTACTGAGTTTGTTTATTGCTTTTTTCATGCAGTTCAACATCAAGAGATCAATGAAATCATTATTAAGTAAAACTGAAATAATCAAAAAATTAGATTTTACGGTCGATTTCGGCACAAGAGAAAAAAAGGATGAGATAGGAAAGGCAGAGTCAGCATTAAAGGAAATTGTTCTTTCCATGAAAAACACTCTGAAAAGTGTGAAGGAATCGATGAATCAGGTCAATTTAGCTTCTACGGATTTAAAGGATATATCCGATGATTCTTCTGCAATTGCTCAAAAACTGAAAAGTATCGCCTCAAGCACAGAAACAGAAGTTCAGGACACTTCTGCTGCAATTGAGGAGGTAAGTTCAGGAATTGAAGAAGTAGCAGCCTCTGCAAGAAATGTTTCGGACGTTTCCAGAAATCTTTTCGCTAAAACTTCAGAAACTTCAACTGATATCAAACTTGGGGAAGAGTCTCTTACCATGGTTGCCGATATCCTGAATGAAGCGGAAAATCAAGCTGGCGAAACATCTAAATACGTAACTGTCTTACAGGAACAAACACAAAACATTGGAAAAATCGTACAAGCAATTTCCGGAATATCAGAACAAACTAATCTGCTAGCATTAAACGCAGCTATTGAAGCGGCTAGAGCTGGAGAAGCCGGAAAAGGGTTTGCCGTTGTTGCCGATGAAATAAGAAAACTTGCCGACGAAAGCCAAAATGCAACCAATGATATCTCAAAAATGCTGAAAGAAATTAGCACCGGTGTCAATTCAGTCAATGCTGCATCGGATAAAACATTAGAAATTGTTAATACAGTGAACGAAAAGGCTTCAGTGGCATTAGATAAATTTACAAAAATTTCCTTGAATTTGAATACTATTTTAGAATCAGTAGAAACCCTTAATAGTACTGCTGAAGAACAAAGTGCTGCTGCTGATGAAATCGCAGGCGCCATGGATCAATCCGCTCAATCAATGGTTAATGTATCAACTCAAGTGCAATCAATGGTGGATCAGGTAGAACAGCAAACAAAATCTGTTGATACACTTAATCAGGCAACTAATGCATTAACCGAATTGGCACAAAAATTAAACCGTGAGATTGAAAGATTCACCGTTTAATCTTAATGGTAGAGATATAAAGCAAGAATAAGGGAATAAATGATCCACTTCTCATTGATGTAATATATGTTCCCTTTTTTGTTTTATACGATGATTCATTTGTTATAATAATTAAAGTACCGAAATGAAGACTACAATCATTTTACTGTTAGTCTGATAGTTCTCAACCGGCTCTTGTCACATATGATAGTAGAAGTATTTTTAAAAGGTCGAAAGCAAGTTTTTGAGGGTGATGAAATGACTGATTACATGAAGTTTTACAGCAAGACCTATGAAGACTCACGACAAGTATTTCATCAGAGTGTGAATAACTATAAAAACATTTGGAATGATGTAAGAATATGGGATCAAGAGATTGTTGAAAACCGGTTTATTGACTTCGCCCGGTTCAACTCTACGGTTAAAAAGAATTTGCTCTGTATCACTTCGGGTTTGCATGGTATTGAAGGGTATGTGGGAGCTGCTGTGATCAATTTTTTTGTGGATCAATTTAAGGATGTTATCAGTCCAGAGGACACTTCTATCGTATTGGTTCACGGGATTAATCCATATGGCATGGCTAGGTATGAAAGAAACAACGAAAACAACGTGGATTTGAACAGGAATTTTGTCAGAAGCTGGGACAACATCACCCATAATGAGGCTTATATGGGCGCAAGAGACTACTTCGAAAGCACAACGGTACTGGGAGATCCCCTGTTTAACAAAATGGATTTCTTTTTTACCACCCTGGGTCAACTCATTCGTACCAAACCGGAAAAATTTAAAGAGGCTTTGTTGAGTGGGCAGTATTCATCACCGGATGGCCTTTATTACGGTGGGAACTCTTACGAGTCTTCCACAAAGGTCATGATCAAACTTTTCAACAATCTCTTCGAAGAAGATTACAATAAAATGGTCTTTATCGATTTACACACCGGTTATGGACCAAAGGACAAGATGCTGATTGTCAATTCTGCTTTGGAAAAACATTCCTCTTCCAAGTTAAAAAACCTTTTTTCCTATCCTGATGTTAGGAAAACCGATAAGGAAGAATTCTATTCAATAAATGGGGATATGATCGATTATTTGTATCATATGAAACGTGTTCATGTACCCGAAAAATCATTTTACGCATGCAATTTTGAATTTGGAACTTATGGAGATGATTTGGGAGGGCTTCTCAAATCCTTAAGAAATACAATCAATGCCCGAAAGCTAAAAAAAGGACTTGTTTCCCCAGATCTTCTAGAGCATTACAAAGCAGAATATACACAGATGTTTTACCCTTCTGATCATATGTGGCGCGCGGATGCTTTGAAACATTCAGAAAAGGCCCTGAAAGGGATTTTCAAGGCCTTTAACTATATTAGATAGGAACGATTAAAATTCCTTTCTTTTAAAGACTTCCAACCCGATCCAAGTGATAACTGCCGTTATCACAATCAATGCCAGGGAATAAATCCCGTCAAATGTTCCTTTGCTGATCACTTGGGTCCCCAGAGCATATGGATAGGGATTCAGCCATTTGATGCTTTCGAACATGGATAAAAAGGGAAGTCCCACGATAACAATGATGCCTGCAAGGATCGGTTTAATTTGATCGTTAAACAAGACGGAAAAAAGTAAAAACAGGCTGTAGAAAAAGCTTACACCAATGAGCTGTTGAACGATGAGGGCAAACAATTGCGGTGAAAAGGTTACAGAATATCTCCAGGTTGGGTATTACTTCCTGAGTATCCGTTTCCCCTCTTAAGGTTTCAATAGCAGTTTCATCTTCCGTTAGTATAATCAATTTTTCCTTGTCTCTTTGGGCTGAGAGATACTCCAGTCCCTGTGACAGTTTAAAATCAAGGGGAAGATAATAAATCCTGTAATTGGCTTTAATATCCCCTTTATAGTTGATAAAGCCCAGGATGGATTTAATCGTAGTGGTTTTACCGGCCCCGTTGGGACCCAATAAAGCATGTACTTCACCTTCTTCCACTATGAAATTAACACCTTTAACTGCTTGTACGCCACTTCTGTAGGTTTTATCCAATCCTTGAATGAACAACGCCTTTTTTTCCGTCTCGTTTGCAATTATTCTTTCCATAACTTGTCGATCACCTCAATGACATCCCCTTTTGTAATATTTGCTTTCTTCATTCGACTCACAAGAGGGAACATTTCTCTCTCAAGATCTTTTAACAATTGACTTTTGATCCCTGCTTTGTTGACATTGATCATAAACCCAATACCTGGTCTTGAAAAGATAATCCCCTCCCGTTCAAGTTCCCGGTATGCCCTGGCTACTGTATTCGGATTCACTTGTATATCCTTAGCCAACTCCCTGATAGAAGGAATCTGAGAATCTCTCTGAAACTGGCCTCTCATAACCGCTTCTTTGATCCCCATTTTAATCTGTTCATAAACAGGAAGTGGCGATCTTAATTCTATCCGCATCCACAAATGTAACACCTCCGAATCTATCTGTATTATAACATATAGTACAGCTTGTGTCAATAATTGTTTATGTTAGAATTTAGCAAAAGCAAATCCTACAAGAGGTGATCACTTTGAATCAAAAACGCATCGCGGATTACGGTGTACAAATTGGAAAGATGAAAAGAGGCAAACACAATAAAATAACAGATGTTAAGGGTGTAAAAGTCGGTCACTGCACGATTGATACTGTTGAACACAAAACCGGGTGTACGGTCATCATCCCCGGAACGGAAAACCCTTATATCAATCGGCCAGTTTGTTCGTCTTATGTCATCAACGGCTTCGGTAAAACAACCGGTTTGGTTCAAATCGAAGAACTGGGAGAACTGGAAAGTCCCATCGTTCTCACCAACACATTGAACGTGGGATTGATGCAAGATGCCTTGATTGACTATATGATTGATAAATGCGAAGAAGAAGACCTTGATTTGAAAAGCTTCAACCCGGTTGTAGCTGAATGTAACGACAGTTATTTGAACAACATCGCTGAAAGGGTGGTAAAAAAAGAACATCTTTTTTCAGCATTTAAAAATGCAGAAGAAAACTTTGCCGAGGGTGATGTAGGTGCGGGAAAGGGGATGTCTTGTTATCAATTGAAGGGGGGTATCGGATCAGCCTCCCGGCTGATAGAATATGATTCGAAATCATTTACCTTGGGTGTGCTGGTCTTATCCAATCACGGGTTATTGGAAGATTTAATGATCAAGGGAGAAAAAATTGGTGAAGCGATCAAAAGGAAAGAAACAATCTCTAAAGAAATAGATAATGGCTCGATTATCACCATCGTTGCAACGGACGTTCCCCTGGATTCACGACAATTAAAAAGGATTTGCAAAAGAGTTCAAAACGGTATAGCCAGGACAGGATCGTTCACTTCTCATGGCTCAGGAGAAATTGTCATCGCTTTTTCAACCGGGAACTTCTATCATAAGAATAGCGGTTGTTTTCAAAACATGAAGGTTTTACATGACAAACATCTTGATTCACTCTTTCAAGCCGTTGTGGAATCAACCGAAGAAGCCATATTAAATTCAATGATATGTGCAAATCCGGTAACGGGATTTCACGGAAATCACAGAAAAAGTCTTAAACAATTTATTCACACAGAGAAAAACAATATCTAAAAAAAATATAAACACTTTTGCTTATTTCTCCTAATTTTGCTATAATTAAATAACCCCAGCTTACGAATTTTCGTGGAGAAAAGTTTTTTTAAATTAATTTAACAACAAAACACAAAATACAGGAGGCTGAACAATATGTCCAAATTCAGGTTTAACTTCTTCATGGATAATCGAATATTAACAAGGATTTACTGAAAAAAATATCCGTTGTGGGATACGATAATATCGTTTTTTCGTCCATCTTTTCACCAAAACTCACAACCATTCATATCGATAAGGAAAACGAAGGTTATGAGGCCGTAAAGATGCTTAATCAACGGATTCAGGGTAAAAGAAAAAACACCAAAAGAAAAATCTTAAAAGTATCCCTTGTTATTCGGGAAACTTAATATTAGAGTTTATTATATTAAATATATTCAGCATTACAGGTTAAAAATTATTTTTGGTTTTTAGCCCTAAAAGCCCTGACTTTATCAGCTGCATTTCCATAGATCTCTTCAAGAGTCAGTTGCTCACCATTTACCGAGCACCCAAATACCATATATTCTTTGCTGATTTTTAAATCCATCCATTCGTAAACACCGTTCATCATTTCGTTCATAGCACTAATACTGGATAATTCCATTTTTTTATATCCTAGTTCCAAAAGATTTTTTCTGAATTTTAAAACCATGTATCCTGGAATCCCCTGTTTTTGATATTTTTTTATCACAAATAGGATGACACCTCTCGATATATTAGTACGTTGTTTTGACTTTAAGATATGGTACCATCCGAAGGGGAAAAAACGTCCTTTTGCTTTTTTTATACCCTTATTAAAATCAGGAACTGCAAGGGCTACTCCGATGGGTTCATTGCCTTTTCTCACGAGAAGGGCCATTCCCG
This sequence comes from Thermotogota bacterium, assembly GCA_034659095.1. Taxonomy (GTDB): domain Bacteria; phylum Thermotogota; class Thermotogae; order MWEM01; family MWEM01; genus JASUTC01. The sequence goes on from JAYEGQ010000048.1 coordinate 18,346, forward strand.
GATCAATGACAAATTTAAGCTCTTTAATCATTTCACGTATTTCAGATTTTGTAGGTGGAAGCAGGTCTTCTTCCCAAATTTCAGGGTAAGATTCTGCCATAACCTTTTGTACGCTTTCTGTAGCTGCTTCAACATGACTTCTTGTATTTAATGGAACTGACTCAGCTTTAAAACCACGCTGTTCAAAAAGCACTTGGCAAATGGTTTCCCCAAGTGTGATTTCGTCCATATTGTCAATTTCATCTGAAGTATATTTTCCATAAAGGTCCAAGGCTTTTTTGATTGTTTTTAAATTTTTTTCGGGAATCGGTTTTTCAATATCCGCTTCATATGCTAAGTATTTTAAGTATTGGTCATACTTTTCAAAAAAATTCTTATAATAAGGGTGATGAAAAGGCATTAATATTGCAGGTAGGTTTTCATAGCCATTTATGAGCAATCCCCTATAATCATCCCCATTTGTTGGAGATACAGGGCCCTTTAAATATTTCATCCCTTTCTCTTTTGCCCAATTAACACATTGATCCATCATTGCCTTTGCCACTTCACCGTCATTCACACATTCAAAAAGTGTAAAATAAGCATGTTTATAGTCTTTTGCCTCGTTTAAAACCTCATCTATTCCAAGACATACCCGACCTACAACTTTTTGGTTCTTCAATGCGACATACAGGGTTTGAGGTCCGTTTTCAAACAATAAAGAACCTTTTTTGTTAGCCAGCCTTTTCGCATCATTAACAAACATTGGGACCCATTGAGCAGAGTCTCGATATATTTGATAAGGAAGCTTTATAAAAGCCTTTCGTAAAACAGGTGTATTAACTTCTTTTATCTCAATCATTTTCGGATACTCATCCTTTTTTATTCTTTCGATTCTTTTTACCATCTTTGTTGTTGTAGTAATAATAATAATAATTGGAATTTTTATTTGAAATCCCATTGACTACAAACCCTAACAAAACAGCCTTTGAATTAAATAAATTGTTTAATGCAATCTTAAAAGAAGGTCTCATCGTTTGATTCAGCATGGTTACCATGATAATCCCATCAATTTTACCGGCGAAAATACTAACATCCGCAGCCGCCATGATCGGTGGGGTGTCTATGATAATTCGGTCATATTTTTCCTTTACATTTTCAAAAAGCTCGCCTGTTTTCTTGGAGGCTAACAGCGCTGTGGGATTGGGAGGAATAGGACCAACGGGTAAAACATCAACTCGCTCGTGTACATTTACTATTAAATCATCTAAATTCGCCTGATTAGCAAAATAGTTCACTAATCCTTGTTTGTTTTGTGGTATACCAAAGAATTTTTCAATTCTCGGTTTTCTCATATCCATGTCCATGACTAAAACACTTTCTCCATTCTGAGATAGAATGTTTGCCATATTACCAACAAACGTTGTCTTTCCCTCGCCTGGACCTGAGCTTGTGACTGCCATAATCTGAGTTTTTTCCGGGCGCATGTACAATATATTGTTTGCTGCCATTTTAATTGATTCGGATTCAGGAGAGGTCGGATCAAAATGGGTAATCATTTCCTTTCCCTCAGTTACTTTAAATCTGGGGATACGGCCAAGGATAGGAATCTTGTTATGAACCAATCGTTCTATCTCTTCCTCTGATCTGATTGTTTTATCCGCGTATTCCACAATAAAAATGATAAGTACACCCAGAAAGATTCCAAGTACTCCGCCTATTGCCAGTGTTAATTTCTTGTTTGGACTGGAAGAAGTCAATGGTATCTTTGCTTCATCCACAATGTATGAATTTCCTACTACCGAGGCTTCAGCAATTTTGGTTTCTTCTAATTTTTTAGCTAGCAACGTGAAAAGCTCTTCGTTGAGTCTTTTTTCTCTCTCCAGCTGGACCAAGTCCTGTTCAATCTTAGGTAATTCCCATAATCGCTTTTCATATGTTTCCCTTGCTTCGCGAACCGCTTCCAGATTTGCTTGTGCTAGAAGTAAGGAGATTTCTTTCTTTGTAATATCTGATACAAGTTCACTGTACAAAGGATTATCTATCTTTTGTTGACTTGATACAATTTCCGTCACTTGGTCAGATAACTCACTTTCTGTTTCCTGAATGATCTTCTTTTTTTGTACAATCCTGGGATCCGTTGAAGGGTACATTTCCTGTAAGGCAGCAAGATCAATTTTGGCATTTGTTAATTTGCTTCGTAATTCCTGTACAAGTGGATTAATCGAGATTGTTTCAGATGTAATAATTTCGGCATTTGTTTCCTTTAATTTTTCTTTTAATGTTTGAATATTGTTTTCGGTAGTCTTCACAGTCATTTCATATTGATCAATTTGTGTATCGTATTTGGAAAACATATTCAGAAGATATTGGGCTTGATTACTCAAATTAAAGATACCGGTTTTTTCTTTGTATTGACGAATAGCTAAAATAGATTCGTTCAAGTCTCTTTCAGCTAAAGGAATTTGTTTTTCCAAGAACTCTCTTGTAACTTTCAATTCTCTTTGGGCATATTCTTTTAACTGGTCATTGTATACTTTTGCCAGAGTGGCCGCAATATTTTTAGCTAACTCTGGAGAAAATATTTCAACAGAAATTTCCACGATTTGGGTATCCTTGACAGGTGAAACGGATATATAATCTTCATTTGCCAACTCGTTAACGGCAATTTGAATCAATTGCTCCTGAGTATATTTTTGTCTTGCTTCACTATCTTCTTCGATTAATACATCCACCAAATTCAATTCTTTAATAACGGCTTCAAGATTTGTTTTACTTTTAATCAACTCTATTTCTGTTGAAATATCATTACTACCACCCATTCCAGGCAAACCCCCGGAAAAAATGTTGGAAACAGAAGATGACTGTGAGGTGGGATTAACCTTGATCGTCACCGTTGAAGTGTACTGGGGTATAGCTATTAATAAGTATGCAACCGTAGCCGCAATAACAAAAACAACTGTAAAAAAACCCCACCAGAATCTTCTTTTTATCATAAAAATAATATCTTCCAGTGAGAGCTCCACTTCCTGATCTCTTGCATTTTGAACATTGTATTGGTCTGTCAAAAATATACCTCCTGCTTAGAAATCCATTTCATTGAGTTCAATAAAATCAATCAAAGGTCTGTTATCCCTTTCATGATGCTTATCTGAACCAATGAACTCAATTTTCTTTTCCTTTAAAATTGGCATTACTTCTTTGTGGAGAGATATTTTTTTTATTGTTGAATAATTAACCTGAAAATAAACCCCTTTGGTTTTAAGTTCTTTCACCAATGAATAATCTACGGTTGTTTTGAAAAAACGCTTTTTTTTCGGAAACAACCATTGATACCTTTCCACATGAGCCATAATCACTCTGTATCCTGATATTTGAATATTATATATGGTGTCAAATAGGTATCTAGGGTAAACATCCAGAGGAAATTCTATCAAAACAAAATCACTATCCCCCAATGGCACAAGCTTTTCTGGAATAGGCGGACTGCAAAATAATTCTGATCCACAAAATAATTCAATCCCTGTTTGCTGTCTGATGATGTCAACATACTCCTTAAAATGCTCTGTAATGGTACTCTTTGTGATGTCTCCAAATGAACCTAAATTCAAATGTGGTGTCCAAAACAAAGCCTCCGCACCCTTCTGTTTAATTTGACGTATAATCTTAAGTGATTCCTCTAATTCACTAACACCATCGTCAAACGCCGGCAGAAGATGTGAGTGCATATCTACATTTTCGGTCTTTAAACCGTGAATTTCGGCTAGCTCTATATTCCCATTAAATGTTATCTTCATTGATTTTGATTGTCGTTATTTGATTGATCATTATTGTTGTCCGAATCGTCATTTTTATAATTAAATGGCAGCTGAACATTACTTTGTGTCATTGTATTGTATACATCCAATGAATTGGATGAGAATGTAATCATACTACCAATGAATCCAGTTACCCTTAATATATCAACCAACGCACTCTTAGGAA
>JAYEGQ010000049.1:0-22245 GCA_034659095.1 Thermotogota bacterium
GAATCCTTATGAACAACGACAAATTCCGGGTACACATGAACCGTCATAGTTGCCAAATCAGTGATGTATTCAGGCCTGTTTAATCCTTCAATCTGTCTGTCAGGTACACCAAAGAAATAAAGCATGTCATTGGTGATAAAGTTGTTGTTCCAGTTTACCTTTACACCAGTATCCGCATCATAACGTTGCCAACTATGTGAAGGTGGTGTGCCATCGTACAAATATACTGGATCACTAATTGCATAAACTGTTTTTGGGTCCGGATCAGGTTCAAGATCTCTTTTTCTAATATCCTCAAAAGCTTCCGGATAGTTCTCAAATGTCACTTTTGCATGATATCTAACAGCAAATCTCCAGGAATCATCTGTCGGCCAACCAAGTGTTGACTGAGCATCCTGTGGTAATTGCTGGTTAAGATTGTAAATCAATTCTTCAAGATAAGAAGTTTCTTGATTATTTAAGAACTGAATTCTGAGATCTTCCAGCGAAAGTAACAACTCATCTTTCAGGTTGAGTTGTACTTCGATGGGCTTTCCTTCTATGAATTCCTCAATGGTTCCAAAGTCTTTTAAGATAACTTGTGGTGTCGTAACGTGGTCCGCAGCAGAAATCTTCCAAACATACCATGGTTTTGCTGCTCCTTCAATAAACAAAGCCAACCATTTGGCGTTGTCTGCACTCAAGTTTGCAAATTCGATAGAGGCTCTGTAGTTACCGCCACCCAGATTTTCTATTTGTGAGCTTTCACCACGTTTAAACTGATCTTCCTGAAGAAAAATGTCTTCCGGTTCGGAATAGATGAATACCTTAGCCATATTTGTTGGAATTGCCTGGCTTGGATAAACATCAAAAGTCAATGTCGTTATACCAAAAGGAAGTTCGTAAACCGTAGGTGATTCTGTTGGTATAACAGAAGGGTCTTCATCTTCCTCATAATTTCCAATGCTCTGGGCATTCTCAACAATTCGTTCATCACCAACATGCCATTCTTGGTTGATGAATGCGATATCTGTTTTGGAGATGGTGTATTGTGTCACTTCAACATCATTATCAGAAGCATCTTTTATTGGAAGTGGGTTTCCATCCTTATCTTTTAAAACAATTTTCAGATGGATATCTTCCTGCAAAGAATCACCAATATCAATTGTAATATCCTCTTCACTAAGCTCTATTTGTGTTGATCCTGATAATTCAACGTAATTACTCCATTCAGGATCTTCCTCTCCACCTTGGAAATAGATTTCCGCTTTCAAATAAGCAAGATCCGCTTCGGTATGTGTTCCTCTTACAGTGATATCAAATGTTTCAGGAAGAACACCTGGCTCATCAGGGTAGACTTCTATTGGCTCAGGGTCGAATTCTATGGTAATTACTGGCTCAACCGGCCCAGCCCCTTCAACCGTCAACGACGTCGTTGGTACCTCAGCAGGCTCTTGGGAGGTATTATCCTTAACGTCTGAAACCCAAATTTCCGCTTTAAAATTGTACGTTCCTCCAACATTAAAATTCGAACCAACAAGTTCGAAAGCGTTTGATACAGTACCGGTTTTTACTTTTTCCGCGAAGGGCTTTGTGATAGAATCTACCTCGGAAAATCCGTTTTCACCGGGTTTTTGCATTAATAACCTAATCTGAGCATTTTTCAGATTACTTCGTTTATCTTCAGCTGTCACCTCTACCGTCACCGTTAATGTATCACCTTGTTCGATTGTGGTAGCCGATAACGTAGCTGTTTTCGCCGTTACTTTCGGTGGCGTTTTGTCAGGTGTTATTTCCGGTATACATCCAACCATTGCAAATACTGCAATAATTACCGCTGTAAATAACAGCCATACTCTTTTTCTTGATTGCATCTTTATCCTGATTCCCCTTTTTTGGGGTCTCAGGGCACCCCCTTTCAAATTTTTTTTGAGTGTAATTACCCCATATAAATATCCTTGTATATTATAGCATCTAAGATTGCCTTATCAAAATATATTCGGATTTTGTTTTCATGATAATCTACTATTTATTATATCATTTTCTTATACCATTCTCCCAAAATAATCTTATTAATGTTATGGTTCCACTGCAAGAACTAAAAAAGGGCACCCCCTCCGCCACAAGTGGCCCTCCCCCCCCCAGAGAGGGGGGAATTAAAACAAAAACTTTGTAAACCCCTTAATTATTGGTGTAGGGGAATCATCCAATCATATCCATTTTTTCTTTTTGAACCAAAACACAACCAATACCGCTGCTACCAAAGACCACACAATGACATAAACATATGCAAAAACGTCATTTTGGAAAGGTAAGCCTACATTCATACCATAAAAACCCGTAAGTATAGTCGGAATTTGCATGATGATTGTTACAACGGTGAGGATTTTCATGACCACGTTCAAATTGTTGGAAATGACTGAAGCGAAGGCATCCATCATGCCCGATAGAATGTCGCTGTATATATGAGCCATTTCCAGTGCTTGTTTGTTTTCGACGATGGTGTCTTCCAGCAATTCTTTGTCGTCTTCGTAGATTTCCAGGATAGTTCCTCGGAGTATACGTTCCATGACGATTTCATTGGACCTGAGGGATGTGGTGAAGTACACCAAGCTTTTTTCCAAATACATGAGGACTTCCAGCTCTCTGTTATGAGTTGTCTCTTGTAATTTTTCTTCTGTAGTATCAGAAATTTTGTTGATCTCTTTCAGGTAGCTCAAAAATAAAATAGCATTTCTGTAGAATATCTGAAAGATCATCTGACTTCTTTTGTTTGGATCCAGTTGAGACTTTTCAATCATCGTTTCTAGAAAAGGCAGCCTATATCTACAAACGAACAAAACAAAGTTTTCACCTATCACAATACCCAACGGTATGGTCTTATATGTTATTTTTACATCCTCTTCATCCTTATACGGTACTTTTATAATGATCTCAGTAGCGTGATCATCGAAGTCGATTCTTGCCCGTTCATCCAAATCAAGAGGATCGGTGATGAAATCCGGCTCAAATGTTAACAAACTTGAAAGCATTCGGGTTTCATCCTGTGTCGGATTCGTGACGTATATGAGGCCATTTTCGGAAAATCCTGTGGTTTCTTTGAGACCTTTTTCATCGCTTTTAAAGAATTGAACCATTTTTTAACCTCCTGTGGTCGGAGTTTTGTTTTTTCAATTATAGTGTCAAAGAAATCTTTTTTTTGTTCTATTTTGCTACAACGTTTGAACCCCCCCCACCCCCTTCGGGGGCACCCCCCCGTTGGGGAGGATTTTTTGGGGGTTGGAATTTAAGAATGCTAGGGAACTTCACCGAGGGGACTGTATTCGTTTTCCCAGTATTCTGGGGCCAGCGGGAATGGGAACAAGAAGCTGATTCCAACACTAACACTATGCGAGGTGAACGGAGTTCCTCCCCCTTCTATATCAAAAAACGGGAGTAGGTTGATCGAGTAGCCCGCTGTTGTTTTCATGGTGAAATTTTGGGTGTTCAGGATATATTCACCGCCGATGCTTACGATGTTCTTTGCCAGTCCGGCAGGGATGAGCCAGTCAAAATTAAAGCCGCCTTCTTCTGCATATTTGATGGCACTCAGCTGATAGCGAAATTCACCAAACACTCTGAAATAGGGATTGATCATCCATTCCAATCCGGTCCCGATGTATTGTTCGCCAACAGTTGCGTCTGTAGCCTCTTCGGTGGCCATTTCCAGGGAGCTGGAGAATAATAAATTATGTCCGATGGAAAATCTGACCGGTGGGAGTGTTTTTTTAAAGACGGTGTTGATGTTGATGGCCGGAGCTGAACTTCCGATGTCGCTGCCAAATGTCATCGGCACGTTTAAGGAAAGGTCGAATTCAGGTAGAAAAGTCCCCTCATCTACGGATATATAACCACCCACCCAGGGCCATGTTGCCAATAAGACGATATCACCGGGCAAACCGAATTTCAGCCCTACTTGTCCTGTGTTGAATACAGTACCCGTGCTTTGTTGTGAAAAACCTGCAATGTCAAGGGAGGTTCCCACAAGCACTTCTACTTGCCATTCACTGGGCGTCCGGTATTCATAAGTAAAAGAAAACGGAATCAACGGGTTCATGTTCATCAGAGGGTCAATGCCGCCTATTAAAATGAGTGTTGCAGTTAATAACAAAAGCACAGTCATGATTGTTTTTTTGTTTTTCATCGTCTTATTTTACCATGTTTGGGTGATTTTTCGAGAGGTAAGTTTAAATTTTAAACCGGGAGCACACATCGATGCTCCCCTACAATTATGAAGCGTGGTGTTTTTCCCGCAGGGAAAATACGCCAAGGTTAAGCAAGCTTAACCAGCCAATCAGCCTTTTTTGGCCCCACATCGATGCTCCCCTACAATTATTTTGTTATCCAACGATCTCCATGGTGTCTCTGGCGATCATGAGTTCTTCGTTTGTGGGAACGATGAGGACGGAGACTTTTGATTCGGGGGTTGATATGAATCGTTCGTCGCCTTTCACGTCGTTTCTTTCTTTATCAATTTTGACTCCCAGATATCCCAGGTATTGTTCACATATTTCTTCTCTTAACATGGGGGAATTTTCTCCCACACCGGCTGTGAAGACGATGGCATCAACGCCGTTCATGGCTGCTGCGTAGGCACCGATGTATTTTGCGATTCTGTATTCGTATGTACTGAAAGCGGTTCGGCAAACCGATTCGTTTTCGGTCGCCTTGTCTTCTACATCTCGCATGTCGCTGCTGAATCCGTCGGATAGTCCCAGGATTCCGCTTTTCTTGTTTAAGAGGTTGTAGACATCTTCAACGGCCATGTTTTCTTTTTCTTGAAGAAAAACCAGGATCGAAGGATCAACGTCTCCAGATCGTGTTCCCATTACTAAACCTTCAAGAGGGGTGAATCCCATGGAGGTATCAACGGATTTTCCACCGTCAATGGCTGCCAATGAAGCACCGTTACCAAGGTGGCAGGAAATGATTTTCAGCTCTTCAACCGGTTTTTTCATCAACTGAGCGGTTCTTTGTGCAATATATCGGTGAGAGGTACCATGGAACCCGTATCGTCTGATTTTAAATTTTCTGTAGTATTCCAGTGGTAGTGCATAAAGATAGGCATGTTTGGGCATTGTGGTGTGGAATGAGGTGTCAAATACCACAACGTTTGGTACACCAGGAAGCAGTTTCATGGCCGATTTAATCCCCATGATATTTGGCGGGTTGTGCAGTGGTGCAAGGTAAGAATGTTCTTCCAAGGCACGGATCAATTCATCGTCTACTAGAGCTGATTGAGTGAATTTTTCTCCACCATGGACGACTCTGTGACCCACAGCGTTGATTTCATCAAGACTTTCAATAACTCCCATTGTTGAATCGGTTATGGTTTCAAGAACGAGTTTTAGTCCTTCATCGTGATTGGCAATGGGTTTTTCCACCGGAAATTTCTGTCCGGCTTTTTTATGTTTTAAAACAGAACCGGGTATACCGATTCTTTCCAGGAGTCCTTTACAGAGTACTTGTTCGTTTTCCATGTCCAAGAGTTGGTACTTTACGGAAGAGCTTCCTGAGTTGATTACGAGTACTTTCATGTGCTTGTTCCACCCCCGTGAAATTTTGGATTTTGATTGCTTGTTTGGTGTTTTTTCGTTACCGTTGTTTTTTTCGTTATATTGTTTAGCACCCCCACACAGGGGGGTCGGTAGTTTTTGTTTCTTCGTGTATTACTTGACGAGGATTTTGTGTTGGTAACGGTCTTTTATTCTTTGATTCGCATATTATTAGCGTTTAGACTTTATTGGATGAGCCGAGGCATTTCATTCGGGCTTTGATGATTTCTTTCATGGCGTCTATAGCCGGGCCGAAGACTTTTCTTGGGTCTATGGCTCCCGGTGTTTCTTTTAGGAATTTCCTGACGGCTGCGATGAATGTGATTCGCAGGTCGGTGTCGGTGTTGACTTTGTTGATACCATATTTGACGCTTTCTTCCAGTGTTTCAAAGGGAACGCCTTTTGCACCTTTGATGTCGGCTCCGTATTGATTGGCGAGTTCGATTTGTTCGGGTGGTACACTGGAGGCTCCGTGCAATACCAAAGGTATGCCGTTTTCTTCTTTGACTTTCTTCAATCGGTCGAAATCCAATTTTGCAGCACCTTTGAATTTGAATGCTCCGTGGCTGGTGCCAATGGCGGGGGCAAGGAAGTCCACGCCAGTCTTTTCAACAAATTCTCTGGCTTCGTCTGTGTTCACAAGGACTGATTCAGCTGCAACTACGTTGTCTTCGATTCCCTTGAGTGTTCCCAGTTCAGCTTCTACTCCAATGCCTACTGCATGGGCAATTTCCACTATTTTTTTCGTGGCATTTAAATTTCCCTCAAATGGCTGGTCGGAGGCGTCGATCATGACTGATCCGTATCCGCCTTTGATGCAGGCTACGATTTTGGCAAAGTCTTTTCCGTGGTCTAAATGAAGACTTACGGGTACTTTCGAGTGGTCTCCGTAATTTTTTACCATTTCATAGAAAAAGCGAACCCCTCTTTCGATGTTGCCTTTTCCGGCGTATTTGATGGCCCCTTCACTGGTTTCAATGATAACGGGTGAATTTTCTTCTTCAGCTGCTTCAACGATGGCTTGAAGAAATTCCAGGTTGTTTATGTTGAATGCGCCAACTCCGTAGTACTTTTTATTGGCATCATCCAGGATTTCTTTTGTTGGTACGTATGGCATTGTTATTCCTCCTTGTATATTATTTTTTAAAGATCTGTTTGTACGTCTAATTCATATTCGTTGATATCTTCATCTGTAAAGAATATCTTGTGTTCTCTCTGAAAACTTTCCATGGAATCTGAGGCATGGATAAGGTTTTTTGTTACACTGACGGCGAAATCGGCACGTATGCTTCCAGGATCGGCTTTTAACGGGTCGGTGTTTCCAATGATATGGCGTACCAGTTCCACGCATCTGGGGCCTTCCACGATCATAAACAAGGCAGGGCCACCGGTTGCAAATTCCATTAGGGGTTCGTAAAAGGCTTTTCCTTCGTGTTCTTGATACAGGACTTGAGCTTGGAGAAGTGTCATCTTGTGAAATTGCATGGCGATGATTTTTAGACCTCTCTGCTCAAAACGTTTCAGGATTTCTCCCATGAGTCCACGTCGGACGGTGTTTGGTTTAAAAAACACAAATGTTCTATCCATTCAGCACCTCTATTCTTTTAATCACAGCCGTGTCTTTCCCACCATCTTCCCGGTTTGATCACGATACATTGCCCGGTAAGCTTGACTTTGTTTCCTCGGGGTATGATAACCGGAAAATATTTTCGGCATTCAAATTCGTCGATTTGTATATCTTCAAGGGTGACCAATACGCAAAAGCCTCCTACGTATTCCCCGTCAAATTGTTGTTTGTATGTATAAAAATAATCATTTCTGAATTCTGTGAACGTTTCTTTGATCTCAGCCTGAGGATACCGGTAGTTGATGACTTCGCTGCCCTTTTTGGCATGAACTTCTCTGTTTCTTCCCCAGTCATAGAGTCGGTAAGTGATGTTTGAAGATTGTTGAACTTCCAAGATCAACGATCCCGGTCCCAAAGCGTGAACTTTTCCGGCCTGCAGGTAGATGAGATTATCTTTTTTGATCTTTGTGTAATTTAATTTCTTTTCCAGTGTTCCTTCCTCAACAATTCCCAGCATTTCTTTTTTCGAAGCAATGCCGTTGACGCCATTGATGATTTTGGCATCGTCTGATGCTTCCAACACATACCACATCTCATTTTTCCCCCACGGTTCACCTTTTTCATTCTTTTTGGCATAACTGTTATCTGGGTGAACTTGTACGGAAAGCCACTGAGAAGCACAAAGTGTTTTAATGAGAAAGGGAAATCTCGGGTAATTGTGTCCTGTAATTTTTTTTATCATCTTGGAGGGTAAGTATTCTCTGCCATCGATGGAAAAAATGGATGTCTCTTTTCCGGGAAGACCAGAAAGCAGCCATACTTCACCGATATCTGAAGATTCAGCCTTTGGGTAGATATCTCTGAAGATGTCACCACCCCAAGGCTTGGAAACATAAACAGGTTCTGAAAGATAGAACAATGATTACACCTCTTTTTCAGCTTTTTTTTCCTATATGCATTCTCAAGATGTTCTTTTGCAATGATGCATTTGCCTTGTATCGCTCAACATCGTTTTTTGCCTTTGCCAAAAGATCTTCGGCTCGTTGCTTTGCCTTTTCTGCGCGATAAATATCTATTTCTTCTGCTTTTTCTGCCGCATCGGTGACGATAATTAGCTCTTCTCCGTTCATCCGAAGTAAACCACCGTGAACGGCAAACTCTATTTTACCTTTCTCAGTCTTGACTTCCATCATAGCAATATCAAGAGCAGTTACGATTGGCGCTCTCTTGTCGAGAACTCCCATGGAGCCCTCAACTGTTCTGAAGGTAACACTTTGAGCCTCACCACTCCAAACAACTCGGTCAGGAGAGACAATCTCCGTCTTGAATGTGCTCACTCAGATCATCCTTCCTTAATCTTTTTGGCCTTTTCTCTTGCCTTATCGATATTTCCAACCATGAAGAATGCCTGTTCGGGAAGGTCATCGCATTTTCCGTTTAAGATGTCCTCAAAACTTTTGACACTGTCGGCAATGGAAACGTACTCTCCAGGCACACCAGTAAATCTTTCAGCGACAAAGTTGGGCTGTCCCAAGAATCTTTGAATTTTTCTTGCCCGTTGAACCGTTCGCTTATCCTCTTCTGAAAGTTCTTCCATACCAAGGATCGCAATGATGTCTTGAAGTTCGTTGTATCTTTGAAGCACTTCCTGTACTCCACGAGCCACATGATAATGGGTCTGTCCCACGATATCCGGCTCCAGTATCTTGGAGTTTGAGTCTAATGGATCAACAGCGGGGTAAATCCCCAGCTCAGAAATCTTTCTTGACAAAACAACCGATCCATCAAGATGGGTAAATGTTGTAGCAGGGGCTGGATCAGTCAAGTCATCTGCAGGGACATACACAGCCTGCACGGACGTTATTGCCCCCTTCTTTGTGGAGGTAATACGTTCCTGAAGTTCACCCATATCTGTGGACAATGTTGGCTGATAACCAACGGCACTGGGCATTCTTCCGAGTAAGGCTGAAACCTCCGAACCTGCCTGTACAAATCTGAATATATTATCTATGAAAAGCAAAACGTCTTTTCCCTCAACATCTCGATAATACTCCGCCATGGTCAATGCCGTTAAGGCAACTCTGAACCTTGCCCCGGGGGGTTCGTTCATCTGGCCAAAGATTAAAACCGTGTTGTCCAGAACATTGGCTTCCTGCATTTCAAGGTATATGTCATTTCCTTCTCTCGTTCTTTCTCCCACACCGGCAAACATGGAGAATCCATGATGTTCGATGGCGATATTTCTAATCAATTCCTGTACCAAAACGGTTTTTCCAACTCCGGCACCACCGAAAAATCCAACTTTACCGCCCTTTGGGAAGGGTGCAATCAGGTCGATAACCTTGATCCCCGTTTCCAATATCTCTATTTCAGTGGATTGATCTTTCAATCTGGGTGGATCCCTGTGAATGGGCCAACGCTCTTTAGTGGTAATATCCCCTTTGTTGTCAATGGGTTCTCCAAGAAGATTAAATAATCTTCCCATGGCTTCTGGTCCTACAGGTACTGAAATCGGAGATCCCGTATCGATGACCTCCAGTCCTCTTATAAAACCATCTGTGGAATCCAATGCAACCGCCCTGACAGTGTCGTCTCCAATCAACTGTTCCACTTCAAGGACTAATTTCTTTTTTGTGTCCGGATGGATTACTTCAAGGGCGTTGAATATGTCCGGCAAGCTTTCATTGCTAAACTTAACATCTATGACAGGACCGATGATGGAAACAATCTCGCCCTTATTTGTTTTTGCCATAATGCACCTCCCGCAGTCTGCTTAAGTGTGTTATTTCGGTTCAAATATTCCTGTTTAGTATACCATAATCTTAACGGCCATTCCATAACAAAAAACCGGGAAGATCCCGGTTTATTATTTTAAGTTATATTATTGACTTAAATTAAGCTTGACCTTGCGCCTTGTCAATTCTCTTGACAAGTCTAGATTTTCTTCTGGCAGCCTGATTTTTGTGAATGGTTCCGATTTTTGCTGCTCTATCTATCGCAGAAAAAGCTCTGGGGAGCATTTCATTGGCTGTTTCTACATTGCCCTCCTCTAAAGCTCTGTCGATCTTTTTTGTGAGATTCTTAAACTTACTTCTGTAGATTTTATTCTGCATCTTCTCTTTCTGGGTCCTTTTGACCCTTCTCATTGCTGATTTGTGCTGTGGCATCTTTCTACCCCCTTTCTCAGTTCACAGAGCGTATTTTACCATGCATTTTGTGAAATGTCAAATGTTTTGGGGATAATAATTTTATACCAACCCATTCGATTGTTTTAAGTCTTCAATCACACTTTGAACTTTTTGTTCATTGACGCCATCAGGAATAGGAACGTTGATGGTGTAGGATCTTGGCCCGGTTCTGTCTACGAAATCGTACACGATTTCAAGGTGTTGAAATGGCTTTTTCTTATAGGAAGCAGAGGCAAGTTTTGACAAGGGGAAATCCCAGCTGTGAAACTGTTTGTGCAGTAAAACCCCTTTTGGTAGAATCAACACGGTGGCATCTTCGTTTTTCCTCAATTTTCTTAAAAACCATGGGACGATGAATGCCGCCATGGCGTAAAGTAAGATTAATCCCAGCATGACAAGAAACATGGCGAGTTTGGCCTCTTCGGCAAAAATCACAAACATCATGAAAATGATTACTGTGATTACCGTAAGAAAAACAAAGACAACCTTTCTCTCGCCGGTTCGGAAACCATCTTCTTTTTCCATAAATGCCTTCCATTTTTCTCCCGTGTAATCCCATTGGGCAATGTAACTTTGGTCCGTAAGGGCATGTTCAATTTCTCTACTTCTTTTGAGAAAGATGACTGTACAAACCAGACACACGATACCCAAAAAAAAGCTTAAAAATAAAATTGGTGGCGCAGAATTCCCAAACGAATCAAAAAATCCGATAGTTAGAAAAATAAGCACTGTGAAAACAACGGTTAATGCCAAAAATACCTGATAAATCCTTTTTTGCCGGTTTTTAATCATTTTCAATCACCCTTCACTTCATCATTTATATCGCATTCATCCACTTTTTTCATTTTTTTCATTTCATAAAGTAGTTCATCCGCGTTGATAGTCTTGAAGTTGTCAAAATCAACCAGGATCATAATGTCGCGAGGGGTTGTTTCGATCGTTTCCAAGACGTTTCAGTTGTAGGAGTTGGTTATTCGACAGCAATTGCAATTGAGAAAAAAATATGAAGATGTTTAAATCGCTTACCCTTTCAGCTTCTTAAGCCATTCATCTTCCATCCCATAATCATATTCTTGGAACCACCTTGAACAATATTCCATTATGGTTTGAGCCAATCTCGGATCCCATTCACGCCAATGAGGCAATTTCCCTTTTTTGGATCTTGAGTGAACTTTCTTTTCAATCATTTCTTCCTTCAATTGATAATGGTATTGCCGATTTTCAAAGTCTGTTGCAAAATTCAGCAAGCTTTTAAACTCAGAAACCCTATCAGAGGCTTGAAACAAATCTTCAAACCTGAATACCTTACAATTATCTTTGCCCTGCATAAGGGAAAGAACAAGGGAATTAACTTTGTTGTAATACCAGCAATACTTCTCAAATTTGGTCATCTGTTCCCATCGATGATAATACGGGTCATTTTCAAAGTCGATTGCCCTGACACTCGCCTTAAAAAACCGAAAATCGATGGGGGAATACAAAACATATTCAGGAGTATTCAGTGCCGATCGGATCCAAGTTCTTGGGTCTCTGATGATATAGATGATCTTACAGTTTGGAAATATCGCGGATAACAAGTCAAGCACCCCGTAAAGATGGGCGTTGGATTCTACATAAAGGGATTGTTTGACCTTATTTATATAACGCTTTCGTTGCTTGTAAACGTACTCTCTCGCCTTTGCATCATCAATCCTACCGGCAACTCGATCCGCTGACAATTTGAACATACTGCTACTAGGCAAAAATTGCCCGATGGTCATTCTGAACGGTCCAAATATTTTACTTTTCTCACGCCATTCTTTCGGTCTGGATAACCAAACCGCTGCCGGTTCATGAACGGAAAAACAATCTTCTATGCTGTCAGAGATTCTATTCCCAAAAAACTGTGTGCCGGTTCTGCCTGTGGAACAAATGAATACACTGTTTTTGTATATATAAGACATTTCTCATCTTCCTATCTTGTAGTAAGGTCTAAAATCGAACAAAAATACATCTTAAAGATTTTAACATAAATTTACTGATACAAAACCAAAGCCGATGTAGGATTGAGGGTGATCTTACCGATTATTGTATAAAGGGTTGAAGTCCCGGCTTCCTGAGAATCTACCACAACATTCCACTCGCCTTCGGGAAGATCGTATTCGAATGTATTCGCACCTCCGTTAAAGATCACCAGTATCTTTCCCCAAGGGTCATTGGCTACTGTCCCATCAATTAAAAATGGAACCACACGTTTGTTTTTATAGCTAAGTATTTCGATTGCTTCCTTTAGCATCTCCCCATCCTTCACCATATAAAACAGCTGAAAGATTGAGAGCATAAATTCTCTCAGCAGCGGTATTCATTGTTTGCACATCGATAAATCCCATCTGGTCAAATCGAACCGGTGTATAATGGGATAAAATGGTGGTGATTTTTTGAAGAAAATGATGGTATCCGTTCAAATCAGGAGCATACCCGGACTAGTTGAAAGCAATTTAAAAAAAGCGGCCGATATACTCAACAGTTGTTCCGTTCCTTTTGATTTCTGTGTGTTCCCTGAGCTTTTTGGTACCGGATATACTTGGGATGAATCATCAAAACAAGTGATTCTGGAAAAGCAAAAGTTGATTGAAAACTGGTTAAAAGAGATTTCTTTACAATACAATTGTGTGGTCATATCCGGGATTGGACGTTCTTTTGGGGGTGTATTTTACAACTCCACCGTTATCTACGATTATGGAAAGTTCGTAGATTATTACGATAAAACTCATTTGTTTCGGGGTGAAAAAGAGCTTTTCCAAAGTGGGGAGGATTTTAAGGTCTATAACCTTTCCGATCTAACAGTGGGAATTCTCATGTGTTATGAAATTGGTATTCCCGAAATTGCTAGAACGGTTGCCTTAAAAGGGGCTGAAATCATATTCGCCCCCTTTGCCTATGGCAGGAGCCGATGGGTCACTTACGATACCCTGACCAAGGCAAGGGCCATTGAAAACGCCTGTTATATCTGCACATCCTCTACACCCGGTGCCCATGAATCGTTTGACTTTCTTGGACATAGCCGGATCATTTCACCTTCAGGTGAAATTCTATGTGATGCCTTGGACAGAGAAGGCTGGATAGGGGCTGAATACGATTCTGAAGTAGTGGAGCGTTTTCGATACCGAGAAGATGAAAAATCTTCGGGTTATTGGAGGAATTTCAGAGGGGAGTTGTTTTGAGAATAAAATGATGAAAAAAAAAATAAATGAAAAGGTCAAAGAGGCGATTATTGTTGCCAATACACGGATCAACAAAGAAATAAAACCCTTCATTGATAATTACAGGGGGCCGTTTTCCGATGTGCTTCAGGATAACTTTCATATCAGTTCTTCAAAGGGTATTCCTTTGTGTCAGGATACAGGGATGGTGGAATTTTTCTGCTTTCTTGGGGTTGATTTTCCTCTAAACAGGCCTTTACAAGATGTTCTGGATGAAGTAGTCTCCCAGGTGTATACAAAATCTCCATACAGATACTCCACAGTTGACGATCCGCTTTTTGAGAGAAAAAACAGAATGGATAATACTCCGGCAATAGTTCATATTCACCTGATTGAAGGAAGTAATTTAGAAATCAAGTTTCTTATAAAGGGCGGGGGCAGTGAAAATTTGTCTCGCTTGTACATGATGGCACCATCCTCTTCAAAAGAAGATGTGGTTGAGAAAATTGTCAATCACATTAAAGAAGCAGGGGCACGGGCTTGTCCACCCTTGAAAGTGGGTATTGGCTTGGGGGGAACCTCGGAAAAGGCTATGATGTTGTCAAAATTGGCATTAACTTCATCGATTTCGAAGCAACATGACGAACCGCGTTATGCCGCACTGGAAGAGGAAATTAAAAGTCGGATTAATAAACTGAATATAGGTTTTCAGGGTCTCAATGAGGGGATTAGTTGTTACAGTGTACATATCTTGACTCATCCCACCCATATTGCCACGTTGCCTTTGGCTATATCTGCGGACTGTTATCTTTGCAGAACCGGGAGTGTTTGCTTTGAATGTTGAAATACTAAAAGCAGGAGATTCAATTCTTTATGATGGAGAAATGATTATAATGCGCGATGCAGCTCAAAAGAGATTAAGTGCATTTCAAGATTCTCCCGTTGATCTGCCCATTGACTTAAAAAATAAAGTTGTCTTTTATGCCGGACCGGCGAAAACACCATCGGATTCTGCAATCGGTGCCATCGGTCCCACAACCAGTGCCAGAATGGATAAATATTTGGAAATGCTCTTCAACTTCGGCATAAAGGCCACCGTTGGTAAAGGGGAACGTTCTGATTCAGTAAAAGACTTATGTAGAAAATACAAGGGTGTTTATTTTCTGGCTCCCAGCGGAAGCGCAGCGGCCCTTTCACAAAGCGTCATCAACCATGAAATTCTTCTGTATGAAGAACTGCAGAGTGAAGCGATTCAAAAAATCATCGTTAACGATTTTCCATTGATCGTTGCCATAGATTCAAAAGGGCATTCAATATGGGACTGAATTTATTATTTTGTTAACTTGAACTTTATCTTGAAAGGTGTATAATAATCGCCGGTTTTTCAGACTGGAGAGTGATTTTTTATGCATGCACTGATAGCTTTAGTTGTTTTTTCGATTGTCTACGTTTTTATCATCAACGAAAAGATTAACAGAACAATCATCGCCATTTTAGGCGCTGTGATGCTCTTCTTTCTGAAAGTATTCGGTCATTCTACAGAAGCCATTTCCTCATACATCGATTTTAATACGATCTTTTTGCTGGTTGGGATGATGGTTTTGGTTTCTACAGCAAAACAGACAGGATTTTTTGAAATGTTGGCGTTTAAAATTCTCAAAAGCGCCAAGGGTTCCGTTTTCCGAATCTATCTTTATATCAATCTGGCCGTTGCCTTTTTTTCGGCCTTTTTGGACAATGTCACCACGTTGCTTATCTTCATCCCCATTACTTTTGCCGTCATCGATATTGTTAAGATAGATGCTCTGTTTTTTATCCTCAGTGAGATTATCGCCTCCAACCTTGGGGGAACTGCAACACTCATTGGTGATCCTCCAAATATTCTCATCGGAAGCGCTGCCAAGCTTTCATTTTTGGATTTCCTCAAAAACTCAGGAATCATCGCTGTTATTTCCCTTGTCGTGGTAATGGCATTACTCATGCTGTTGAACAGAAAGAAACTCAAGGCTCGTTTCGACTCTTCCATCTTTCAACAAAGTGCCAAATACGATAAAAAGAAGCTGAAAAAAGCGGGTATACTGTTGGCTTTGACCATTATTTTATTTGTTTCTCAGGAATTTTTAAAGGTGGACAACTCGATGATCGCCCTTGGAATGGGGTTTTTGTCCGTGCTGATCCTTGATCCCAATAACGTTGAGAAGCATTTGAAAGAAGTGGAATGGGAAACTATATTTTTCTTCATTGGGCTGTTTTTACTCACCGGTGCGTTGGAGGAAACCGGTATTTTGAACACATTAGCTCATTCATTGGAAAGTAATTTCGGCAGTTCACTCATGATATTCTTGCCAGTTATGTATCTGGTTTCTTTTGTTTTCAGTGGCTTCGTAGACAACATTCCCTTTACTGCCACTATGATCCCGGTTATTAAACACTTACCGGCTCTAAATCCCACAGTATTTGCCGACCTTTCTCCGGTTTGGTGGACCCTTTCAATAGGAGTCTGTTTTGGAGGAAACCTGACCCCTATAGGAGCCTCTGCCAACGTTGTAGCTCTGACAATGTTGAAAAAGTATTCTGGAAAGGGGATCTCTTTCGGCGGGTATCTGAAATTCGCTTTCCTTCCCTCGGTTATTAGTTTTATTGCCGGTTTAATATATATTTTTATACGATACGTTTAGTTTTTAGAACAAAGGCCCAAAACCCATATCGTGCCAATATTTTTTCATGGCCTCATCGTATAACTTCTGAATCATATCCCGATGGCCTTTTTCCCATTGACTCAGATGATTCAGAACACATTTTTCACCCTCATCATCTGTTTGTTTGGCAGCTTTTTCGTAAAATTCCATGAAATCATGCTCAATTAAAAAAGCCATGCGCATGACTGATATATCGGACGCCAATTCAGCGTGCCTACCTGCCGGTAATTCCGTTTCCTTTCTTGAGGTGAAAAAATCTTCTTCTTCCGGAAGGATATCTGACGAAGTGATTTTCTCTCCTTTTTCGGCTTTTTCTATGAGCATACTAATGTAATCTACATGTTCGCCTTCCATTTCAGCCAAATGTTTAAAGGTTTCTTGTACCTGTTTATCTTTTACTTTGTCGATCTGTCCCAGATAAAACGACCTGCCATCTTCCTCTCTTGCTAATGCGTACTTTAAGATTCCAAGTATCTTTGACATCATTTACCCCCCTTTTAATTAAGTTATACATATGTGACGGCAAAAGAGTGAAAAAATAACACCTACTCTCAGTAACAAATGACGCAAATTGGCTTAATTTCATATCTTACAGGAGCCTTAAATATGTTATAATACTTTGATATTGAATAGATCATTAGAACGGAGGTCTTCGATGAGTCTAAAAAATTACTATGTAACCACACCGATTTATTATGCGAACTCCGCACCGCATATCGGTTCAGCTTATACGACAATTGTTGCGGACATCATCGCAAAATACAAGCGGTTTTGCGGATATGATGTCTATTTCCTGACGGGTACCGATGAACATGGCCAAAAAATCCTTGAATCGGCAAAGGCTGCCAATAAGGATCCACAGTCATTTTGTGATTCTCTTGCGAGTAAATTTGAACAACTGTGGAAGGAAATGGAGATATCGAACGATGATTTTATCCGAACAACTCAAAAGCGGCATGAAACCGTTGTACAACACGTTGTACAAAAACTAGTGGATAAGGGAGATATTTACAAGGGTAAATACGAAGGACTTTATTGCGTACATGACGAAGCGTTTTGGACGGAAGAAGATGCTATCAAGAAAGACGATAAACACTTTTGTCCCGAATGTAATCGTGAATTGAGATGGTTTTCAGAAGAAAATTATTTCTTCAAACTGTCAAAATATCAGGATAGTCTGTTAAAATTATATGAAGGAAAACCTTCTTTTGTCGAACCTGATTTCAGAAGAAACGAAATGCTACAAATCATCAAAGGCGGACTTCGTGATTTAAGTATTTCAAGAACATCATTCAACTGGGGTGTTCCCATGCCTAACGATCCGGATCATGTAATCTACGTTTGGGTGGACGCCTTGATTAACTATATATCGGCCATTGGTTACAGTACGGAAACAGATGAACTCTATCAAAAATTCTGGCCGGCTGATCTGCATCTGATTGGTAAAGAAATCAACCGTTTCCATTCCATCATCTGGCCTGCTATTTTGATGGCTCTTGAAATCCCATTACCCGAAAAGGTCTTTGCCCATGGCTGGCTGACGGTAAACGGGGAAAAGATTAGTAAATCTTTAGGCAACGCCATTGATCCAAGGCTGTTGATGGATGCTTACGGAAAGGATGCCGTCAAATATTATTTGCTCAGAGATATCAACTTCGGCAAAGACGGAGATTTCTCTGAAGATAATTTAATCGGTAGAATCAACGCGGATTTAGCAAATGATTTGGGTAATCTGCTCCATCGAACAACCGCAATGATTGAGCAAAATTTTAAGGGTGTCATCCCGGAACCATCAGATGAAATGGAAGCTCACGATATTCAGCTTAAAAATCTCTTTGAGTTGGCGGTAACCAAATATTTTGATTACATGGACAATTACAAATTCACTCAAGCTCTTGAAAGTGTATGGTCTTTTATCAGTTTTGCCAATAAATACATTGACTTGACAGAACCTTGGAAGCTGGCAAAGAATGAAGCCTCCAAAGAACGCTTGGGTACAGTTTTGTTTAACCTTTCAGATTCTTTGAGAAATATCGCCCTGTTTATCAAACCAATTATGGAAGATACGTCCAAGGAAATTTTCAGGCGATTGGGAATCAATGAAGGATGGGCTGAATGTGATTATCACCAGTTAAAGTGGAGATTGTTGAAGCCTGGCTCTACTGTAATTAAAGAGGCTCCAATATTTCCCAGAATCGATATTAAAAAAGCGAAAAAAGTAATTATCATGAAGAAAAATGCTACTGTTGAAACTCAGACTAACAAGGAAGGGGAAACCGAAGGAACTTTTATCATCGGTTTCGATGACTTTAAAAAGTTAGAACTTCGGGTGGCTGAGATTGTCAATGCCGAGCCAGTACCGAAGGCCAATAAACTGATTAAGCTTCAACTTGACATCGGCGAGGACAAGCAAAGACAAATCGTTGCCGGTATCTCAAAATTCTATTCCCCTGAAGAACTGATCGGGAAAAAGATTATCGTTGTGGCAAATCTGAAACCCGCCAAACTCATGGGAATCAAATCAAACGGCATGTTGTTAGCTGCAAAAGATGAGGAAAAGCTTAGATTACTTACCGTTGACGGGGATATCAAACCCGGATCAAAGGTATCATGAAGCGGAGGAACAAATAAATGGCAAAAAAAGACGAAATAGTAGAACAAAAACCTCTCGAAGAGAGGATTTTTGACCGGCCTTTTCACGAAGAATTATCGGAATCGTATATCAATTACTCCATGTCCGTTATTGTGGGAAGGGCGATCCCAGATGTAAGAGACGGTCTTAAACCAGTACAAAGGCGAATTTTATACGCGATGCGCGAACTTAAAAATTGGTACTCATCACCCCATAAAAAGTCCGCTAGAATTATCGGTGAAGTTATGGGTAAATACCATCCTCACGGTGATGCGGCTATATATGATGCATTAGTTAGGATGGCCCAGGATTTTAACCTCAGGATCCCCTTAGTAGATCCTCAGGGTAACTTTGGTTCAATTGACAGGGATCCAGCTGCGGCTTCCAGATACACCGAGGCAAGGCTGGCAAAAATCTCAGCAGAGATGTTGGAAGATCTGGATAAGAATACCGTGGACTTTAGACCAAATTTTGATGAAACGCTGATGGAACCCGAGGTTTTACCTTCCGGTGTTCCCAACTTGTTACTTAATGGGACCTCTGGAATAGCGGTTGGGATGGCTACAAATATCCCCCCTCATAATTTGGGGGAACTCGTTGATGGTATTTGCGCATTAATCGACGATCCCGAAATCGAAATCAGTGGGTTACACAAACACATCAAAGGACCTGATTTCCCTACCGGTGGGAAGATCATGGGCAAGGATATCTTAAAGCAAGTCTATGAAGAAGGAACAGGTTCCATTCCCATGGAAGGTGTCTACGAAGTTGAAGAGGATCGTATCATCATAACGGAGATTCCCTATGGAGTTTGTAAGGCTTCCATGATCAAACAAATTGCCGAATATTTCAAAAAACAAGAAAAAAAGATGATCCGCGACATCCGAGATGAATCGGATAGAAACGGTATGCGTGTGGTTATTGAAATTGCAAGAGGCACCAACACGAAAGTTGTTCTGAACCACATATTAAAACACTCATATCTAAGAACCACATTCCCAACCAAATTATTGGTCATTGATGAAAGAAAAAAACCTAAAGTCATGAACTTGAAGCAGCTTTTAAATTCATATGTCAATCACCGAAGAGAGGTCATCACTCGAAAAGCTGATTATGAACTGGATGCAGCCAGTAAAAGAGCACATATTGTTGAGGGGTTGATTACGGCTATTCGATCCATTGATACAACGATTGATATCATTCGTCATTCAAACGATCAGCCCGATGCCATTCAAAATCTTATGGAAACCCTTGAAATTTCTGAAGAACAGTCAAAAGCCATTTTAGATCTTCGATTTGGACGATTGACTTCCATGGAGATCAATAAATTAACCAACGAACTTAAGCAATTGAACAAAACTATCAAAGAGTTAAAAGACCTTCTTGCGGACAAGAGCAAAATCAATGAGAAGATCAAAGAGTTGTTGTTGCAAGTTAAAGAAAAACATAATACACCCAGAAGAACTCAAATAGCACTTTCAGAAGCTGATGATGTGAACATCGAAGATCTCATTGAAGATGATGATATCGTTATCACGTTGACCAGTAGAGGTTATACATTGGTCACCGACCTGGACAGTTATCGAAAACAAAACAGAGGTGGAAGGGGAGCTCGGGGTATAAGGACTCGAGAAGAAGACTTCGCAAGACATATCATGGTTACTTCCAGACTTTCAAATACCATGTTTATTACTTCTCTGGGAAAGGCCTATGTGATTAAAAATTATGAAATCGAAAATGCCTCCAAAGGGACTAAGGGAAAGCATATCATGTCCTATATCAATTTGGGAGAAGGTGAAGTCGTTAAAAGCGTTCTCAAAATCGGTCGGGAATTTTCCGGGAAATATGATATCATCTTTTTAACCAAAAATGGTAAAATAAAACGAACCTCTTTGTCTAATTTTACCAATGCCGGTCTTTCGGGAATTATTGGTATAAAATTGGAAGAAGGCGATTACGTTGTTGATTGTGTTTTAATGGATGTGGAGAATACCAATAAAAACCTATTTATAGGTACATTAAGAGGGATGTCCATCAGAATCCCCCTTGAGGATGTCAGACAACTGGGGAGAAACACACAAGGTGTGAAGGCTATATCTTTGAAAAAAGATGATAAATTGGTTTCTTTATCGTGCATTGATCCTGAAAACAAAGATGCCTCCATTCTTACCATCACTCGAAGAGGTCATGGAAAACGGACGTTTATCGAAAATTATCGTTTACAAGCAAGAGGTGGTAAAGGTATCAAGAACATGGCTTGGACCCCAAGCCTTGGTGAAGTGGTAGCTGTTATGGCTGTTGAAGACACAGATGAAGTCATCACCGTTACCAAATCAGGTTATACCATTCGGTTCAGCGCTTCTGATATTCGGGTTATGGGACGAGCAACCAGAGGTGTAAGAGTCGTTGATTTGGGAGAAGATGACGAGGTCAGTTCCGTAGAAAGAATAATCCTTGAAGAATAATAAAACTTCTAATGAGGTGAAAAAATGTTAAATTGGGAAAAAAGGGACGATTGGATGGTTATTGATATGAACGGCGAATTAGACATGAGTAATGCCATAGGTTTTAAAAACCAGGTTATTAACGAATTTGTTTCCAAAGGGGAGCTAAACATCGCTTTGAATTTTGAAAGCATGGAATATATAGATAGTTCAGGCTTGGGTGTCATCGTCAGTCTCCACAAAAGATGTAAGTTAAACGGTGGAAGATTAGCCATTTGTTCTTTAAACGAAACGTTAATGAGGTTGTTTAAACTCACTTCTTTAGACAAAGCCTTGAATATATATTCAGATGTTGATTCATTAATTCCAAACGGTTAGGAGTTTTTGACATTGAAGAGAGCCATATCAATCTTGTTGACACTGGTTTTTTCCCTGTTTCTTTCGGGTTGTTTTCTTATTGAGTTAATTTTACCGCCAATTGGCAGAGGAACTTCAAGGCTCGCTTTATATCTTAATTATAACGGCATTGAATACACCGCTCACCGTTTGAGCGGTGTTGAATGTGTGCTAAAAAAAGTTGAATTGATTTCTAATGGAGAATCGGTTCAAGAAGTCTCACCGGATAAGACTTTTTCCATCAACCTTAGGCCTGAAAATCGTATTGATTCATTTTCATCTCTTCTCAACCTGTTACAGGAAAAGAACATCGCGCAATTTGAATTTGATAGAGGCACTGACACCGATGAGTCCTTTACAAATCCTCGAATCCGGTTGACTCTCGATAAAAGTGCAACGGCTATCTATACATTGGAAGATGAAACCGAGGAAACAACCTTTGCTACAAATATTGCAGTGAAGTTGCCCGATTCGGATTTAGTCTTATCCATTCCCATCAAAAACGTAACAAACAATCAATACAGGAACAAAGGAAAACTCTCATTACCCATCGGTCAATCAACA
>JAYEGQ010000050.1:0-4420 GCA_034659095.1 Thermotogota bacterium
ATTCTCGCAAAAAGATTATACTGAAGCGGAAAAACTGTCCATCATGGAGATCTTTTTAGATGAAAGTAACTTTTTTTCTTCAATATACTACGGAGACAAAAACAATAAAATGATCAATGCCAGTGGTTGGATTCCATATGAAGGCTTTCAATTAATCAACAGGCCTTGGTATCTTCAAGCAGTTGATAAGAAAGATCTCACCTATACGAATATTTTTCTCAACGCCAGTCGAGATGACATGATTATTTCCATTTCTTGCCCCGTCATGAATTCCACGGTAAAAGCGGTCATTAGTGGTGACGTTTCTGTTAAAACGCTTATCCAGCAAATTTCTCAAGTCAAACCCAGTGACAATGGATTTATTTTTTTAATGGACTTTGAGGAAAATATCATCGCCCATCCTGATTATACAGATTTTGATACCCTTGCAATTGACTACAAAAACCCCATTTATTCACAATTGTTCAAAGATATTCAATCTTCACAAGATAATTTCAATGAGGTGGAAATAGGGGAAAAGACCGGTTTTGTCACATTAAAAAAGAGCGATGATTTAAACTTGTATCTTTTTAGTTTTATCCCTTCAAGTGATTTACAGTATTTATTTAACCGAGCCCTTTCCTTTTCTCTTATCATGATGCTGACGACTATTATCATCACCATTATAATCTACCGATTACTAAACCAGCATGTTGTCCATCCACTGGAGGAATTGAAATCAAAGATCAACGAATTGGATTTTCAGGATGATTTCCATCAACGTTTATCCTACAATCACCCGAAAGAATTCACTTCTCTGGTTAGAACAATCAACCTAATGCTTTCTCAAGCAGAAGAAACCTTCATACAAAAAGAGATTGCAGAAAACGAATTATCGGCCATGAACGAAGAGTTGATCAACACCAATGAACTCCTTGAGAAAAAAAATATCGAAGCGGAAAACAACCTCCATCTCCTAACAAAAGACAAAGAGTTGCTTAATGCACTTTTTGAAAATGTACTCATCGGCATTCAAATTTGGGATCCTTCAGGGAAATTACTATTGATGAACTCCGGAAACACACAAATCACGGGCTATACAGAATTAGATACTCAACACATCGAACAATGGTTTGACTTGATAAACGTATCACACGATAAAATCAGTGATATTTTAGCTATGGTCAAAACTTTCAGCAATCAAAATAATGTGGTAAGGGATTTAAAAATAATAACCAAAGATGGTGTTGAACGCGATGTGGAATGTCGATTCAATTTCCTTTCGGATGGAAGAACGGTTGTCACCATTAATGACATAACACAACGACGTTTGTATGAAGAAAAACTACAAGAAAGCGAAAAAAAGGCAAATGCAGCCAATGTCGCGAAATCTGAATTCTTGGCGAATATGAGTCATGAATTACGAACTCCACTCAATGGGATTATCGGTTTTTCTCAAATTCTCGAAAATTCCAACATTACAGAGGAACAAAAGAAATATGCGGAATACATTAACTATTCCGGGGAAAAGCTTTTACAGATTATCAGCGATATTTTGGATTTTTCCAAAATAGAAGCCGGAAGGCTTAAAATCGATTACATCCCAACCAAAATCGATGAAGTCGCCCATTATTCATTAAAATTGATCGAACCGCTGGCAATTGAAAAGGATATACTGATTGATTATGAAATCGACAACACAAAAGATTTCACAGTATATTCAGACCCATTACGGTTGAATCAAATCCTCAACAATTTACTCAGTAACGCAGTAAAATTCACCTCTGAGGGGACGATGACTCTTAATATACATTTGTTGGAAACGGATGAAAAGACAATCACCTGTCAGTTTTCTGTTACTGATACCGGAATCGGTATTCAGAAGGACAAACTATCGGAAATTTTCCATTCCTTCACCCAAGCCGACAATTCCATCAGTAGAGAATTTGGTGGTACTGGTTTGGGTCTCACTATTTCCAATTCTCTTTTAGAATACATGGGGTCTTCACTCAAAGTTGAAAGTGTCTTTGGTGAAGGGAGCACATTCTATTTTATAATTCGCTTTGATCGTTTTATTGAGGGTATGTAAAGCACCACCGGAACCAAGGGATGTATCTTGAATGCCTCATAGTAAAGGGTAGTGATATGCATGCAAGCGATCAGGCTGAACGGGATAAGTATTTGGCTCATAAAGGATTTAACCAACGTGCTGATCTCATCATGGATTATCTCAAGCAAGAATCCGAACTAAAAAGCAAGAATTTTGGGTTTCTTTCAGTTGCAGAAAATTGCTGCTATTTCCCAATTTGTTTGGATCCTGCAAAAAAAGCCTTTCAAAAGTTTATTTCCAGCTCCACACATCGGCGAAACCTTTTAAAACACTACGACTATACAGCAATTGGCATTGATCAGGGTGAATCAGGCTGTTTCTATTTCTGCCAACTTTTCTTTTAGCAAATCCTTTATAATAAAAACTAAATGATAAACTGAAAAAACATTTTCCTGTGCAACTCGGAAGACGTTCATGGTAAAATAGAGGGAGAACAATCGATAGGAGGGGTTTCCTTGTACGCAAAAGCACCTGGAAGGGTCAACATTATCGGGGAGCATGTGGATTACAACGATGGTTTTATACTTCCGTTTGCCATTGATAAAGCCACGAAGGTTTTTGCTTCAGAATTCAGCCAAAAACAACATAGGATAACATCCAAGGGATTTGAGACGATGACGTTCGAAACAAATCAGTTGTCTCAAACAGGTGATTGGACGGATTACATAAAGGGTACAATCTATTTTCTAACAACCTTGTACAACCTACACATCCCAGCCCTGAACATCGAAGTGGAATCTAACATTCCAATAGGAGCTGGACTCTCAAGTAGTGCCGCCATAGAAGTTGCATCAATTATGGCTATTTCGCATCATGTAGGATTGACTCTGGATAAAGAGGAAGTCTATAAACTTGCTCAAAAGATCGAAAATGAGTTTGTAGGCGTAAAATGCGGCATTATGGACCAATTTATTTCTGTCATGGGTAAAGAAGGAAAAGCTGTTTTTTTAGATACCATGACCATGGAATATGACTATGTCCCCATTAATTTAAAAGATTCTCAGTTTTATATTTTGGATTCATCTATCCACCATTCACTTGGCGATGGAGAGTACAATAAAAGACGTTCACAATGTGAAAGTGCTTTAAACAAGATGAACAAAAAATCTTTCAGAGAACTTACATTAGACAACTTAAACCAGCATCGAAAAGTCCTCAATGATGTGGAATATAAAAGAGCTAAACACGTTCTGACCGAGAACCAACGTGTTTTATCCTGCATAAAAGCACTTGAAAACGGAAATGATAAAGAGGTTGGAGAATTATTAAATCAAACCCATATCAGTTTAAGAGACGATTATGAATGTAGTTGTGAAGAATGTGATTTCCTGGTTGAAGAACTAAATCATATGCCTTATGTACGAGGCGCAAGGATCATGGGAGGTGGCTTTGGAGGAAGTATTATCTTCTTGGCTGAAAGGGATCTCGGCGTGTTAGAGATTGACCCTTTGAATATCAAATATAACAAGCGGTATCAAACCGAGCTTAAATTCTATCAGGTGGATCCTTCCCAGGGGGCAAAGGTATTTGACTGATACAAAAGAGATTGGCCAACTGATTGAAAAAATCAAAGATGATATAATAACTCATGTTACCAATTATCCCCTTTTATTGGGTTTCTCGGGTGGTTTGGATTCTACAGCTTTGGCTTATGTCTGTGCAGATGCTTTGGGACATGGGCGTGTACAGTTGGTTCACGTCATTTATGGACCGTACACTTATTCAAAAACGTTGGAAAATGTCTTAAAAACCGCTGAATTGTTAAAATGTAAATTAACTTTTGTGGATATGAGAAGCACCCAGGAAAAGGTATTAAGAAACGGACCCTCTTGTAACAGATGTACCAAAAAGGTAAAGATTGCCGGTGTAAAATGCGCTTTGAAAGATGAAAGTCTTTTGACGGCAACTGGCGCTAATTTATCTGACAGCTGGGGTGAATACGGTTTCAAAATCATGAACGGGGTTTATGCACCCTTTTTAGAACTGGATAAAAGTGAGATTCAAGCCATTTTGTCCTATTATAAAGTGAATCAATCCAGAGTTAAAATTGGTGAATCCGTTCATCGTGAAGGATGTAAGGCAAAGCACTTGTTAAAGATGCTGGTCGTTCCTCATTATCATGGTCACAGTGTTTGTTTGTCTAACGAGATAATCTTGGATATTCTGGAAAATATCGATTTTAAAGCTCAATTGGCAAATGTGAAAATCATTGGTCCATTAAGTACTAATATTGCTTTAATAAATATCAAACCGTTACCCGAGAAAGAAGTAACAGATGAAATCCAAAAAAGGCTTCAAAAAACAGAAACAATAGATGAGGTAAAACTGGTT
>JAYEGQ010000051.1:0-4413 GCA_034659095.1 Thermotogota bacterium
ACTGGGCTCAGATGATCGGTTATACCAAAGAAAAATTAGAGCCTTTCACATTTGACACCTGGAAAAAAATGATTCATCCCGAAGATTTACAAAAATGCTTAAACAAAATACAAGAACACTTTTCCGATAAAAGCAGCAGATATGAATGCCAATTCCGGATGAATCACAAAAAAGGCCATTATATTTGGATACAAGACAAGGGAAAAGTATTCGGAAAAACACAAGAAGGCAAACCCTTGCTCATGTACGGAACTCATCAGGATATCACCCAAACAAAAGAGGCCAGTGAACAGTTAGAACGATTTTTCTCACTGAATCTGGATCTCCTCTGTATTGCAGATACGGATGGTAATTTTATTAAAGTCAACAAGGTCTGGGAAAAAATACTTGGCTACACGGTTGAAGAGCTAGAGAAACGAAAATTTTTAGAATTCGTTCACCCGGATGATGTTGAAAGTACACTAAAGGCCATTTCAAAATTGAGTGATCAGATAATTGTAACTGGTTTTACCAATAGATACCGGGCTAAAGATGGCTCATACCGCTATTTCGAATGGTATTCACAGCCATATAATAAACTAATATATGCCGTTGCCAGAGACGTCACGGAAAGAATTAATAACCAAGAGACACTTCAGGAAAGTGAAGAAAAATTCCGACTCATGTTCCAATACTCCCCGGTGGGCATCTTCAACTTTGACAAAAATGGCGTCCTCTTGGATGTTAACGACAACTTTGTTAATATTATCGGTTCATCAAGAAAGGCCTTAATCGGCCTGAACATGATGAACCTGCCTGACAAAAAGTTGGTTCGTGCCGTCGAAGAAGCGTTAAATGGGCGTCAAGGCTACTATAACGACGAATATCATCCGGTAACTTCGAATAAATCAGTCTATGTCAAGGGGGTTTTCACTTCCATCAAAGATAATGAAGGCAATTTCGTGGTTGGCATCGGCATCTTTGAAGACATCTCAGAACAAAAAAAGAATGAAAAAGCACTGATCAAAGCCAAAGAAGAAGCACAAGCGGCGAACCGCGCAAAAAGTGACTTCCTTGCCAGTATGAGCCATGAAATCCGAACACCTATCAATGGTGTCATCGGCTTCAGCGATCTGTTAAAATCCACACCGTTGAATGACACCCAAAGAGAATACAACGATATCGTCCGTCAATCTGCAAATTCATTACTGGGCATTATCAACGACATTTTGGACTTTTCCAAGATCGAAGCAGGCAAATTTGAATTACAATATGAAAAGACAAACCTATATGCTACCATTGATTCTGCATTAAACCTACTTAATTACAAAACGCTTGAAAAGGACATAGAACTCTTACAAAGCGGATCCAGAAATATGCCGGAATTTGTGTACACCGATCCCCTACGTCTTCGTCAAATCTTGTTAAACCTTCTCAGCAATGCCGTCAAGTTTACCGATAAAGGTGAAGTTGAATTAGTTGTTAAAAAACTAAATGAAAATCCGCAGAAAAAGCTGGTTCGAATTTATTTTGCTGTGAAAGATACCGGAATTGGAATTAAAGAGGATCAAATTCAAAGGATTTTGGAACCCTTTAATCAGGGAGACAACATCAACACAAACAAATTCGAGGGAACAGGATTGGGTCTGGCAATCACCAAAACCCTTTTGGAAAAAATGGGAAGCCAATTGACAATAGAAAGCACTTTTGGAAAAGGAAGTACCTTCTCATTCGAATTGAGACTCAAATATTATGACTCCAAGCCGAAGGAGGTCCTCATAGTGGATGAGAAAAGAGGAACAGAAGAAAAGGATACCGAATCCGATACCATCGGCAAAAAAATCCTCATTGTGGAAGACAATAAAATCAACATGCAGTATCTGGAAACCGTCTTGAGAGCCGAGAACAAAAACCTAACCGTTCTCAACGCCTATGACGGTGAAACGGCATTGGACTTATTCAAAAAAGAGCGCCCGGATGCAATCTTCATGGACATCCAATTGCCAAAGATGAACGGTTACGAAGTCACAAAACGAATCCGGCTCATGGACAAAGAGATTCCCATCATCGCCATCACCGCCCGGGCGTCATCACCATCGCTTCCATCAAAACCATTTTGAAAAAATATCTATAAAATCAGGGGGCAAGCCATGAAAGAGAACAACACGGTTCAACTCAACACTACAAAAAAGCTCTTATTAGGATTACAACACACCTTCACCATGTTCGGAGCCACCGTCCTGGTACCATATCTCACAGGAGTACCGGTCAACGTCGCCCTATTTGCGGCCGGAGTTGCCACTCTGTTGTTTCACTTGATCACAAAAGGCAAAGTCCCCATATTCCTGGGCAGTAGTTTCGCCTACATCGCCCCCATGATCGCAGTGACACTTTATTACATCAACGAAGGAGCCACCCAATATGGCTCATTGCAAGATGCCATCAACACCGGCATGGACATCACCCCCATGCTGGCCTATGCCACCGGGGGAATCGTCATCGCCGGTGCGGTCAAATTCCTATTCGGACTCATTGTCAGAGTCGTTGGGGTGGAAAAGATCGTCAAACACTTCCCGCCCGTGGTATCGGGAACCACCGTCCTCATCATAGGAATCATCCTCTCTCCCGTTGCCATCGACATGGCCTCCTCCAACTGGCCCATCGCCCTGTGCGCACTGGTAGCAGCCCTGATCGCCAGACTTTACTTCAAAGGCTTCTACAAGATCATCCCCGTCATTATCGGAATTCTGACCGGATACATGGTCGCACTTGTAACGGGAAACGTTAACCTGACAGGCTTCGCAGATGCCGGATGGCTCGCCCTGCCAAACTTCTACCTCCCCAAATTCTCACTCCACGCCATCTCCCTCATCGTCCCGGTCGCACTGGCAGCAGCCGTTGAAAGCATCGCAGACGTCTACGCCGTATCGGCAGTGGCCGAAAAGAAATTCTATGAAGATCCCGGCATCGACAAAACCCTCATGGGAGACGGCATCGGCACCATGCTGGGCGGATTTGTGGGGGCACCAGCCTACACCACTTATTCCGAAAACACGGGCGTATTGGCCATCACAAAAGTATACAACCCCGTCGTCATGCGTATTGCCGCCGTCATAGCCATCATCCTCTCATTCGTCCCAAAAGTAGGCTTCATCATCAGCTCCATCCCAACAGCCGTCATGGGAGGCATAGAAATCCTCCTCTTTGGAATGATCGCCGCCGTAGGCCTGAAAACGCTCGTAGACAACCAAGTCAAAGTCGACGGCAAAAACCTGGTCATCATCGCCATCATGCTCGTCCTAAGCCTGGGAGGCGCCAAACTCCAACTCGGCACATTTACCCTGGAAGGCATCGGCCTGGCCGTCCTCGTCGGATTAATCTTGAATCTGTTGTTCATCTACACAAAAGCCAGCGAGGAATAATAAATTGATTCCAAAACGTACTACATAAACATTAAAAAAATACGTCAATAAATACAATACCCTATCTTGTTTTTTCATATGACCCATTAGTGGTATAATAATATATTCATACTCATTCAAACGCTTTAAAAAAGGAAAAAAGAAGATGAAAAAACGACGCGCAGACTCACTGATAGAAATCCTCATAGCATTTCTCATCATCATCATCGCCATCTCCATCTCCGTCCTGGCCTCATCCCAAGTCAATCAACTCAAAAAACAAGCGGTGATAAAGACTCACATATACGATTTGGCATATTCGTATGCGGAGGAGCAGCTCGCAACGTCGAATATACTCTTCAGTACAAATACTCATACTTTCGGTTCAACAGAAGTAATCAAAGAAGAAAACGATTTTATCCTGACTTTCACGATCACGATAGAAGCATCTACAAACCTATATTTTTTCGATGAAACCGCAACATCAGCAACACTGACAGTAACACTCCAAGACGAAAAAGACAAAGACGGCAATGACAAATACCAAGTCCAAATGCTCGTCATCCCAAAACAACAACCATAAAAAAGGACAAATCCATGAAAAAAAACGGCTTCACACTCATCGAAATCCTAATATCCCTGGCAATCATCGCGGCTCTGGCTGGTATTTCCATCCCTGCCATCTACAGCAACGTGGTGAAAATCGAACAAGCCTCAACAGTGGAAAGTGCGATGAACGGACTGAGACAGTTTTTTGTGGATGCGCGGGCTAAAAGCATAATTAAAGAAATCAAATACGAACTATCAATCAATTCAAACTCATTGACATTTACAGGATCAGCAGCAACGGATTCCATCTATTACACTCTACCCACGGGTGTCAGAACACAATTGACATTGGCTACTGACACGACAACCGGTCCTTTATCCTATTTATTGGGGATGTTTTTAGAAGAAAAAGATGATTATTATGAGATAGAAGACAATTACCGTCTTTTAGTAAAAGTAAAAGATACACCAACCGTATTAGGAA
>JAYEGQ010000052.1:0-4323 GCA_034659095.1 Thermotogota bacterium
AGAGACGCTGTGGAAGGAACCGAAGTAACCCAACAGAGGAACCGGAAAACCTGAAGGGGACAATACTATAAAACCGGGACTCTGCCACAGTATTATGAGTGATAGTATCTACCAAGAGCCGTATACGAGGCCCGTACGTACGGTTCTGTGAGAGGGATAATGACTGGGGGATACCTTGGTCATTACCCTACTCGATCTCGATTCGTTTTTCAGCAAGCCCTAAGTATTTTAAAATTTTCTGGGACCCCAGAAAAAATGGTTGAATGAAATGGCCTAAAAAGGTTATCACCTTGTTGAAGTATCGACTTTTGGTTATCGATTTGAAAGATGTTTAAAATCCGAATACATTTATGAAGTTGTTTATCGTGGTTATAGAAGAAAAGAGATAAGCATACCCTATATCAACAGATTGCTTGACTCGGGATACAATGTGTTTATCAAAGGGTTGAATCGAACAATGTCTTCCGAGAAACTAAAATTGAAGCACGGCCTAGGAGAGGTATACAATCCAAAGTTCTCTCCGAGGGATGGTTATAAAGATGTTCTGATCATCGAAAAAAAGAACGACAGCACATCATTTGAAGGGGTTTCTCCCACTGACAATAATTTGCGGGATTTGAAATTCATGCGGGCAATAACACTGGGTATGACGATTCTATCTGTCGTCATTTTCTTTTTAGGAATAAATTCTGAGAAACCGGTTTTAGCGGCAATATTTGCCATTCTATTCTGCCTGCCATTGTACAGTTTGATCCGTTTCAGCAGGGTGATAAAAAATTGTCTGGAATGGATGCTTGAATCAATTGGAGAAGAATAAAAAAGAATTAGTATTGTTTGTTGCTCAAATTATTAGTAAGTCGATCAAAGAACCACCAAACAGAACAGGCAACAATGGTAAAAATAACAAAGAGCCAAAATCCTCCCAAACTAAGTACCCATGTTGATGCAGCACTACAATGTAAAACAAAAACAACGAATAAAAAGAAATGCGATACCTTTCGTGGAAGAAAATACCCCAATAAAAACACTATTGACAGCCAAATTGCAGAGATAATAAAAAAGCCCAAAACATGCTCATTCATAAAAGCAACAGCAACAGGGTTCCCTTCTCTTGTTGCCAATAAATTTCCTTCCCAATATTGATCTGGCTGATACGTGATTGTAATAGCCATATCAAATAATGCCATAGCAAAAGTTGGAATGATCATTAAAAGATTGATTTTCCTGGACTTCAATATGAGTTCCCCCTTTATAGGTATCTTTTTTTGAAGGGAGGTAGACATTTCTGTATGAATTATATCATCAGGAAATGTTTGCATACTGGGAACAAGAAAAGACAAAAATCACAAAAAAGATCATGGAACATAAAAAAGATGGCATCGAAAAGGGTAAACCTTTGGAGTCGATGAAAGTATTCCTGTTTCAGGGAGTTTTATTTAAATCAATACCAACTTTTTCTAAATTACTGACAAAAGTTGCCTCTCATGGATGGAATGCTTTGGCATATACCGCAAATGAAAATTGCAACGGTTGTGCAATCTGCGAAAAAATTTGTCCTGTTCACAACATACATATGGAAAATGGTAAACCGATTTGGGGAGACCATTGTGCCAATTGTTTTGCCTGTTTGCAATGGTGCCCACAACAACTATTACTCTGGGAAATGTAAACTTGAATATCTTGAAGTATCATCATCCGGAAGTAACTTTAGAGGACTTTTTAAAGCGGAACAGAGCCTTAACGGATGATGATACTCAAAAATAGCTAATAACTCCAGAAGTTATTCAGCAGTCGTTGATTTGTTTCCGGGGTCATTTTTAATGATCAAAATACCGTTATCTGCAAGAGTTTGCTTTGTTCCTTTTGTAAATCCATTTTTTGAGTAAACCATAAAGAGAATCGAGGGAACTTTCTCTCTTGCTTTTTTGACAATTCTGAGCCATCGTTGGAGCTCGTTTTTACCGTATCGGTTCTTGCGACCTTTGATATCAACCCAGATCTGTGACTTATCCCGACAAAAAATGATCAGATCAATTTCGTACTTCCTTGTACCCAAAGTGACTTGTTCTCTCTCTCGAATCTCTTCTGGAATGATCTTCTTATCCGTTTGAGTCTCACAGATGTCATTAAGCTGAAAAGGTTTTTTTATCTTTTCTCTAATCAAAAACTCAGCAAACTTGCCTTTCGTGTAATTATCTCTCCCGACCATCTTCCTGATCTCAGCTCTGATGTCCGGCACAAAGTGTTCGATTTCCTTCTGGTATACCCGCCTAAAAACTAGTTCATAAGTTTTGTCCTTAGTTATAGTATAATCATATGCACTCTCACCTTGAGAGATTAAATCCCCGGCAATAAGTACGTTCAGTTTCTCCTCAGCTTCCTGATCTGTATAGGGTAGTCTGAGATCTTTTATAATCTCAGCCCGTGTCTTTTCTTTTCCCTCGTTGAAGAGGTACAACATGATTTTCTTACTGTTGGTTTTATTAACGGAATCGAAGGTGTTGAGCATGTACTCCATCCAAGTGGCATAAATCTCCCCCTGTGTGATCTCTTTTTCATAGACGTTAATAATATTCTCGTCAAAGGTGTAATCCTTATCTTTGTTAAAGCGGCTCATGAAGAGCGCCTTAATATATAAAGGATCTCCCTGCGTCAGTTCCCAGATCTTATCTTTTGCTTGTTGGTCGATCTTCATCCGCATAAAACTGGCATAGGCCTCTATTGCCTCTATTGCCTCGTTTTTTGGTAAATTCCCAAGACTATAGGACTGGAACCTTCCCGTTAGGCTTCGGACAATTTTTAACAGCCAGTGGACTTCACTACCGGAAACAATAAGAGGCGCCTCTCTCATTTCGGCAACTTGCATATAGGTTCCACTCATATTGTCAATCGTCTCTTTGTCTTCATCCAAAATATATTCGTTGATATTCTGAAACTCATCGATAATCTGAACGATCTTTTCTCCCGTTAACCTGCTAATGGTAGCGGGGGCTCTGCTTGCAATCCGCCACAACCCTTTCCAATCATCTTTTCTGGAATTAAGTTTCATGTTTTCATAAAGAGGCAGTAAACGGGGATCGTCTATTAATTGTGATAAATTCTCAAATTCATAACTACCGTTGATTAGTTCTTTATCCCATCTTTTGTAAGAGGTGTACTGGCATATTAGGTGCGTAAAAAAATCTTTCGAAAAACTACCAAGGGATGTATTTTCATCACTAATTGAGTAATAGAAGGGGATGACGTTTAATTCGTCTTTGCTTTTTTCACCACCCGCACTCCAAAGTATGTTAAACAATCTCTGTAAAAAAGAACTCTTCCCCTTCTTCCGCCGGGATACAATTGCCTGGTTCTGAGCAAAGTTTCCTTCGAGTGTCATGTACCAGTCTCCAAGAAAAAAATCGAACTCCTCTTTTCTTCCAACAAAGAGATTAGGATTTCCTATCTGCTCTGGAAAAGCGTATATTATCGTTTCTGGCATCTTAAACATTTTATCACTCCGCTGGATAAAAATTTTTTGAACTTGTTTTGTTTACAGCTGTTAAAGTATAGCATAAAGGCAGGATTCAGATTGCTTACCCTTTTATCCGGGCCCTCTTCCATAATTCGCGCAATTCAAGGATCCGCCAACAAAGTTTCAATTTCGAAATCAGCGGGAATGGGTCCGGGATAATCAGAGGGATTTAACAGAATATTCGGTTGGGTCCCAAAGATTGATGTGGGCAGTTCGTCTGCATTATAAGCCAACTCGATGTCCATTTGAAATGTAAGACCGCTGTTGGGAAGTGAAAAAAGCCAAGGTTGACTGTAATGATTACCCCACCCTCCTGAAGGAGTTCCAACGAGTGTGGCCAGTTTTAACTGTTTCATGGCTGAGACGAAAGAATCGGCTGCAGAAAGAGTATCTCGATTCATTAGAATGAAAATGCCTCCATCAAAGTTGAATGTATTTTGAGGTGAAAATGTTTTTTTGATCAGATAACTATTCCAATCCGTCTTATCTAATCCATTAATGTGAGTTTTTTTAATACTAACGATGGAATTGGCTGTTGTATCCAATAAATCATTGGAAGTGAATAAGCGATAATAAAGCAAATGTATGTTCATCCGTCTTTCATATTGTTTTTTAACAGCTGTTAAGACATCCAGTGTAACAGGACCTTTTAACAAAGGGCTCAGCAAGTTTTCAGACCAGTATGTGATTTCTCCCCCTGTATTCCCTCTAAGGTCAATAATCAATTGGTCGAATTTGCCGTTTGCTGTTAGAAAAATTGATCGAAGGGTCTCATGATCGTCTTTAATATGCTGATGTCCAAAGGATTT
>JAYEGQ010000053.1:0-4301 GCA_034659095.1 Thermotogota bacterium
GAATCAGGGAATAGGGATAAACCGCCTTTTTCAGGTTAATTGCCACGAATCCGGAGACAAGCACGCCCGGAATTTCGCGCGCTGGATAGGTTGAAGGAAGATTTATAACTACTGATCTTTTCCCCATGGCTCCTAACTCATCGAAAAGAGTCTTTTTCTTAAGATTTAAAAAATTGGGGAAATACATTTCATAGGTTCCCGGCTTCAGATCCATAAACCCGTAAATTCCGTGTTCCCCGGACTGTGCGCCTGTCATAAAAGAGGTCCAGGAGACCGAAGATATTTCCGGTATGCATACCTCCATGCGACCGAAATACCCCTGGCGAAAAATGGAAGCCATATTTTCTAACTCCCCGTCTTTAATAAGTTTGGTCAACAGTTCGGAATAAGGAACTCCGTCTAGGCCGATCACTACAGTTTTAGGCGATATCTTTTTTTGCTTAATTCTATCAAATAGTCCCATGAATTTGTTTTCTCCAAATGTGCGTAAGCGTTCACAGGTTCAAAAGTTCACGGTTCACGGTTCACGGTTTTTTTAAATGAATTTTTTTAATGATTGAAGCATGTTTGATATTGATCTCAATTCTCGAATTAGTTTTTTAAATTTTTTTCAGAAAACACTTTTGTCGATTGTTGATTATTTTTTTTTACAATCACCTACGTTAAGCGATTAGCGGATTATTATTCAATAACATCTTGATATAGTTTGACTAATAGCTAAAAGCTAATGGCTAATCGCTCATTTTAGGAATCATCAATCCTTTGAGCCTCTGGCTGATATGTTTTGATCAACCGGAAACCCTGAACCCTTGAACCCTGAACCTTTGAACAGTTACATATATCCCAAGTCTCTTAATTTAGACATAATTTCTTCTTTATCCTGTCCGCGTCCGCCCCGTTCGGAAGAATTTTCAAGATCCTGCTCCCAGGCCGGCAAGTCCGAATTCTTTGAAGTATTGCTCTTTACACCCAGGGAGCGATATCCCTTATAATAGAGAGTACAAAACGGTATACTATACTTGAAAATCGTATCCCAGATATCACGCTCTTTGAAATGTAATATCGGATGCACTCTCATGTGTTCAGGGTTTGGATTGTGTCTCGGACTGAAGTATTCTTCCCGTAAACGAGCCTCCTGCTCATCCCACCGTATAGCAGTAGAAAGAGCTTGAATTCCATTTTCTTCAATAAAAATATTCATAGGCACGGTTTTCATTAGATGATTATAAACATAGGATTCGGGTTCGAATGGAAAGACCTCCTCATGAAAATCGAGCCTTGCAATCTCTTCTCTGTTTCTCTCATTCAGCTCTTGAACTTTTATCATATCGCCGAGTTCTCTTGCCTTGCTGCTAACATCTGTATTCTTTACCACAACGAGTTGAATATTCCATTCTTTTTTAACCCTATCAACAAAATCCACAATCTCCTCAAACTGGTCGCCCTCATCAATAAACATGCAGCGCGGAATCGGAATAGAAAACTCATTGCAAACCTGGCAATACAGCCAGAGCATCAATGTGCTGTCTTTTCCGCCGGTCCAGGCAATAGCAAGCCTTTCCGTACCAAACTTTTCAAACGCCGCATGGATGACTTTTTTTGATTGTACAATCTTTTGATCAATATCTAAGTTCATAGCACAGAAATTTCCATTTTTTTATCAATTTTATTCGGGGGTGTTTTGATAGCATTACCAAGAGTTACATCCCCTTATCCCCCTTCAAAGGGGGAATTTAACGGAAGGATTCCCCCTCAAGGGGGATTTAAAGGCTTTTTCAGAGAACTGTTGACTGTCGAGTTTGTAAAAAAGTGCTCTATATAGCCCCTTTGCCCAGGATAACAACTGGAATTGTTTTAAAGAGTATCTTCAGGTCGCCAATTAAACTCAAGTTGTCAATATATTCCATATCCAGTTTCATCCACTCTTCAAAGGAGATGTTATTCCGGCCATTGATCTGCCAGGTACAAGTAATTCCAGGCTTGATACTAAAGCGCCTGCGCTGCCAATCCTGGCTAAAACCATTATAATCCCGTACGGGAAGCGGTCTGGGGCCAACCAGGCTCATGTCGTCCTTGAGAACATTGAACAACTGTGGAAGCTCATCCATGCTTGACTTTCTAAGCCAACGGCCAACGTTGGTAACCCGGGGATCATCCCAAATCTTGAATACCGGGCCATCCATTTCGTTTAAGGTTTCAAGTTGTTCTTGGCGTTTCTCTGCATTAACCACCATTGTCCGAAATTTACATAAACGGAAGATCCGCTTGTTGTATCCTACCCGATCCTGAAGAAAAAACACTGGTCCATGAGATGTAAGCTTAATAGCGATGGCGGACACAAGCATCAAAGGAGATGTCAATACAATTAATACAGAACTTAACACGATATCTATAGTCCTTTTTGCCATATACCTCCAGCCATCTTGCGATCCAGAGACCATCTTCAAGACCGGAAAATCTTCAAATATTTCTGATGTTGATTTAGCAATTTTGGTATTAAAGAGCTGGAAAAGATTTAAACGTATTAGTATTCCCTGTTCTTCTGCTGTTTCTATCATTTTTTGAATCTCTTCGTACTTGGACTTAATAGGCAACGCAATAACCACTTCATCAATGATATGACTTTTCAAAATAGCCGGAAAGTCACCCAGCTTCCCCAAAAGTTTTAGATCTTCTCTGGGAAGGTATATCTTGTCGTCAACATATCCTATTACGCAATATCCCAACTCCTTGCTTTCTTCAATCTTGCGTGCAAAGTCATAAGCTCTTTGATTAGTTCCAACAATGAGTATGTTGCGCAAATTTCTGCCATGAAGCCGCACCTTTTTGAGGAAACATCTTATGAAGAGCCGGAAACATATAGTCAACATTGTGCTTAAAAACCAAAAAGCTAACATAAAGTGCAAAGTGAAGGCGCTGATCTTACAGATCTGCCCGCATAGCAGCATGATAACCGTTCCCGCAGTAGTAGCTTTAACAATATCTTTACACTCCTGAATCCTCCTGTCTAATCGTCGAGAACGGTAAAGGTGAAAACTGTGAAAAAGAATTTCCCATAGAATAATAACACCTAAGAAGATGATTAAATTAACTATCTCGATACGTAATAAAAGGAACTCTTCCAAAGAAATCTTTTTCATATGACTTGTGACAAACCAGGAAGCAAGTAGGAGACTGACCATCAATATGCACACATCTGAAAACTTGTAAAGGTTCAACAGCAACTTTCGACGAAACAACATAGTTTACCTCAAATTAATCGATTGCATATTAAAAAAGTGTAACCGTTCACTGGGCAGGCAAAGCCTTCATAAATCAATTTTCAGAAAATATCAATCAATTATACTTGCCCAGGTAAAAGATTACAAAAACAGCGAACGTATTGTGGCACGCAAATATTTTCCAACACTGGTTGAACCCGAAAAAAAGGCAGAGCCCACTGCTATAATGACTCTGTCTTACTACACGTAATGCTATCTATGTCTTATTCACTAAAGCTTTGATCCATTGTGGTCTCCCAATCTTCAGACCCCTCTACTGCCGAACCTTGAATAACTTCAAAATCAAAATTGTCTGCATTTATAACTCCTACCCCTGCTTTGCCAACATAGCCGTGATAGGTGTAAGTACCCAGTGGCGCGTTGCCGGGTATGGTGTGTGATAGATGTCCGGATTTTGATTAATAAGGATTTAAAATAACCTTATAGGGACCAAATAGATAACCGGAAGGTGGGTAGATATTTCCATTTGGTAAGGTAACATTTGTGGCAAAGTAGATAATTTGAGCTTCATCAATCTCGTTAGTAACAGTAACCCCAACTCCCAGAGTTCCCCCCCGGGGAACAACGGCGCTGTCAGGTGTGAGAGATACGGGCAGGACGAGGGGGACGTTCGTGCAGAAAGTGCCTGGCTCTTTTTTACACTTTGATAATCATAGGATATGCCGAGATTAGCAAGGTTAGATGCCCGCCCGGTGCGCCTGAAGGCGAACCCGATGGCGGACAGGCCGCTGGAGTGTTGCACCACCTGCACAAACAATCTTGAAAAAATTTTGAAAGTATGAGACAGCATCAGTAACTTTGATTTTTATAGTAAGGCTATTTGGGGATAGTGGCTCCTGAGCTGTTAGACAATAAAGCCCAGTAGCGAAAGCGGTTTCTTATTATTTTTCACCTCGGGGGAATGAGAGAGGATCAGCTTTTTCTCCACTTTGATCCCCTTAAATTGCTCTCTACCTTTGCCTTTGCCTCCTATTTCAACAACTACGGTCTCATCTGCCAGTTCTACCAGGAAGTCAGGAG
>JAYEGQ010000054.1:0-21253 GCA_034659095.1 Thermotogota bacterium
TTCAGTTTGTGGCATTGATCTATTTGTGTTATATCAAAAAAGCAATGGATGAGAAGAAGCTCTTTGCCAAGTATACTTTGAAGCAGTTGCTGGATGAATTGGACATTATTGAGCTCTTTCATCTCCCAGGAAGCCGG
This sequence comes from Thermotogota bacterium, assembly GCA_034659095.1. GTDB lineage: Bacteria > Thermotogota > Thermotogae > MWEM01 > MWEM01 > JASUTC01. The sequence goes on from JAYEGQ010000054.1 coordinate 138, forward strand.
CCCCATTTTGGCGAAATTACGGGGAAACAAAAGGCTATCTTTGAAGCATTAGGGGTTCATTGTCCTGCATAGATATAAAATGGACGGGACTTTAGGTTATATGGGATCCAATACCTTTTCAAAATGATTCCCATAAACATTTTTATCTGACAAATGAAGCTGAGAATAAAAAAAATGTGATTTTCATTCTAATTTTTATTTGTACGATTTTCTGTTTTATTATTTTGGGTAAATTTCTTTTTCGTTCATAGTTCTAACGCCATCCCCATCTCTTTTATATCCTTCAAAGCAATGTTTTTTTCGTCATTAGAAAGATTAGAACTAAGTCCATATTCCAGTAAAAAATCCATTCCTAAAAATTTTGCCATTTGTTTCATAGAATTTGAAATATTCACCGCTCCCGATGAGATCATATCATTATCTCCAAAGGACATGAGTAAAACAAGTTTTTTTCCTGATGGGAAGTTTTTAAAATCAAGTCCGTACATTCTATCAATGAATATTTTCAATTGGGATGACATATTAAACCAATAAACCGGGGTTGCTAAAATGACAACATCCGCTTTGTTTAGCTCTTCATAATATTTTTTCATCTCATCGTCAATGATACATGCCTTTGGACTCCCCCCTTTACAGGCATTACATCCCAAACAAGGTTTGATGTTTTCTTCGTTTGGGTAAACGATAGTAATATCTGCATCTGTATGTGTGGATTTTACACCATCCACATAGCTTTCCATTAATTTTGAAGTATTTCCGTCTTTTCTGGGACTTCCAAGAACTGATAAGATTTTCATTATTTTAACCCCTTATTTTTTTGTTTTTGACAAACATCTGCTAACCACATTCGACATTAGAATGGTTGTTGTTACCGTTCCTACCCCTCCGGGTACAGGCGTTATGGATATGTTTTTTTCTTCTTCCAGCTTTTTATCCCGTTTAACATCACCAACAAGTTTACCATCAATAAAATTGATACCAACATCAATAACAACTGTGTTATCTGAAAGCATAGCGATATCAACCACACCATGTTTACCCGCTGCAACGATTAAAATCTTCGCATCTTTTATCTTCTGAGGCAAATCCGCAGTTCTCGTATGACATATTGTGGGTGTTCCGTTATTACTCTTTTCAAGAAGCATAAGATCAAGAGGTTTACCCACCGTTGTGCTTCTTCCGATGATGGTGATATCCTTTTTGGCCACCTGGATATTGTAGTGATTTAATATTTCAAGGACTGCCTGGGCAGTACAGGGGTAATAGAAGGGTTTTTCATAGAACAGCAATCCTAAATTAATGGTGGTAATTCCTTCCACATCTTTTTCCGGATCAATATGATTGATGGCCTTTAATTTGTCATATCCGTCCGGTAAAGGCAAGGCCAAGAGAATGCCATCTACAGAATCATCACAATTGCTCTCCTTTATCACTTCTATAAGCTTTTCCATACCGCTTGAAGCCTCAAGCTCTCTGTGAGTATGATCGATTCCAAGCTTCTTTGCAGCCTTTGTTTGTGAATTGATGTATGATCTGGTAGAAGGATCCGGAGCAACACTTATCGTTATGAGATGCGGTGTACTTTCGCATTGTTCTATCTCCTCAGCGATTTTCTTTTTAATTGCCTTTGCCACTTCTTTCCCACTTAAAATCACAATAGCACCTCCAAATTGTACTTTCTTGCACCTATTTTAATCTTCCTGATTCCACTTTCTCTTAAATAACTTTTGTATTCATAAAACGTCTTTTCAAATTCAGATAAATACTTCTGATCGATGATCATATTTTGATGGTCTACATCCAAATAACCCCTGAAATAAGCTTCATTTCTGTGCCTCTGGTAAACGATGGCGTCTCCTTCTTTCAAACGAGTGTTTGGATTGACGATGACATAATCTTCACCGTTGTTAACCTCATATCGATTAGCCTTTAACTCTTTGGTTATCAATCCCATTTCCAGTTCTGAGTTAAAAAAAGGAAGAAAATGTAATCCGAAAACTTCTTCGATATTGACAAGGAATCCATAACTTTGCATTTCTTCTTGAAGATACCCACATACATTTCTCTTATCCATCTGTGTTTGTTCTTGAATATCTTTGGTTTCGTTCTTTGTTGCTTCACCGAACAACCTCGCGCCTATCTTCTCCAGCGTTTTTGAATTTTTATCCCTTACCCTTATCATATCATCCAATGCCATTTTATCCGATAAGTCATTAAAAAGATGGGCTTCCAATAGTCTTTTGAGAATAAAATCAGAAAGTATGCTCTTATCAGTTCTTAAAATAAAGTCTTCCACACTGTGATAATCGTCTTTTTCTCTTTCTGTTAGTATTTTCTTTACTGTTAACCGGTTTAAATCCTTGATAATATTGAAACCTAAACGAAGCCCATTGTCTTCTATTATCGTTTCATAATCACTTTTGTTGATGTCCGGCGTTAATACATGAATCCCGTTTTTACGTGCCTCGTTGATGATTCGTACTAACTTAGCATATTTACCGCGGTTGGAATCGATCATGATCTTATAAAATTGGAGGGGTTGATGATGTTTTGCATACGCCGTCCAATAGGTAATCAACCCGTAAGCCGTTGCATGCGCTTTGTTAAAGGCATATCCGGCAAATTCAGCCATCATATCAAATAACTCTTCAGCAGCAACCTTTTCCAAGTCGTTTTTCATGGATCCTTCAATAAATGTCACTTTCAACTGACTCATGATGGCATGATCTTTCTTTGCCATGGCCTTTCTCAATCCGTTTGCTTGCTTCGGTGTAAAACCCGCCAATTTCATGGACATCTCCATGATTTGTTCCTGATAAACGGGAACTCCCCAAGTGTCTGACAGCACTTCTTTAACCAGGGGATGGTAATATTCCACCTTCTTGCTGCCATTCCTTCTACTAATCAATTCGTCAGTTAATCCACTTTGACTGGGACCGGGACGATTGAGAGAGATAAGCATTCTGATCTCATCAAAATTGCCTGGAACAAAATCTTCAGTGAGTTTTCTCCCCGTTCTGCTGTCCAATTGAAAAATCCCGCACAGGTTGTTCGTATTAATATCTTTATATACCGCTGAATCTTGGATATCCAGGGATTCAAATGAAATTTCCGTTTTTTTCAGAGTGGATAGGGTGATCAATCCCAAAATATCCATCTTAACAAGACCGCATTCTTTCAGAGAATTCATATCATATTGTGACATTAACGAATCCTCGGACATTTCTCTCAAGGGAATAAGTTCTCTTAAATCATGTTCTGAAAAGATGATTCCAGCCGCATGGGTAGAAACGTGATGAGGAAGGCCGATAATCTTGGTCATTAGATGTTGGTATTTTTCTTCTGCAAGCTGATTTTGCTCGATTTTGAAATGCTTTGTCAATTCCCTTTTTACAAGCTTCTCCCCATAAGTACCAAATGTAATAACGTTAACCATCCGTTCTCCGGTATATCTTTTTCTCAATTTACTCAGCAGTTGTTGACGCATTTCATCCTCAACATCGATGTCTATATCCGGTTCGTCTTCCCTGTCAAGACTAAGGAAGCGTTCAAAAATCAACTTTGTTTTAATCGGATCCGCCTGAGTAATGCCAAGTAAATAAACCAACAGGGAGCCAACCGCCGACCCTCTTCCCGGACCTACCCAGGCCCCTATTTCCTTTGCTGTGTCAACTATATCTGCTGCAAGCAGCAAATATCTGGAAAATCCTTTCTTTGAAACGACTGAATATTCAGCATCAAATCTCTGCTGGTATTTTGAATCAGTGTCTAATCCTCTTTTCACGAGTTCTGAATGACATCGCTCGTACAGTTGTTCATTTTCATCATTGTCCTCATCCCCTAAAAGTGGGATGACGTAGTTGACACGTAAATCAAAGTTTTGAATCCCCTCAACGATTTTTTCCATATTTGTAAATATTTTTTTGGAAGACTTGTCAAGTCTATTCTTTAATGAGGTTTCTAATGACACTGCTTCTTCCGATTCTTGTAAATCAATCTTTCCTGTTTTTTTTATCAGTTCTAATGCCTCAACATCATCATCTGTGAGTACGTTGATCGCTCTAAAATAGACTGGGTTTTTTATACCTTCTATTTCATCTTTTTCGTCTACCGCATAATACATGCAGGGATATTTTTCCGATAATTCCCCATAAGCCTCTCTTGAACCATCAAACACAACAGTTAATCCACTTTTATCAAGCAATTGAGAGAAAGTCAGTGTTTTGTTGACAAATTGGATTAAACTGAAATATCCATCTTTCGTCTGGATAAAAAAGGAAAATACACCTTCTTCAGTTGTTTGTCGGTAACCAAAAACGGGCTTTAAATTGTTTTTTTGGGCCTCTTTTAAGAGTTCAGGCAAACCAAAAAAATTGTCATCACATATTGAACAGTAGGTTAAGCCGTACTCAGCGCATTTTTCAGCCAATTCATCAAGCTTTATGACTGATTTGGGAATTGAATAACAACTTCTGATATTAAGCATGTTCTACAGTATTCTTCTGTGTTTTTTTGCTGCAAAAATCGATGATTGACATTTCTATTCCATCTGCTTCGCTAGCCCCCCTGCAAGTATCGTATTCTTGAATGAGTTCTAAAACATAACGCAGTTCATCTGCTGAAAGATCATCTTTTACATCTTCAAATATTTGAATCATCTTTTTATAATTACTCACCTTCACCCTCCTTTCAATTTAAGCCAAAGTCCTTTACAGAAAAATTATATCACAAGCTACCTTTCACTACTTGCTAAATTGTAAACAACAGTGAACCATCAAATTTTGTAACATTAATCCGGTTGAAATGGTGTATAATGTAACTGTATTAAATTTTAATAACTCAAGGAGGAGTAGCTGTGAAAAAAACTTTGTTGGTATTTCTTTTCATCTGTTTTACACTCAGTGTTTTTAGCGGGAGTTACTATCTTGGAAATCAAGTCTTGCCTTCATTAAGTTCGCCTTATTACAAATTACCTGCTTATCCCCATTACAACTATCAGAGTCCTTATTATGGATACGGGTATGGTTATCTGAACTATCCCTCGGTACACAGCTCTTATACCCCTGTCGTAAAGTATACAACCCAGTATGTTCCAAGATATGCACCCGTAACCACGGCAACTTACGGATGGAGGATGAGTTATCATTATTCATACGCCATTCCCACATACACCTATTATCCATACTACCATACCTATTCATACGGCAGTTTCTCCCCGTATTATTACACATACGGGTGGTGATTGATTTATGTCTAAAAAAAAGATCTTCTTTCTCTTTCTGATTGCCTTTCTCTTTTTGTCCACTTTGATGGCAGAGAGTATTATCCTGAAAAACGGTGATAGAATTGAGGGATCAATTGTCAGTATGGATTCACAAACGGTAAGAATCGAAGATCCAAACGGTATCGTCTTAGAAATTGATACGGATATGATTGACTCCGTCGACTACTCTTCTCAAAGTGAACCAGTAAGAGAGGCCAAGGAACAAATAAGCGGTATCCCTAATTCATATCAAACCCATCAGTCACCGGCTGTGTCCGGAGCGGTTCCCGTTTCCCCCATTAACCCCTATCAGGGTATTCATTTTGATCCAGCTCCATTACAGAGCGGTTTATTGGACCCTGAATTAGAAGCCAGAAGAAGAATGGTTTCTTACAACGAACAACGAAAAAACCCCCTACTTGCAGCTTCCCTGGGGATTGTGTTCCCGGGTACCGGTCATTTTTACAGTCGAAAGATCGCTGCAGGTTTCTTTTTTCTTGGAACACGAGCGATATTTACAGGCATGACATTGTATGGATTTTCACGAAAAACTGATCCGAACACACAAGTAAGTTCCTATAATGACGTTATTGTGGGATCAGCAGGTGCGGTTGGATTTGTTACGATGATGGCCATAGAGGCAATTGATGCGTATACAACAGCAAGTGATTACAACTATAATCTACGACTAAAGCTGGGAATCGATACTTTATATGAAAATACAGTGCCCATATTTGAAGAACAGTATTAAAACTTTCAAAAAAAAGTCGTTTATTATAAACGGCTTTTTTTATTTACTTTCAGTGATCTCAGTGACAAATTGATTGATTACCTGATGTTTTAATTGGTGAACATCTTTCTTGGATTTGGTAATCACTTTCATGATAAAACGTGCAAAAAAATTTAATCTCTTGAAGATAACCATCCCTCCAAAAAAAGAAATGGGAGAAGCATGGGATAACAATTTCTCTGGAAAGACCTGACGATAATCTTCGTTCTGTTTATCATCAGCCAGCGAACAAATGTAAAGAGATACGGGAACTTTCAGTAATTTATCAAGGTTGTCATTCACAAAGGCCTTAACTAATCTATGGGGTTTACCGGCATAAATTCCCGTTCCAACGATACATCTTCCATATTTTTCAATCTCTATATTCTGCTTTTTTTTCAAATCAATGATATCGATTGTTTCTTCGGGAACCTCATGTTCGAAAAACAACTTATCCTTGATGATTTTGGCGCTCTGCTCAGTACCTCCGGCATTTGATGCGTAGATAATCGCATAATTCATCAAACATTTCCTCCTTTGAAAAGTTAATTGATAATAGCAGATATTTAACAAAGCGTCAATAGTCTCTTTAAGCCACAATTAATAATGAAATTTTAAGAAATATTAAGGATATTCGCTCTAATAATTAATAAAACTGAATAGTTAACTTTAAAGCGGCAAAACCATGTTTGACTTTTAACGGTATTGTCTTTATAATTGATTATATTAGGGAGTGAAAAGTTTTTCTGTTTTTTGATATAAAACTTTTTGTTTTTCTTACCAAGCACCAAATTGAATAGTCGACTGAAGAGAATTGCAGAGAATCGGTTGTGGGTATTTATTAATTTCAAATTAATAATTCTTGTGAACCTTTGCAGGTAATCTATATATCAGGGCGTTTTTATACACGTTATTGGGTATAAGGCGCTCTGAAAATCAAGGAGGGATTATTGTGAAGAAATTTTTTGTGATTCTTTTAATAGTATCGTTGTTGGTAACATTGGGTATGGCAAAAACAAAGATCCAGTTTTGGCATGCCATGAGTGGTTGGCGTATTGAATTACTGCAGAACATGGCTAATGATTTTATGGAACTCAATCCGGACATTGAAGTTGAAGTACAGTACACCGGTAGTTACAACGAAACTTTGAACAAATTGATAGCAGCTATTAAGGCTGGAACACCGCCACATGTTGTCCAGGTTTATGAGATCGGTACTCAATCCATCATTGATGGTGGAATTGCAGTCCCCATGCAGGACATGATTGACAAAGATCCGTCCTTTGATATCGCTTCCTTGCTGCCACAGGTGCTCAATTATTATGTTGTAGACGGAAAATTATATTCCATGCCGTTTAACTCATCAAACGCCATCATGTTCTACAACAAAACCATGTTTGAAGAAGCAGGATTAAATCCGACAAAACCACCCGCAACTTATGAAGAACTTATGGAAGCTTGTAAAGTATTAACCAAAAAGGATGCCAATGGAAATATCATTCAATCAGGTATTACATGGAATCTTCATAGTTGGTTCTTTGAACAAATGCTTGCTCTGCAGGATGCCCCTCTCGTCAATAACAACAACGGGAGAACAGCAGCTCCTACAAAGGCAGTATTAAACGATGATGCTGCTTTAAAATTTGTCACACTCTGGAAAGAACTAGCAGACAAAGACTACATGATTAACACAAAGAAGGCTGACTGGACCGGCGCAAGGAAATTATTCCTTTCTCAGAGTGTTGGTATGTTGATCACCTCAACATCTGACGTAGCTGCAATCATGTCCGGTGCCCTTGAAAACGGATTTGAAGTTTCAGCAGCATTCTTGCCAACACCAGCAGATTCACCTCAGGGTGGCGTAGTAATCGGTGGAGGAAGTTTGTGGATGATTGATGGAAACCCTGAAGATGAATTGGAAGCAACCTGGGAATTCATTAAGTTCATGTCGGAAACTGAGCAACAAATTACCTGGCATAAAGGAACAGGTTATTTCCCTGTCAGAAAAGATGCCATCACACAACTTTTGAATGAGGGCTATTACAGCGAATATCCGGACCATATGGTTGCTATTCTGCAATTGTTGTTCTCAAAACAAAATTACAATACCAATGGGGCCATCATGGGAATTTTCCCGGAATTCAGAAATACCTTTGAAGATAATATTGAAAGAATGCTTAATGGACAGATGACACCGGAACAGGTATTAGAAGACACTGAAGAAACTGCCACTGAACTATTGGAAGAATATAACGAACTTTATTAAGTAATGGCTTTATGATAAAATCATGAGGCGGCTGTATCAAGCCGCCTCAGTTTTTACGGAGGTGCTCTATTGAGAAAACTTTTACCCTATTTATTGCTTATCCCCACTTTTTTTGTCATCATCGCTTTTATCTATGTTCCTGCTGCCAATTCCTTTAGGATGAGTTTCTTCCGAGAAAATAAATTTGGAACGAAAACCATGTACGTTGGAATGGACAATTTCGAAAAGGTTTTGTTTGATCCTGAATATCTTCAAATAGCAGGTTTCACACTCCTTTACGTTGGATTAAGTGTTTTTTTAACCATTTTTCTTGCTTTTTTATTAGCCTTACTTTTAAATAAAAATGTACCCGGAACCTATATTTACCGAGCGATGATATTTATTCCCTATGCTGTATCACCGGCTATAGCCGGATCATTATGGACATTTCTCCTTGATCCTGTAGCCGGACATGTGAACTACTTTTTCACAAATGTTTTTGGCACCCAAATCGCTTGGCTGACAACAAGGCCCTATGCCTTTTACGCCTTGCTTTTAGCCACAATTTGGAAAATGATTCCCTTTAGTCTCATCTTTTATATTGCAGGATTACAAAGTATTTCAAATGATCTATTAGAATCAGCAACATTAGATGGGGCAAAAGCTTTTACAAAAACGTGGAAAATCAAATTTCCTCTTGTATCGCCAATCACCTTCTATCTTGTTATCATGAATATTATTAATGCCATGTTCAAATCCTTTGCAATCATTGATGTGATGACTAGAGGGGGTCCCGGGGGATATACAAGCACCATGATGTATAAGGTTTATCTCGATGCGTTCTCTTACCAAAAAACAGGTCCTGCTTCCGCACAAAGTGTTGTCATGTTTCTAATCATGGCGATTGTAACGGTTATCTACTTTGTGTACGGAGAAAGACGCGTGCATTACAGATGAGGGGTGAATGATGTGTATATGAAAACAAGAAAACGGATTGATACTCTATTTACTGAGATAGCCTTAATCATCATATCGTTGATCGTGTTTGCACCTTTACTGCTGGCCATTACCATCAGTTTTCAAACCCCTGATAGCGTCTTTTCCTACCCGCCAAAGCTATTACCATCCACCTTCTATTATGATAATTACATCAACGCTTTTAAGACGATTCCATTTGCACGTCTTTTACTCAATAGTGCCATTATTGCGGTTGCCATCACATTTGGAAAGGTTATTTCTGGTATTCTTGCCGGTTACGCTTTTGCTAATTTTAAATTTTTCGGAAAGCGATTTACCTTTTCCTTTTTGTTTGCAACCCTTTTCTTGCCCGCAGAAACTATAATGATCGTTCCTTTGTTTTTAATAATGAACCAATTAGGTTGGGTAAATACTTATTGGGCTATGACGATTCCGTTCATGGCAAGTGCTACTAACGCATTTTTATTTAGACAACACTTTCAGACTATTCCAAGTGAACTTGAAGATGCTGCCAAGATAGACGGTGCTGGCCCTATGAAGTATTTTTTGAAAGTATTACTCCCTTTATCCAAATCGATGATAGCGGGTGTTGTTATTATTAACTTTGTTTACTCATGGAACATGTATCTGTGGCCCATGATCGTTTCTATGGAAGATAAAATGAAAACCGTACAAGTCGGTGTGAAGATGTTGATTTCTGGCGAAGGAACAAACAACTGGGGAGTCATCATGGCTGGAACATTGATTGCTGTTTTGCCAACCGTCATCGTGTTCCTATCCTTACAAAATCTATTCGTAAAAAGTCTCGTTAGATCAGGAGTAAAAGGTTAAGCTGAAGTCAAGGATGGAGTGATTGCTATTTTTTTATATCTATTACCCGCTTTATTTTTTGGATGGTCTCTGGGAGCCAACGATGCGGCGAACGTGTTCGGTCCGCCGGTAGCTTCGAAATTAGTCAAATATAAAAATGCTATATTATTATCCGCTCTTTTTATAATCTTGGGAGCTATACTTCAGGGAAAAAACGGTATGGAAACGATGAAAGAGGTTTCCTCATATTCTTTATTATCCAGCAGTCTTTCCGTTTTGTCAGCAGCATTAACAATGACAATTATGACTTATCTAAAAGTACCGGTTTCATCCTCTCAGGCGATCGTTGGAGCGATAATCGGAATGAACCTGAGTACCAATAACGCAGTCAATTGGTCTATCATTTCAAAACTTGTACTTGCATGGGTCGGAACTCCGCTGGGTGGTCTTGCCATAGGTTTTGTTTCATATAAGTTCTCCATCATCTATTTTAAGAAGATAAAATCTCCCCTGTTCCAGGATAAGATTTTAAAAATATTAGCCATTACTTTCGGTTGTTATGGCTCCTATGCACTTGGTGCCAACAACGTTGCAAATATCACCGGTGTATTTGCCAATCACTTTGGTACCACAACATGCACCATAATAGGTGGCTTTGCTATTGCAGTGGGTGTTTTGACATATAGCAAACGTGTCATGTACGCTGTAGGAAAAGAAATCGCAAATTTGGATTATTTTTCTTCAACCATGGTTATATTTGCCGAATCTCTCACTGTATGGATATATGCTCTTGTAGGAATACCTGTTTCTACCTCTCAGGCAGTAGTGGGAGCAGTTCTTGGAACAAGCATAGCTGCCGGTAATGCACAGATTAGTACAAAACAAGTATTGAAAATCATCATTGCATGGGTGAATACTCCAATAAGCGCAGGAGCTATTGCGTTTTGTTTAACATTGTTACTTCGATTATTTAAAATTTATATTTGATCAATTTGTGCCTTCAGTTTCTTATAGATTGCTTGAATACTTTTAGTTGCTTTAGAATTTTTAATTTCAACTATGGGATATTCATTTGAATTGGCTATATTGACTTTACGATCAAAAGGGATCTTTCCAATGATTGGAATATTTTTTGATAAACAGAACTTTTCTATCTCAAGTGTTTTCAAATCATTTATGTCAAAACGATTGATCACAACTGAAAAAGGGATTTTAAAATGTTTAATTACTTCCATCATCCTTTCCATATCATGAATACCCGAAACGGTTGGTTCTGTTACTAAAACGGCGTAATCCGTTCCTGTTAAAGAGGAAGTTGCAGGGCAACCGATTCCAGGAGCTCCATCAATAATGACGGTTGCTTTCCTTCCATCAACTGCCATTTTCAATGCTCTTTTCCTAACTTGAGCCACCAGTCCGCCACTCATTTCTTCTCCGGGTTTTAATTCAGCATGAACAAAAGGCCCATATTTTGTATCTGAGGTATAATAATCTCCCGGATGATTGAGGACAAAGTCCACCGCTTTTGTTGGGCACACAAGAACACAAGCCTTGCATCCTTCGCATGCAAATGGATCTACAGTATATTTGCCATTATTCTTTTTACTGATAGCATTATAACGACAAACCTCTTGACACTTTCCACAACCGATACATTTGTTTTCAACAATTTCAGCTTTGTGTCCAGCTTTATATTGTATAGTTTCGTTTATTTTTGGTTTTAATATTAGATGCATGTTTGATGAATCCACATCACAATCTGCAATAACATGGTTGTCAAACAAAACACTTAAAGAACCTGCTAATGTTGTTTTACCAGTCCCGCCTTTTCCACTGATAATTGCTACCTGTTTGGTTTTCATTTATACAGACCTCTTTTCTTCAATAATGTGGTGATACAATTCCAAGATTTGATTTGCTATGTAGGGATATTCTTTTACAAACAACTGTCCATTTGAATGAAGATTTGCGATTTTTTGATCTAAAGGTATTCTCAGAGCAATCGTATCAGAATATTTTTGTTCAAATATTTTGGAATGTTTGTCGTTCTTTGAATCGTCTCTATCCTTATTGATTATTATCGAATAGGATATTCCCATCTCTTGAAGGATTGTAATTACTGTTTCCATGTCATGAAGGCCAAAAGCTGAATCTTCAGTAACGACCAAGGCATGATCAATACCTCTTAGTGTTTCCACAACAGGACAGGAACTACCGGGAGGAGAATCGATGATAATAACATCAGAATTATCATAATTCTGCTTCAATTTAGAAATCACCTTAACCCCTGATATTTCTCCAACATTTAAAATGCCTTCCCCGAAAGAAATGCCATTTTCAGTTTTGTTAAATCGTATCACTCCCAATTCCTTTGGAACTTCTTGGATTGCATTTTCAGGACATACTAAAGAGCAAACCCCGCAGCCGTGACAAAGATTCTTAAAAACCAAAACCCCTGAATCGTAAACATTTATCGCTCCAAATTGGCATTCCTGTCCACATAAACCACATTTTGTACATTTCTCAGGATCTACCTTTGGAATCATCAACGAGACTTTTTCTTCCCTTATTTCATCATTAAAATCAAAAAAAAGATGACTGTTTGGTTCCTCCACATCCGCGTCAAGCAATTGCACAGTATATTTATGTGAAAGGGTATACGCTAAATTTACAGCGACAGTCGTCTTTCCCGTTCCGCCTTTTCCGCTTAAAACTGCTATTTTTGTTGACATAAAAACCTCCATTATGGTTCATATATATGTTTTATACATATATATTATAGTTTATTTTTGACTTATTGTCAAATGGCAATCAAAAAAACATATCTAACTGAACTGTCTTTCAGATAAGATATGCTTTTTTTGATTACTGGCATGAGCTTTGGAGAAAATACATTTATAAAATAGTTTTTTAAGCAATATTACGAGGATCCAAAGTATCCCTTAGCCCATCTCCAATGATATTGATGCTTAACACGATGATGGCAATAATCATACCGGGAAACAAAGCTACCCATGGTGCACTGAGTAGATAATCACTGCCGTTACCGATCATACCTCCAAGGGTAGGTTCGGGCGGAGGAACTCCCAAGCCTAAAAAACCAAGTGTTGCTTCAGATAATAATGCTGTCGAAAAGTTTGTGGTAAAAGTAACGATGAGTATGGAAAAGACGTTAGGCAAGACATCTTTGATAATGATATTGGCATTTCTTTTTCCTAAGGCTTTACCTGCAACAACAAACAGCTGTTTTTTCAAAGAAATTGTTGATCCCCTGATTGTTCTTGCAAATATAGGTGTATAAACAACTCCGATTGCTATAATCAAATTTTGAACACTGGCTCCAAACAACGCAATGATAAAAAGGGCCAAAATGATTGCAGGAAAAGCAAACATGGCATCAATAACTCTCATAATAATTTGATCTACCCATGTACCAAAATAACCGGCGATTAATCCCAGGCTAGTTCCAAAAAAAGAAGCCAAGATAGTAGCCAGAAATGATATTTGCATACTTTTCTGCACGCCAAAGATAATTCGGGATAAAACATCACGACCAAATTGATCCGTTCCAAAGATATGGTTTTTTGTGGGGCCAGTCATAAAGGCCTTGACATCCATTTCTAAAGGATCATAAGGGGCGAAAACAGAGGGGAACAATGCGATTAAAATGATAAATATTAAAACAATAAAACTGATTACATTTAATGGGTTTTTAATAAATTTTCTGATTATTTTTTTGATTTCCACTCTCTACTCCTTAATCTGATAAGTCTATTCTGGGGTCAATAACACTGTATAGGATATCAATCAGGATGTTTAACACAACGATCATGATGCCGATAAAGGCTACAATCCCTTGAACGACAGGATAATCCCTTTGATTAACAGCTTGAAGCAGTAATCTACCCATTCCTGGTATGGCAAACATGCTTTCAACAACAATGGTTCCACCAATCAAATATCCCATCTGTATTCCTGCTGTTGTGATAACGGGTATCATCCCATTACGAAGAGCATGTTTAAAGATAACTTTATTCCCCTTTAAACCTTTTGCTTTTGCTACTTTAATATAATCTTGAGAAAGAACATCCAACATAGAATTTCGAGTCATACGCATGATCTGTGCAGCTATCATAATACCAAGTGTAATTGAAGGCACAAGCATGATCTGAAGATTTTTGAAAGGGTCTTGAAAAAAATCAACAAAACCAAATAATGAAAAATCTGAAAAAGTGCTTGAAATAATGACGATAAATATGGCCCCAATCCAGAAAACAGGGGCTGACAGCCCGATTAAACCGATTACCCTGAATGTATAGTCGTACTTAGAATTTTGTTTCACAGCGGAGATTAAGCCAAGTGGTATGCCGATAATCAGACTATAGAAAATCGACATTAATGCTAATTCAAGTGTTATCGGGAATTTTTCTGCAATCAATGTAGAAACGGCCTTTCCAGTTCTTAATGAAGTACCAAGATCAAATGTAAATATTCCCTTTAACCATGTGAAGTATTGAATAATAATGGGTTTATCAAGCCCGAGATCTGTATAAAGTTTTTGAATCTGCTCTTCGTTAAGGTAATTCTGAGTACCAAGCATAATATCCACAACATTTCCCGGAACCAGGTGCAGCGAAAAGAACACCATAATCGTTAAAAGCAATATGGTTGGTATGGCAGATATTAGTCTTCCAAGAATATAAGATAGTTTCAATTTTTTCCCCTTATTATCAATAGAATGGTTTAGTTATAGCCTATTTATAAAGAAGTATAATCCGGGACTTAATCAGTCCCGGATAAAAAAAGTCTGGTTTATTCTACTGAAACAAATCTCAGATTAATCAGACTTTCATTACTCATAGTTTCAAAACCTTTTATAGCGTTTTGAGACGCGTAAAGGTTATTTGGTGAGTAAAGGAAAAGAATTGGAGATTCCTCAACTAAAATTTCTTGAATCTCATCGTAAATTTTCTTCCTTTCAGCGTAATTAGTTGTTGTTCTTCCTTCTTGTAATAATTCATCCACTTTTTCGTTAGAATAGTTGAATTTATTGGTTGAACCTGTGGAATGGAACGTTCGATATAACTGTTTATCAGGATTTACCGAACCGCTGTTTAAAGATACAAAAGAATCAAAATCGATTTCTTTCCATTTTTTGATAAAGATTCCCCATTCCACCATATCCAGCTTTGCAGTTATTCCAACTGCGGCAAGTTGTGCCTGCATTGCTTGAGCAATCTTATCAAAATTATAGCGTGCTGCTACTGTGATTGAGAACTCAAAACCATTTGGGTAACCTGCTTCCTTTAAAAGCTCTTTCGCTTTTTGTGGATTATAGGTATATTCAGGGAATTCAGATGGCTTAATTGCCCAAGCTTCTACCGTTGGATTCATTATACCGGTGACTGAACCCTCACCAAATGCAATCATCTGAATCAATTGTTCTCTATTAACGGCATAACTTAATGCCCTTCGAACTATAGGATCACTTAACGGTTCAACATCATTGTTGATACCCAGTAAGTAATAACTGAGAACCGGTTGTCTGTATATAGTGAACTGGTTGGAACTCAATTGATTCAAACTGAGGGGTTCATTGATTTTGGAGATATTCACATCCCCATTTCTTAATGCTGCAACCCTTGCTACTTCTTCAGGAATAATTACAAATCTTAATTCTTCTATTTTGGGAATCCCGTCGATATAATACTGATCATTCTTTAGCAATGAGATATAGTTTCCTTCAGAATAAGCTGCCAGTTTGAATGGGCCTGTTCCGTTTGTTACCAGTTGCATGTTGGCACCACTTTCGACAAATTCTTTTGAAACAATTGAGCTGTTAACTCCAGCAAAATTGTCTAACAGTGCATTGACACTAGGGGTTTTAAGCTTAAATTCCACGGTTTTATCATCCAAAGCCTTGACGGATTCAACATCAGCATAATATGAAGCAGCCGGTGAACCGTAATCAGGATCGGAGATCCTTTCAAATGTGTACAAGACATCTTCTACGGTCATTTTTGTTCCATTATGGAAATAAACATCTTCTCGAAGCTCAAATACAACTGTGTAAGCGTCTTTTACTTCAAAAGACTTGGCAAGATTTGGAACCAGTTGCATAGTTTCGTCATATCTCAGCAAACCGTCATAGACATTCTCAAGAACCCGATGAGAAGCAAAAGCAGTTACCTGGTTAGGATCTAATCCTACAGGTTCTGTTTCAGTGGCAAATTTGAGTACACCATTTGAAAAGACAACACTAAAAACGATTACTGTGATAAGTACAGTTAAAAACGATTTTTTCATTTTTATCCCTCCATTAAAAAAGTATAGTTCTTTTTCTCTTGACAACCTATAAGATATTATATCATATCATTTGGATTAATGTATATACATATACCCGCAATTCAAATTAATGATGAAAACCCAGTGTGTTGATAAAAGGACTTATATCATTAATTCAGTAAAATCCGTTATTGAAAGTTTACTTAAACTAAAAAGCCAATTCACAGAGACCCTCTCTTCACTTTGACTAATCGATTAAAATAGAGTATAATGTTATAACAAGAAAGGAAGGTGGACAAAATGGCTGTTAAATTGGGGATCGATCTTCACGACGAATTTCAACATTTCAAAGGAAAAGCCGTTGGTTTGATTACAAATTATTCTGGAGTTGATTCTCAGCTGACAGATAATATTCAAGTGCTATTGAATCATGACGTAAATATTCAAGTTATCTTTTCTCCTGAACATGGTATTTACGGTGTTGCTGATGGTCAATCAGTTGGTGATTCTGTTCATCCTGAATATAATATCCCCATCAAAAGTCTTTATGGTGAAAAGAAAAAACCTTCACAAGAAGATTTGGAGGATTTGGATTGTCTCATTTATGATATACAAGATGTGGGCTTACGCTACTACACTTTCATTTATACCCTGGCATATTGCATGGAAGCATCAGCTAAAAAAGGGTTGCAATTCTACGTATTGGATCGCCCGAATCCATTGGGATCTTACGTAAAGGGATCAAGAATTGAAAAAAAATACAGTTCATTTGTAGGAGATTACTCATTACCTATTAGATATGGAATGACTCCAGGAGAACTGGCGTTTTATTTTAAAAGAGAATTTGCCATTGATTGTGATCTTGAAGTTGTTAAGATGAAAAACTATAAAAAGGACATGTTCTTCCCAGATACTGGATTGCTGTGGAATGTTCCTTCACCGGCAATCCCCACATTTGAATCCACTATTTGTTACAGTGGAGGATGTTTTATTGAAGCCACCAATCTTTCTGAAGGAAGAGGTTCTCCTAAGCCTTTTCAAATGTACGGTGCCCCTTGGTTGGACATGAAAAGAATGTATTCCTGGTTAAATAAAAAACACTTTGATGGTTTTAAATATCGAAAACGAGCTTTTGTCCCGTTTTCTTCAAAACATGAAAATAAAGTCTGTTTTGGTGTTGAATTCTTTCCAACATCAAACGATGCAGATTTTTTGCCTTTAATTATTCATTTTCTGAGAGGACTTTTTGAGATACATCCCGAAGAAATATCCTTTAATCAATATGCCGATGTTTCCCGTTTAGAATCTCTCTCCGGTGATGATCGTGTAAGAGATTGTATTGAAGGCCGTAAAGATTTTAGTGAATTAATGGCAGAATGGCAGAAAGAGCAAGATACATTTGAGGCATTAATTGAGGATATAAGGCTCTATTAGCCTTTAAAAAAACTAACAGGAGGGAAAAAAATGAAAAAGTTGTTCGTTTTTGGAGTAATTTTTGCGTTGTTGTTTACCATGGGCATGGCCGTCACAGTAGAAATGTGGAGTTGGAGAGTTCAAGATGAGGAAGTTTGGCAAGAAGTCGAAAAAAGATTACAAGCCCAAGGGGAGGATATCCAGATTGAGTTTAGGGGGTACATGCCCACAGAGTATGATTCCAAGATGTTAATGGCTCTACAAGGTGGTAAAGGTCCGGATCTTGTTTACACGAGAAGACTTCCCGGTGGAAGAACAAAGGCAATAGTTGATGCTGGTTTAATCCTTCCGCTTACAGATGAAATCAACTTTGAACATTTTACCGAAGGTGTTTTAAACAACATCACTCAAGATGGTCAGCAATACGGTGTTCCTTTTGCCATCCAGGTTGTTGGTGTCTTTTACAACAAGGATATTTTCGATGAATTTGGATTAGAAGAACCTAAAACATGGGATGAAATGATTAATATCGCAGAAGTTCTTCAATCAAATGGTATTGATCCTTTCTTTGTTCCTGGAAAAGAAGCATGGGCACTGGTTATGCAGCATGCAATGTGTGGAGTAAGTGTTCTTGGACCAGGTTGGATCAAGAGATTAACAGAAGGAAAGATCGATTTTCTTGATCAGGATTGGATCTATATGAATACTTTGTTAGATGATTTGAAAAAATATTATCAAAAAAACTTTATGGCCAACATTGTTACGGATATGGATGCCGCCTTCGCATTTGGACAAGCTGGAATGGTTTTTTATGGTATATGGGGAGCACAAATGTGGGAAGAACTCAATCCGGACATCAATATAGGCTATTTCATGGTACCTCCTGATTTTGAGGGTAATCAACCATATGCATATGTTTATATGGATGGAGCTGTTGGTTTAACTAAAAATGCTGACAATAAAGAAGCTGCCTTAAAAGTGCTTGAGTTTGCGGCTACACCTGAATTTGGAACTATTTTCTCAAATGTAACTAAAAACATACCTGCCGTTACCGGAGCAGTAATGCCCGATGTAGCAATTCTTAAAGAAGCCAACGCAGTGGCAAATAATTCTGCTTCTCCATATGTTTACTGGGTTGGATCTGAACTTGTTGCCGGACAACCATCACTTTACTCTGATGTATTAAGCCCTGGAATACAAGCTATGTATTCAGATGAAATGACACCGACTGAATTGGCACAAGAATGTCAGGATGCTCTTTCACAGTGGTACCCACCTTTAATCGAAAGATTGGAATCAATGGAAAAATAAGCTTTTAAATACTCAAGCGGGTTTTTTTAAAACCCGCTTTTTCAAACAAGGGGAGGGAAATTGCTATGAAAACCAAGGTAAGGCATATTTTGTTATTTGTGTTACCGGCACTGTTTTTTTACACTTTATTTGTTGTTTACCCAATCGGATACAGTTTTAATTTAAGTTTTTTCAGCTGGGCCGGTGTTGGGGAAAAAACTTTTGTTGGATTCGAAAATTTTAAAAATATCTTATTCGGAACCTTTTCCGAAGAATTTTTTAATGCCTTATGGCATAGTGTTTATTTCTTTGTCATGAATTCAATCTTTGAACTTGGTTTGGCATTTTTCATAGCAGTTGCTCTTACTTCAAAGATATGGGGTCGAAGATTCTTCCAAACGGTTGTGTATCTTCCCAATGTTATTTCTATGGTTTTGGTTGGTTTTATTTGGAGTATGCTTTTAAACCCTCAATGGGGATTGATCAACTCTTTTCTTGAGTTAATAGGCTTGGAAAATCTGGCACAACCATGGCTTGGGCAAAAAGAAACTGCCTTAACAACTGTAGTGATGGTCAATATTTGGAGAAATATCGGTTTTTACATTTTGGTCTTCATGGCGGCCATTTTGAATATCCCCAAAGACCTGTTCGATGCCGCTTATATCGACGGAGCGAAAAATCACAAAATAATTACACGCATTATTTTCCCGTTAACCGTACCAACCATGCAAACACTTGCAATTTTGGTTTTTATTTGGTCATTTAATATTTTTGATGTCGTATACGCCTTAACAGGCGTTCAAGCGGGTCCATTTAGAAGTACCGATGTGTTGGGAACCGTTTTTTACAGAACCGCTTTTGGTGGTTTAGGAAGTTCCAGGCAAGATTATGGATTGGGCGCTGCCATCGTTGTCATTATCTTTGTTTTGGTTATACCTCTTTCGATGGTTTATGCCAATCTTCTTGATAAAAGAAGTAGGGGATTATAATGCTTAGATTGAATAAAACTGCAAAGATAACCTTATTTATTGTTCTCATTGTCTATTTTTTCGTCGTTGCCACACCATTTGGTGTATTGTTTTTAAACAGTTTTAAGTCCATGAGGGAAATTTATTTAAAACCTTTTGCTATAACAGAAAGTTTCAGTTTGGATAATTATAAACAGGCATGGGAAAAGGCAGAACTGGGTTCTGCCTATATCAACAGTTTAATCGTTTCAATCACCTCGATTGGTGGTGTTCTTCTATTTTCATCCATGTTGGCATTTATGATATCCCGTTACAGATTTAAGTTTAGAAGGTTCATTTATGTTTACATTATCACGGGATTGGCATTACCTGCTAGATTAGCGGTTATACCCATCTATGTTACATTGAACCAATTGAATCTAATTGATACTCGAATCGGGTTAATTATGGTTTATATTTCAACTGGTACAGCATTTGCAACTTTTATTATCAAGGGATTTATGGATTCTATTCCAATCGAGATCGAAGAATCTGCAATGATGGACGGTGCAACACCCTGGATCATTTATTGGAAGATTGCTTTGCCTTTGACAAAGCCTGCCCTTGTCGTTGTAGGATTAGTAAATTTTGTCAATGTATGGAATGACTTTTTCTTCCCATTAATCATCCTTTCAAGCAGTTCCAAAGAAACGGTTCCTCTTGCTATTTCCGTATTCTTTGGAGAATTTTCCAATCAATGGCATCTCATTGCTGCAGCTCTTTCGATGTCGATTATTCCTATTATGCTTATCTTCTTTGTTTTTTCGAAAAATTTTATATCAGGTATTACACAAGGCGCTATCAAATAAATCATTCCAAATTCCAATTTTTATCAAATGTTCGGGAAGAAGACTCCTGCTTCTTTAAGCGGGAGTCTTCTTCCCGTTTTTTAAAACTACCAAAGCATGGTATAATGGTTCTACCTTGAGAACCGAAAACCAAGGTCTTCAAGTTTGTACCGCAGGGACTGCGGGATTTCAAGCCTGTGGAGAGTGTGTAAGACCTGTCCCCATGAAGGCTGTTCTCGTTGAAGCAGGAAGCTCCTACTTCTTTAAG
>JAYEGQ010000055.1:0-4221 GCA_034659095.1 Thermotogota bacterium
CTCCGCATTTAGAGTGCATTTGCTAGTTCAGACAAACAAAACCGCCTATAGAATATTGAAAATAAGTATTTCAGAGTCATACAGAGTTATTTTGATTCCCTATTTCTACTTAACTTGTAAAGAACCTATCAAATCCAGCGTTTGGAACTGTAAAAATCCAGCACCCTTTTACTCAAAAATTACGCCTTAATACTCGAATGCTCTAAACGATAACTGGGTCCGTTAAACACCAATAAATGACAGTGATGGATTAAACGATCGATGATAGCCCCTGTGATTTTCTCATCATAGAAAATGCCATTCCATTGACTGAAGTCCAAGTTGGTGGTTAAAGCAATACTCTTATTCTCATACCGTTCTGCTACAACTTGAAACAACAACTGGGCCCCTTCTCTATCTAAGGGGATATATCCCCATTCGTCACAAATCAACAGATCAAATCGGCGAAGTTTTTTCAAAAATCTCTGAAGTCTTCCTTTGCTTTTAGCCTCTACCAGTTCGTTTACCAGTGTGAGGGTTCTGTAGAACTTCACTTCCAGCTCTCTGTTGCAGGCTGCCACCCCTATGGCTGTTATAAGATGGGTTTTGCCTGTCCCGACGGGTCCATACAAAATAAGATTTTCTTTTCTCTCAATGAATTTCCCCACTTTGAGCTCTTCCACATTCACCGCCTGTGGTATCTGTATTCTCTCAAAACTGTAACCGTCAAAGGTCTTTTGTATCTCAAAGCCCGCTTGTTTGAGATAACGGTTCTTTCTGGCAATTTGTCTGTTTTCCACCTCCATTCTGAGTAACTGTTCAAGAAATTCTTCATGCGTGGCAGCTTCCACCTGTCGATAATTCTGCGCAATATGCTGTCCCAATCGGAGTTCTTTACAATAGCTCCCTATGGTGTCTTTCATCGGCAAACACCTGCCAGTTTATCGTATGCATTGAGGTCGATCTCATAGGTGACCATTCTGGGAATCCCATTGCCTGTTTCATAGGCTGAAGGCATCTGCTGGGTGATCTTGCGATAGCTCAGCATAATGGTTTCTGCCGTACACTCGCTCTCCTTAATGGCTTCTTCAAGAGCAGCTTGTGCTGTTTCCATATCGTTTTGTTGCAGGATCTTTGTGAGGACTTTCAGGGTGTCTTTCTTTTGCCAATAATTACATCCTTTAAAATATGTTTGCCAGTTAGCAGGCAGTTCTTCAAAAAAGCCCGTGTATTCCAATGCCCGTGGTCTTCTGCATAACAATTCCAGATAGGGGTACCAATTCATCGATTGCTGGTTTCTGGTGTACAATCTGGGATATTTGATCAGGGAATGATAATCTTCGTCGAGTATGTCGATCTCGGTTGCTTTTATCTTGAGCCATACTTGTCTTTGGGCATACGTGGGTGAAACGGAGTATCGGTTGGTTTCAAAGGTTACCATCCCGTATTTGTTCGCTTTGGCCTTTTTCAGGCGATAGACTTCAAAGGGTTTCTCGTTGAGGTCCAGCATTTTTTCTTTTTCCGCTTCAAATAATTCCCGGATGCTTTTTTCTTTCAGATAATGGGGCCGGTCCATATCTGCATCGCAATATGCCAGTGCTTTTTTGTTGTATGCTTCCAGGTTGTCAATCTTGTTGTTTAATAACAGGAAGTTCTTGCGATGATAGCCCACTTTCTTTTCCACATTGCCTTTTTCGTGTCCGCTGTAGGGGTTGCAAAATACCGCTTCAAAGCCATAATGCAGACAAAAAAACTGGAATCTTTCATTCACGATTCGATCTTCTACATTGAGGATTTTTTGAACCACCGGTGTGAGGTTGTCAAACCAGATCTTTTTCGGGACTTTCCCGGTATGTTCAAAGATCCTTTGCAGTCCTTCCAAAAAGCATTCCAGATTTTCTCCCTCAAAGACTTGGAAATAGCCGTTGTTACTATTCGGATAGGACAGATTTAAATAATGCAATCTAACGGTTTTTCCCCGGTGTTCAAAGTCTTCTTCACCAAAGTCTGCTTGCCCTTCACCTTCCGGATGGCTTAACGGTAGGTAGCCTTTAGTGTCCGAATAAAGCTCTTTTTTCTTCTCGCTGACATATTTTCTAACCGTCCTTTCAGAGAGGTCAAATTCCTTGTATTTTCTGCATAGGAGTTTGTAAATTCCTCTGGCGGTTAATCGGCTCTTTGAGCGTTTGGTTTTGTCTTTTTCCAATAGCTCATCGATAGTGGGCTTGTACGGATCCAATCTGGATTTCCTTTTCCTTTTCTGTTTGACAACTTGATTGAAATCATCTTGTTCAACGTATTTCTTGACGGTTCTGAAATCCCGGCCGGTTTCTTTTGCAATGGCTCTCAGGGATAGGTTTTTATTGTCTTTCAAATGTTTCATGTGATATACTTCCATTGTTGTCAGCACCTCTTTTCCTCCTTTAATCGTTTTTTGATAACCATTAAAGGATATATTATTTTAGGGGTGCTGGCAACTTTTTTTGTCCCTTTTTTTGCTGGATTCTTATCCGGCCACTTGCTGTAGTTTTATGGTTCTTTCCACTTATGATAGAAAATTATTGAGATCAATACCATGTACTCCGCCTTTATAGTGCATTTGCTAGTTCAGACAAACAAAACCGCCTATAAAATATTGAAAATAAGCATTTCAGAGTCATACAGAGTTATTTTGATTCCCTATTTCTACTTAAATAGGAAAGAACCAGTTTTATTTTACCATAAACAATAGGATAATAACCATCTTTTTACGTATAGTAGTATATTTCTTTTGTAAAGATTGTTTCTCTTAAAATGCTTCTTCATTTTGCAGATAAATTTAAAATAAGATGTATAAATTACTCTCAAAAAGAACCGTCCCCATTGCCTTTGCCCCATTGCCTTTTTGTAGCAATAAGAAATTTAAAGACACAATAAAAATTAGGTGGATTTAGCTTTTTTTATAGAATTCTTCTTTCTGATACTTTTATACAACAAAAAAAGAGACCAAAACAAAAAAATCCCTAATCCAAATACTATAAAAATAAAACCAGTCAGTAAAATATCAAAATCGAAGAAGCGAAAGGTAGAATTTTTAATAATTCTAACAGCCAAAGGCATAAACAAATAAAAACAAGAGGCATTTATGAAGACTACAGGAAAACTAAAACTCAGTATACGATAGTTCATTTCATTTATTAATCTTTGTTTTGCCAATTTCCCTTCAGGGATTTCTTTCTTCAAAATCGAAAGAATCTTGTAATAACTAATGTTGAAAAAAATAGTTATAAACACCAGTAAAATACTGGACGCTTGAATAGCATCTAGCACATCTTGACGTAAACTCATAATAATCAACTTACAGTTATTTCGTCAAGTGATAGGTCGTAATGATCACATAAAACATCCAAGGTATCTTCCGAAATTGAAAAAAGGCAAGCTGAATTTTGAACTTTTTTAATTTGTTCTAAATTAGGCGCAATCTTCGAAACTACTTGCCTTATCTCTTCTAAAAGATTCTCATTTTGTATTTCTGTAACAAATCGATCATTTTTTTTACTTGACTGCTTTAGGATTACTTTTATTGAGTTATTAATTTTATCAACCAGTTGATACCTAAACTTTGTTCTTACATTCCTTAACAGAGTTTTGCTGCTATTAATGGTAATCTGAAATATTGAAGCTATTTCTGATTCAGAAGGTATTCTATCTTTAAAATAGTAATTTAACAAATGAAACAAACGCCTTTCTTGAACTTCATTGGCTCTTGTAGGGAGATTCTTTCCTAATAACATATCTAAGTACTCTTTAATCGCTGCATGACTAATACCTTTCAACTTGTCAATCATATCTATATCTTTTTCACATTCCAATACACTTTTCAAAGTTAACATATCTTTTTCAGAGTCAAATAAATCTTTTATTTCAATTTCTAACTTCATTAGAGCACCCCTCAAAATAAATATTCTGATGTCTCTTTATATGGTCCCTATAAATTGAATTAGTATTTTCATTCCTAATCATGATTCTTTTAAAACAATTTTCTTGCAGGAACTCCCACATAAGTTCCTGAAATTAAAATATTATTTTTAACAAGACATCCAGCACCAATTACTCTCAAAAAGAACCGTCCCCATTGCCTTTTTACTAACGCTTGGGCTTTTTTTATGTCCAATTCATGGTTTTTATAGAGATTTTTCTCAGCAAAAAGAACTGTCCCCATTGCTTTTGTTATAATCCCAATTCATGGTTTTTATAGAGATT
>JAYEGQ010000056.1:0-21038 GCA_034659095.1 Thermotogota bacterium
AAAGGAAAAAGAAATCAGGTGGAAGAACTTGAACAAGACTATGAAAAAGCCCTGACAAGAGAAAGGGAAATTGAAAAGGCAAAAGGCATTATTGCTCTCTTAAGCCTCTTGGAAGGAATAGAAGATTATGAAGGGCTCACTCAATATCATACAATGTTGTCAAATTTCAGCAGTCAGTATGGGATGATTGAAAACCCACTTAAGGTATTATTTTCAGAGATATCTTCTTTAAATAAGCTGGTCTATTTGGATAAAAATTACTACAAAGAAACAGAATACTTAAAAGAGACTGTTGATAAAATCGAGGGTATTTTGGCTGATTTTGATGTGAAAAAGGAAACCTACATGAATCTCATCCATGCCAATGTCATGATAAAAGTGACCGAATTGGATGAGATTGAAAGACTTCAAAAAGCTGCTTATAACCGCTTTTCTTCTGAACTCAACCGAATCGCCAGAATAACGAGTGATTTAAGTGAATTAGAAGCTTATTCTCAGATCGTAAAACCTTTGGAAAGTATCGACAAAAATATCTTTGAAAGCCTTCAGTACTGGGTTAAAAAGCCTGAACAACAATTTATGAGATGGTTGATTAACACAGTCATCTTAGCCGTTGCCACTGCCGGTATTACCGTTATGTTTTGTGCCTTGGGAGCGTATCCCTTTAGTCGATTGAGATTTAAAGGTCGAAAATACGGGTTGCTGTTCTTACTCTTGATACAAATGTTCCCAATCGTCATGGGTATGGTGGCCCTTTATTTACTCTTAAGATTTATCGGACAATTCCTGCCCGGATTCGGACTGGATTCTTTGTGGGGCTTGGGGTTGATCTATTTGGGCAACATTGCCTTTAACATGTGGTTGTTGAAGGGATATTTTGACACTATACCGGATTCTTTGGAAGAAGCGGCGATGATTGACGGATCCACACGTTTTCAAACATTCTGGAGAATTGTCCTGCCGTTAACTGCACCCATGTTGGCAGTCGTATTTCTAATCGTATTCATGGCGAATTTCAACGAATTCGTTTTAGCCAGCGTTGTTCTCCAAAGTCCTGAAAACTACACCTTTGCTGTGGGATTACAATCCTTCTCTTACGGTCCTTATCAGATGGAGTGGGGTTTGTTCACAGCTGCAGCTTTGATAGGTGCCATTCCAATGGTCATTCTTTCACTGTCATTACAAAGATATTTGGTCAGCGGACTGATATCCGGATCAGTCAAAGGATAGATTTATTATTGTAACAATGCCTGTTCAATCGCTTTTAAGATAGCAATACTACTGTACGTTGCGCCGGTTACCGTATCCACCTTAAGTGATTGTTGAGCGATAACGTCCTTTGTAATCTCTTCAGCGCCTTTTCCCTTACCGTTGACATGCTTATTTATTTTAATATCCTGAATTTTTCCTTTTTCTTTTCTGTAAAATACTTGATAAAATATGAAACCGTGATGATTGCTGAGAAAATCAATGGCATTCGCCATTGTAGGCTGATCACTCCTGACATTAAGTAGTTGTACAGGAAGATGATGATAAATGTGAGTGCAAAGATTAACCCAAAAACAAATACCAACTGCAACAATAGTTTTTTGATTTCCATCACATCCTCAAAATTGTTTCTTGTTATTTTAACACACTGTCAGGATTTTTTGGCAACAGTCATTTGATGAAGATTGTTATAGAGGATTTGGAGGTTTAGGATTTGGGTTTGGAAAGATTAACTCTTGATTATCCAGTATTCTTATGATTGTGTTATGATAGCGAAGAAAGGCTTTTCTCAGGAGGTTTTACCAGATTATCAAAAAAGGGGTATTGGAACACAATTGATGGAAATCATGCTCGATCAATTGTCCCAATTCACTTGTGTTGATTTGACGTGTGATGAGAATCTTCAAAGCTTTTATCAACGGTTTTCCATGTTAAAGTTTCATGGTATGATATTGAAAAAATACATCAAAAAAGATTAGGAGCTGTTATTTGGATGAAAAAAAATCTATACAGAGCTCACGGGGGAAAGCCTTACAAAGTGGCTGCGCTTCATGGGGGACCGGGGGCTAGTGGTTCTTTGTACGATTTATGTGAAGAAATTGGTAAAAAGGTTGGTGTCATCGAGATACTCAACCAAGGAATGAGTATTGATGAACAGGTTGAGGAGGTCCTTTCTATTATTTCTTTTGTGGGAGAACAACCTGTGATCTTGTTGGGACATTCATGGGGCGCTTGGTTAAGTATTTATTATGAAAATGCCCATCCCGAACAGGTGAAAAAATTGATCCTCATTTCTTCTGGACCATTTGATGCAGAATACGTTAATCATATTGAAAAAACAAGGTCGAATCGAATGACAAGAAAAGCAAAGGAAAAACTTTCTGAGCATTTTGTAAAAATCAACGATGAAGATGAGATTCAGGCCAATGAACACTTTGCAAAGGCGGGTCAACTCATTTCTAATTTAGATTCTTATGAGGTTGATCATGTAGAGATTGATGATAAACAAAAGGTGGACATGAAAATTTATCAACAGGTTTGGGGTGAAGCCTCAGAAAGACGAAAAACTGGAGAACTAATGAGCGCTTTGAAGAGTGTTCAATGTCCCATACAGGTTATACACGGGGACCACGACCCACATCCGATAGAAGGTGTAAAAAGACCCCTCCAGATAGAGGGGTTGAATGCAAAGTGTTTTGTTTTATCAAAATGCGGTCATTATCCCTGGCGTGAAAGACATGCAAAAGAAGCCTTTTATCTAATCCTGGAAAAACTCATCAATGAATGATTTTCTAAGCAAGTTCTACTGTTTCTTTCCTACCGGAACAATAAGTTGGGTTAATACTTTTCCGGTCGAATCTGTCTCCTAATACGCCAGCAAAAGGTCCGAAAATAAGTCTCGGTAGATTTGACACCAAAACAAATGTCCCCATGATTGTTCCTGAACCGGTTAAATCCAAAATAAACAAAGGGATGGCAATCTGCTGGATTCCCGAACCGATAATAGAGACTAAACGTCCCAAAGCGTAAAGATAAAAATTTTTCTTGTTGATGTTCATAACCTCACCACCAAATCAATATTTTTTGTTTTCTGGTGAATTATACAACATAAAATAAAAAATATCAAGAGAGAAATTAAAAATATTTATTATTTAATTAATAAAATTTATGTTCTAATATTTAAATTGAATAGATTGGTGTTTTTTCCTGTTTGTTTAACCTGAAGAAATGTTGTATAATCATGATAGGGGATTTGAAAATGGTAAAGATAGTAACGGACAGTTCTTGTGATCTGCCTGACAAGTTTATAAACGAACTGGATATTCGCATGGTTTCCATGAAGGTCAATATCGTTGGAGGTGGATAATATAGAAGATGCTCAAAGGTTTAAATTTGAAATGGAGCAGTTATACGATAATGAAATCATCATCAACGATATGGGACCGGTAATGGCAACTTATGCCGGTGAAAAAGGAATGATACTTACCCTTTGAAGATAAATCTTTCTTTTTTTCAACTAAATATCAATAAATATGAACAAAATAACGGTAAACACACCGTTAGTGGGTGATTTATGGAACGCGTGTTGATTGTAAACGTGGGCCTGAAAGGACTCTCGTTAATCGAACTTGAAGAAATGCAAGAAGAATTAAAGGGACTGGTTGAAACAGCTGGCGGAGAGGTTGTTGAGACAATTCATCAGTTGAGGGATCAATTGAATGGTGCAACATTATTGGGAAAGGGAAAATTAAATGAAATAAAGCCGATTGTTTCGGAGAGGAAAATAGATTTGGTTGTGTTTGACAACAAACTCAGCCCAACTCAATTAAGAAATATTGAAGCAGTGTTGGATTGTCATGTGATCGATCGAATTCAGTTGATATTGGATATCTTTGCCAGGCACGCAACGACAAAAGAAGGGAAATTACAAATTGAACTTGCCCAATTGGAGTATCTCCTTCCCAGAATCCTTGGAATGGGAAAAGCGATGTCAAGGCTTGGTGGGGGAATTGGAACCAGAGGACCTGGGGAAACCCGGTTGGAAGTTTCCAGACGAACCATCAGACAACGCATCACTCTTTTGAAAAAGCAATTGGCCAGAATAAAAAAGCACCGGGAAACCAGACGAAAAAGACGACTGAATGCCAATACTTCAGTTGTATCCATCATCGGATACACCAATTCCGGAAAGACAACCCTGTTAAAGAGTCTTTCCAAAGACGAGAAAATCAAACCAAAAGACGAGTTGTTTGCCACATTAAGCCCGGTTTCCAGAAAAGTCTATTTGGGAAACAACAAGCAGGCTGTTTTTAACGATACAGTGGGGTTCATTCGAAAATTACCGCATAACATCATCGAATCATTCAAGGCTACACTTGAAGAGATTACATACAGTGACCTGATTATTCATGTGATTGATTGTTCTGATTCCAACTGGAAAGAGAAAATGTCTTCTGCTGATGTGGTGTTAAAAAGTATCCGTGCCATGGATATACCAAAGATCAGGGTGTTGAACAAGATTGATCTGTTATCAGATGAAGCAATTGAGTTTTTGAGAGTATCTCATCCCTATTATCGATTGATATCATCTGTTAGAAAAAGAGGACTCGATGAATTGAAGATGGAAATTTTAAATTTTTTTGAAGAAAAAGGGATTCGATAACAAGAAAGGAGAAACATGCAAGATTATCACGTACATTCATATTTTTCCGGTGACTCCCAATCCCGGATAGAAGACATTATTGAACAATCCAAAAAGATGGGAATTGAGCATTTAATCATCACCGATCATGTAGATGACATGCAAACCGAATTTGCCAAAGGCGATACCATAGTTAATACACACGGATACATACAAACCATGGCTAAATTTGGACTTGCCGCTGGACTTGAATACAGTTGGGACGGGAAAACATCTCAAACGGTCAATTTAAGTGATTTTGATTTTGTCATTTTGTCTTATCATTGTGAATTTATAAAGGAAAATGGTCTAATTAGGTATGACAAGTACTTGGAAGATTTTGAAAAGGTGATAGAACAAGTTGAAAACTTCAAGGTAATCGGTCACATTGACTTTCCCAGAAGATACGATGGGCAAAACAGAAAATTTACCAAAGACCTTTATGAAAAATTAGAAGAAATTTTCAGAAAACTCATTCAAAGGGGCAAAGGTATTGAATTAAACATGGCTGCCGTCTCCATGTACGGAGAGCCGAACCCCGATTGGGATATTCTTCAACTGTACAAGGATTGTGGTGGTGATGTGATCACCATTGGTTCCGATGCCCATACAGCGGACAGAGTAGGCAAAAACATCTCCTTAGGTCTTAAACGCCTAAAGGAAACGGGATTTAATTATTTTGATGTTTTTGAAGAAGGGAAATGGACTAAAAAGAAGATTAAATTATAAAAAAGGCGGACTTAAAAAAAGTCCGCCTAACTCTTGTCATCTATTTTAAGACGTTAAGTGTCTCTTATTCCTGATTACTTGTTGCTTCTGCTGCTGGTCTTTTTGCCAATTCTCTATCCACCATGAATATGCCATGATTATCTTTTCCAATCATCTTTAACATTTGAACGTATTCATCGGTGCTTGCTTCTTCTTCAACCTGTTCATCAATAAACCACTGTAACATGGATATGGTCGCCCTGTCTTTTAATTCTTCTGCTACATCCATCATATGATTGATTCGCTTTGTGACATGTTGCTCGTGACCATATGCCGCTTCAAATGCTGCCAATGGTGAATCCCATTCTTTTTGGGGTTTCTCAATGGCCTCCAATTCTACTCTTCCACCTCTTCCAATTAGGTAATCGTAGAATTTTCTGGCGTGTGTCAATTCCTCTTGAACCTGTTGGTCCATCCAATTAACAAATCCATTGAGATTTAAATCAGCAAAATAACTCGCCATTGATTGATACAAATATGCAGCAAATAACTCCTCATTAATCTGTTTGTTGATCTCATCTTGCATTTTCTTTTCTATCATCGTTGCTCCCCCTTTTTATTCAATCTCCATTATTAGACGAGTAATGACAGTTTTTTATTACGCTAACTTTTTGATCTCCTGTTCAAGTTTTTCCAACGCTTCTTTTAGTATCGATCGGGGACAGGCGATATTAAAACGCTGAAATCCACTTCCTTCGTAACCAAACATCATACCCTCATCCAAGGCTAACTTTGCCTTGTTCAAACACAATTCGTTGATTTTTTCGTGGGAGAGATTGAGACCTCTAAAATCCACCCATGCCAAATAAGTGCCTTCCAAGGGGAAAACCTTGAGAGATGGGATTCTATTTTCTACAAATTCGCACATAAATTTGTAATTGTCCCAAACGTAGGTCATCATTTGTTCATACCATTCTTTGCCGTATTGATAGGCTGTTTGAAAGCCTATTACACCAAATAAGTTCAACATACCAATATGCCAGGCATCGATTTTGTTTTGAAATCTTCTACGGATTTGTTCATCGGGAATGATGGCCGATGCACTAACCAGACCCGCCAGATTAAATGTTTTTGACGGGGCAATAAAGACCATTGAATGGGATTGAAAATCCTCGAGATTTAAAAAGGAGTGATGTTCATGTTTCCCAAAGACCAAATCAGCATGAATTTCATCTGAGATGATGAAGATATCATTTCTTTTACATATTTCTCCAAGCTTTTTTAAGGTATCTTCTTCCCAAACTCTTCCCACTGGATTGTGTGGGTTGGACAGGATCAACATTGTAGTTTTATTAGTGATTTTTTGTTCAAAATCATCTAAATCCATTAGATAGCGTGTTTCTTCAAGTTTCAAAGGATTTTTAACCAATCGCCTGCCATTTGACTCGATGGAACTGAAAAACGGATAATAAACGGGGGTTTGAACAATGATCTCGTCCCCGGGTTGTGTGAAAGTGTTAATGGCTGCAGAAATTCCAGCAAGAACGCCTGGAGTTGGGATGTACCATTCTTTTTTCGTTTCTACAGAATGTTTGTTTTTCATCCAATTTATGACCGCTTGAAAAAAAACCTCATCTTTTCCCGTGTATCCGTAAACCCCATGTTTGGCACGTTCCACGATGGCATCAACAACCGGTACAGGGGATCGAAAGTCCATATCCGCCACCCACATGGATGTTAAATCATCACTGCCGAAGATCTCATTCAAATAATCCCATTTGATACTAACGGTGCCTTTTCTTTCAATTCGTTCATCAAAATTGTATTCCATAGCCATCCTCCATGTTGAATTACATATTTTGCTCAAGAAATTCTTTGATTTCTTTTGCCAATTCCTGATTTTTCACAACATCTTGTATTTCGCTTACCTCTGCTTCTTTGATCCGTTTTACACTGCCAAATTTTTTTAGAAGTTTCATTTTTCTCTTTGTGCCCACTCCGGGGATAGTCTCAAGGATGGAACGTCCCATCCGTTTGTCTCTTAATTGAGCATGAAATGTATTGGCAAAACGATGCGCTTCATCTCGAACGGCAATGAGAACCCTGAGAGAAGGACTGGTGTGCTTTAGTTTTA
Source organism: Thermotogota bacterium (assembly GCA_034659095.1). GTDB lineage: Bacteria > Thermotogota > Thermotogae > MWEM01 > MWEM01 > JASUTC01. The sequence continues at coordinate 7,512 of JAYEGQ010000056.1, forward strand.
ATTCTCCTCTTTCATCGGGAAAAACGATGGTTTCCTCGGCTTTTGCCAACCCAATCATATCATATTTTTTAATCTCCAATTCATCTTCCAAAACCCCTTTTACAGCACTCACCTGGCCAAGGCCACCGTCAATTAAGAGCAAATCGGGAAGGGCGTATTTTTTAAAGCGACGGCGTATGACAATACGCATGGATTCAAAATCATCAGGTTCATCTAAAGTGGTGATACGATAGCGGCGATACTTGGATTTATCCGGTTTACCGTTTAAAAAGGAAACCACTGAAGCAACGGTGTAAAGTCCTTGTGTATGGGCAATATCGATGCCTTCAATGACACGTGGGAGTTTTTTCAAACCCAAGTTGGTCTGTAATTGTTTAAGGGATTCCATACTGAGTTTTCTACTTTGCAATTCTTTTTCCAGATTGCGTTTGGCCATTTTCATCAGCTCCTCCTCAGCGGTTGTTTCCGGAAGCCCGAAATAAGAGACACCAAGGAGCTCTTTTAATTTTTTGGATTGACTTTTAGAAAAAGAGGCGATGATTCTGGATGGGATATCGTTTTTCTTACCGTAGTAAAATTGAGAAAAGAATTCTTCCAACGATATTTTTTCGTCAATATCCTGAGTAATAGCGGCAAAGATTGCACCTTTTTTCAATCGAATCATCGTGGCTTTACCATCCAGAATATCCAGGGCAAAGAAATCTCGGTTGAGATTGTCGTTAAGTACGATGTATTGAGGTCTGAAGATATTGTCAATTTCACCGATCAAATCTCTGACGGATGCGGCCTTTTCATACATCATGTTATTCGACAGGAAAATCATCCTTTCTTCCAACATCTTTTTCAACGAATCGATATCCCCCTCAAGGAAGGCTTCAACTTTGCCGACACGTTTTTTATAGTCTTCCTCGTTAATCTCCGTGCAGGGAGCGGAACATCTCCCCAGTTGATATTCGAGACAGGTTTTTTTTATCTTTTTAAGATCATAATCACAGGGTCTGATCCCGTAAGTTCGGTAAATAATCTCCATGATCTGCCTAAGCATCTTTGCACTGGTAAAGGGTCCGTAAAATTTTCCCTTACCCACTTTGTTACGGACAAGATTCATTCTGGGGAATTTTTCTTCGGTGATATGCAAATAGGGATAGAAACGATTGTCTTTTAGAAAGGTGTTGAATTTGGGCTTATACTCGTAAATCAAATTGGATTCAAGGAGCAGGGCGGATTTTTCCGATTCTACAATCAAAAATCTTAGATTATCCGCTTCTTTTTGAATCCCCAGGATCTTTTCTTTTTCTGTGTAATCCATTGCAAATGAGGTCCGAAAATAACTCATAATCCTTTTTTTTAGACCTTTTGCCTTTCCGATGTAAATGGGTTTGCCTTTTTTTTCAAATATGTAGACGCCCGGTTTATCCGGGAAAGAGGCAGCAATTTTTTTTAGAGGGTGTTCATTCATCGTGTCTATCTTCGTAAGTCCTTTTCCAAAGCTTTTCCAGCCGTTCCTTTACCCGTTGTTCTCTGCCGTGGGAAGAGGGTCTGTAAAAAATGACATTTTCCAATTCTTCCGGCAAATAACTTTCTAAAATAAAACCACCGAGTTCGTCATGTGCATAGTGATAGTCTTTTCCGTAGCCGGCATGCTTCATAAATTTTGTCACGGCATTTCGCAATTTAAAAGGAACAGGCCTGTCCGGATGCCGTTTAACGTCATCTTGAGCCTTTTTATATGCCATATATAATCGGTTGCTTTTGGGTGAAACACTCATGTAAACGCAAGCTTCAGTTAAAGAGACGGTACATTCGGGCATACCGATGTACTTAACGGCCTGAAAACAAGATACGGCAATAGACATGGCGTTTGGATCGGCCAGCCCAATATCTTCACTGGCAAATCTAATGATTCTCCTAGCCACGTAAATAGGATCTTCCCCGGCTTCAAGCATACATGCCAAATAATAAATGGCTGCATCCGGGTCTGAGCCCCGCATGCTTTTAATAAAAGCGGAAATGTAGTTATAATGCTCTTCACCTTTTTTAGAATATTTCGCATATGAACGGGTTAAAATCTTTTCGGTCTTTGTCTCTGTGATGGTAAAATCTTCTTTGCTCTGGGAGTAGTTTTCGATGATTTCCAGATAGTTGATCAATGTTCGTGCATCGCCTGCAGACCAATCAATTAACATTTCTTTGGCATCATCTTCAATTAAGAGTTTTTTTTCATTTCTGGAATTGGTTTTTTCAATGGCTTTTTCAAGAATAGATAGCAAAGATGTTTGATCCAGCTGTTTAAAGATAAAAATCTTGCAACGGGACAAGAGGGCGGCATTGAGTTCAAAACTGGGATTTTCGGTTGTTGCACCAAACAAAATAACCTCGCCGGATTCGATATATGGTAATAGCACGTCCTGTTGCAGTTTATTAAAGCGATGTATTTCATCCACAAACAGGACGGTGCTTTTGTTAAATTTTTCAAACCTTTCAGAAGCCTTTTCAAGTAGAGGCTTTAACTTTGACATGGGAAATTTTGCAGCGGAAAAATTGATGAACTCATTTTTTGTTAAAAGACCGATGATTTTACCTACCGATGTTTTTCCAGAACCGGGGGGGCCAAAAAAGATAGATGAAAAAAGGTTGTCGTTTTCTATCGATTTTTTTAAAATGGTCTCATCTGAGAGAATATGTTCCTGACCCTTTATTTCATCTAAGTTTACAGGTCTTAATAATTGTGATAAGGGTTCGTTTTTTTCACCCGCATTCCATAAAACGTTTGAATTCAAATGCCCTCACGCCTTATAAACCCAATTTTGATGCAAAATAATCGTGTGTTTGAATCAAGCCTTGCTCTAATGAAAAATAAGGTTTCCAATTCAATTCCTGTTCAGCCTTAGTAGCATCCAATATGCTTTTTCTTAAATCTCCGGGTCTTTCAGATCCATATTCTGCTTCTAAATTGTAGCGGTTAATGCGTTTTGCCAATTTAAACAATTCTACTACATCTGTTCCCTTTCCGGTGGCAATGTTGTAAATTTCATCTTTACCGTTATCCATTGCTAACATATTAGCGTTTGCCACATCCTCAACGTAAACATAATCTCGAATATATTGTCCATCACCGTTGATGGTGACCGGTTCGTTTTTAATCATTTTTTCGGTAAAAATGGCTACGACACCAGCTTCTCCGTAAGGATTTTGGCGTGGGCCATAAACATTTGCATACCTGAGTATCGTATAATTTAACCCGTGTTCTCTATGATAGAAATCCAAATAGCGTTCATCTGCCAGTTTAGAAATGCCATAAGGAGCTGCCGGTTTTTCTGGTGAACTTTCCTTCGTGGGAATACTTTCAGGTTGATCTCCGTACATTGCTCCACCTGTAGATGAAAAGATAAATTTTTCAGTGTGATTCTTTCTTGCTGCTTCCAAAAGGTTCAAAGTACCTGTAATATTTACCCCTTCATCAAAAACGGGTTCACGAACAGACCTTGAAACACTGATCTGTGCGGCCAAATGGAAAACGTATTTGGGTTTATGCAATTCAAACAGATGGTCAACAGTTTCTTTGTTGGTGATATCATCTTCTACAAATACCACGTCTTTGTGTAGTAAATTTTCCTTCTGACCCGTAGAAAGATTGTCAATAACAAATACGTTTAAGCCTCTCAGAATTAAGCTATCCACTATATACGAACCGATAAAACCGGCTCCACCCGTGACTAAAGCAGTTTCCAAAGTTACCCCTCCTCTTCCTGCAAAAAAGCGACTAATTTTGGACAAGCTTTATCGCCCTTTTCTTTTACCGCTATCAGAAGGTCGATCAATTTTTCCGTTCTTTCCTCGGAATCCTCATCAAAAAAATGTTCCATTCTGCAGGAAAGATTACCCGATGCTTCCTCAGGCACGCCTACCAACTCAACAAAAAATTTCTCGAGAATCGAATGAACACGCTCAAGAGACTGAGCACGCTTCAATCCTTTTTCACTTAAAAGGATTAAACCATATTTTTCGTAATTCACAAAACCCAATTCCTTAAGTCGTTTCATTGCGTTCGTGACACTTGGCAGACTCACATTTAAAACTTTTGCTATATCCTTCACCCTTGCAACCGGTTCGTTTTGGGTGATTTCGTAGATAACCTTCAGATAATCCTCCAAAGCAGGAGTCAAATTTTTAGTTTTTCTTCTCGCCATATATTACACCTCCAATTTCTTCTTTCAAAAAAACCTAGTTCAGATATCATAAAATAATACAACATAGAATAAGACGTAAAACAATTTGAACTATAACATAAAACTATTTGATTGAATATGATTTTTTATAATTATACTATTGTTAATGTCGAATAAATTTATAGATAAATTTTAGAAAACTTCTGGTTAATTTATGTACACTATTTTAGTAATAATATTAAGTGGATATTGAGATAAAATGATAGCTGTAAGGTGAATTTGACAAAAGCCCTCAGTGATTTGCAACGTTCTGAAGCAAAATGTGGTTTAGTTTACCATTTCTGCAGAAAATCAATAAAAAGAGTATAATAGAGTATATTCTAACAAAAGGGGGAATATTATGAATGTGGCAATGAATTTTCTACAGGTATATGGATGGAGTATTTTGGGCGCAATCATCACCTTTGTTGTTGGCTGGTGGCTAATAAAAATTGTTCTGAATATTCTTGTAAAAGCCCTTGAAAAATCAAAAATCGAACAATCTCTCGTTGGCTTTTTAAGAACACTATCTGATTTCCTTTTAAAGATGCTTCTGATCATCACCACATTAAGCATGGTTGGGGTGGACATGACCCCATTTTTTGCGATTCTCGGTGGGTTGGCCGTTGCAATAGGTTTTGCTTTAAAAGACAGTCTCGGAAATTTTGCCGCCGGTGTGATGATCCTTTTTTTTAAACCCTTTAAAGTCGGTGATTATGTTGAAACATCAGGGGCTTCCGGAACTGTTATGGAAATACAAATCATGACAACTGTATTGAAAACACCGGATAATAAACACATTATCATACCAAACGGAACAGTTGTGACTTCTGTTATTACCAATTATTCAAGAGAAGAAACCAGACGTTTAAACCTGATTTTTGGAGTTGGTTATGAATCAGATATGGAAAAAGTCAGAGGGCTGTTAAAAGAAATCATCGAATCCGATGAGAGAATACTTCAAGAGCCTGCTCCTCAAATCGTTATGTCCGAATTGGCTGACAGCTCAGTCAATTTTTCGGTCAGACTGTGGACAAAAGCCAGTGATTATTGGAATGTGAATTTTGATATGAACGAAAAGGTCTTTAAAGTTTTTAACGAAAACGGGATCAACATTCCATATCCACAGGTGGATGTACATATTAATCAGGCTTAATAAAATAATTGCTGAAAACAAAAAACCCCTCATATGTAGGGGATTTTTTGTTTTACGTAATAACCTCATCACAATAAGCATCCATAGCCAGTAGTGTTTCTCCTAAAAGCGAGGAGTTTACAGTATCAAGGGTAGACGGTAAAATTTTTACCTTTCCGGTAGCCGGGGAAATCACCTTCTCTGAAACCAGTGTTTCAATTTCTTTTAAATTTTCATGGGGTAAAAGATATCCCAGCCCGCCCACGAGGATAAATTCCGGGTTAAGCATGTTGGCAATGTTCACAATGCCTCTTTCAAGAAAAATATTGTATTCATTGATAATGTCTTTTGCCTTAGGTTCGCCTTTAATGGCTTTTTGGATTAATTCCTGAAATCTTTTTTCAAACAGATTTTGCTCCAGAGTACCTCCAATTCTTTCGTACTCCTTGACAACTTCATCCACACTGATATAACATTCCAAACAGCCTCTATTTCCACATTTACACCGTGGTCCGTTCAGGTCAATACTCATATGCCCCAGTTCTCCAGCTGTAAATGCAAATCCGGAAAAAATCCTTCCGTTCATGAGTAAAGCCCCCCCCACACCCAGTGAAATGTACATATAAACCCCATCTTTATAGGTTTTCAATTGAGAGTTATGAAAAATTTCAGCTTGGAGAGACAATTTTGCTTCATTTTCAAGCCAGACATTCATATTGGTACGCGTCTTTTGCCGAATAATCTTTCCAATTGCTACATCACGCCACTTTAAATGAGGAAGATTAACAATGATTTCGTTTTTTTTGTCAACAATACCGGGAAGGGAGAAGACAATGCCGTAAAAAGATTCATGATCCTCACGGTTATTGTATATGCTGAGGACAAGATCCAAGAATTCTTCCAATGTGGAAGGTGTCCTGTAATCTTTCAAAATCTCATATGAATTGTCCAAATAACCGATACCGAAGTGTAACTTTTCAACTCCAACTTTTACTAAAAGAACCTTTGCATGTTCCTTGTTTGCAAATAGGCAGATGGAGTTTCTCCCGGGATTTTCATTCTTCTTTTTCCCTTGTTCAAAGAGTAATTTCTTGTCCTTCAAATAATTGATAATATTCGTAATGGTACTGGGGTTAAGCCCTGTTTTGGTTGACAGCTCTTTGCGGGTAATCCCGGGGGTATTGCGGATCATATTCAACAATGTCAATTTATTTGAAATTCCCATTTTCGTTGCGTTTAATGGACGATTTGTCATCTCTTCTCCCCTATATCATCAGTCATCCAACAGAATGCTGGAATAACGGTTTCGTTTTCCGATTGCTTTTATTTTCCCCTTTAATGTTATTTCCTGTTCCAATACAATATTTTCTGATGATTGCCCAATCATGATGTGATACAGCCCAGGTTCAACAACCAATTTCATTTCATTATTGAAGAAGGCCAATAATTCGACAGGTAATTTGAAATGTAATTTCTTTTGTTCTCCTTGTTTCAAAGAGACTTTCCCGAAACCCTTTAGCTCTTTAACGGGGCGAGTAACGCTGGCTGCAGGATCGTTTACGTATAACTGAACTATCTCTTCACCATCGTAATTTCCCGTATTTTTAATGCTGAATGAAATATCAATCTCATCCATATCGCTTTGGATCTCTTTAGGGATTGACAAATCACTATAATCAAACGTGGTGTAGCTCAAACCGTAACCAAACGGATACAATGGTTTTGGGGAACCGTCCACATAATCTCCAAACCAATGAGAGCGTTGTCCTGATGCCTTGTGATTGTAATACACAGGTATCTGGCCCACATGTCGTGGGAATGAGATGGGTAATTTCCCTGAAGGGTTGAATTTCCCAAACAGAGCCTTTGCGATGGCGTTTCCACCTTCTTCACCCGGTAACCAAGCTTGAAGAATGGCTTTTGAGCCTTCTTCAAAAATTGAGAGGTTATAAGGCCTTCCGGATATTATAACAGAAATAACCGGTTTACCCGTTTTTAGAATGGCTTTTGCCAATTCCAGTTGTCTTCCAGTCAGTTCAAGCGTCATGGAATCTCTTGCTTCACCGGTTGTGCAATTGGGGATGAGACCGGATTTATCACCGAGACAGAGAATTACAGTATCTGCTTCAGAAGCAGTCTGTACGGCAGCTTCGATATCTGCGTCATCTCCGATGACAGAGCAACCCTTTTGATACAAAACTTCCAAATTTTCTGGTTTATGATTGTTAATACCTTCCAACACATTTACAACGGATTGAACAGAAAAATTACTTTCTTCAAAATCAGGAGCAGGTGATCCGAAGTGATCCTCTTCTTTCTTATCCATGAGGGATTCCATATGAGCAGGGTAAGAATAATCTCCCAGTTGATTTCTTCCATCTGCTGCTGTTGGTCCGATAACGGCTATTTTCTTAATTTCGGCAGACAAAGGGAGTAGGTTGTCTTCATTTTTAAGGAGGACAATTGATTTTTCAGCAGCCTTTAATGCAATATCCCTATGTTCTTTAGAATTCAACGAAATCGGTACCTGATGGGCATTAACCGTTTTAAGCTCATCTCTGATTGCCCCGGCGACTTCTTCAACCAAACCTTCATCCCACGCACTGGCTAAACCAATCATTTCCGGGAACATGGTGGCATTTTTTGTCAGATAACCGCACAGACATTCTTCATGAATCATAGCGGGAATTCCCAATCGGGTATTCTTGACCAAGTACTCCTGAAACTGATTGATAAATGCCCCCAAATCACGTGGTTCTAAAAAGGTTGCCCCACCGGGTCTTGTGATTTGACCGATACCGTTTTTAATCTTTTTATCGGCCTTTTCTCCACTGAAGTTTCCGTTACTAAAAACCTCATAACTCCAAATGGATGTGAGCTGTGCAATCTTTTCATCCAAAGTCATACGTTGGATAAGGTCTTCCACTCTATCATCGATACTGTTGTTTTTGTCTTTATACGCTTCCATAGTCACCTACCACTATCCTTATTAAGAATTGGTTTTAGAACTTGTTTTGCTTATACCAAATAGCACTTGTTTCTGTAAAAATCAAGGATAGATTTTTCAGATTACATCTGTGACAAGATAATTTTCTTCTTAATTATTGGCTTATTCAATTGAAAGAATAACATCGTTAAGCATGGCCTCAAGCATTTCCTGCCTTCCCGATTGAGGCAGCTCTACTTTCTTTTCCAGTGCATATGCTTCCAATTCCTTAAGTCCCATTTCACCCCTCTCAAATTTTTTAGCCGTATCTGTGCTAAAACTCTGATATCTCTCTTGAATGAATTTGTCGAATGTTTTATCTTCCAAAAGTTTATTTGCAGCTTTCAACCCAAAGGCAAAGGCATCCATTCCAGCGATATGCGCCAGGAAGAGATCTTTCGTTTCATAAGAGCCTCTGCGTACATGTGAATCGAAATTTAAACCGCCGGGTTCAAGTCCTCCGTTCTTTAGGATTTCATACATTGCCAATGTGGTATCGTAAATATTGGTGGGGAATTGGTCGGTATCCCATCCTAATAGTGTATCTCCAATATTGGCGTCTACACTGCCTAATGCGTTGTTGACTCTGGCGTATCTTAACTCGTGCTGGAATGTATGCCCTGCCAGCGTAGCGTGATTGGCTTCAATGTTTAATTTGAATTGGTCCAAGCCGTTTGTTTTTAAAAAGGCCAAAGCACTGGCGCAATCGTAATCGTATTGATGCTTTGTGGGTTCCTTTGGCTTGGGTTCTATCAGAAAAGTTCCTTCGAAACCGATTTCTTTCGCATAGGCTTGAGCTGATCTGAATATTTGGGCAATATGGGAAAATTCTAACCCCATATTGGTGTTTAAAAGGGTATCGTAACCTTCACGACCGCCCCAGAAAACAAAATTTTCTCCGTTAAGTTCTTTTGTTATTTCAGTCATCTTTTTAACTTGTGCTCCAGCATAGGCTAAAACATCGAAAGAAGGAGAGCTGAAAGCACCGTGCAAAAATTTAGGGCTTGTAAACAAATTGGATGTTCCCCATAAAAGCTTGATCCCTGTTTCTTTCATCAATTCCTTAACGTGTGCAACAACCTTATCCAATAAGGAATTGCTTTCCCTGAGTGTATCCAATTCCGGTGCTAGATCCCGGTCATGGGTACAAAAATAGGGAGCGCCCAGTTTTGAGATAAATTCAAAGGCGGCATCGGCCTTTGCCAACGATTTGTCTAATGGATCAGAGAATCTGTTCCAAGGTCTGTCATAAAAATCCACCCCAAACATGTCCTTACCTTCCAAACAGAACGTGTGCCAGTAAGCAACTGAAAATCTTAGATGGTCTTTCATCTTTTCCCCTGCAATAATCGCTTCAGGATCGTAATGTTTGAATTCCATGGGTATTTTTGATTCCCTGCCTGTAAATTTTATCTTTTCTACTCCCTGGAAGTATTCTGTTCTCATTCATATCACCTCGTATTTTATTTGTTCTATTTTTTTTATCTTCGAACTATGCCTTATTCTTGTTCTTTGTGGCCATGTCAAGCCATACGGCAAAGAGAAGGACAAATCCCTTGATGATGGACTGCCAAAACATCGGCATGTTCATCAGACTCATGCCATTGTCAAGACTTGCCATAACGATAGCACCAACAACCGCACCACTAATTGTACCGATACCACCTGAAAGACTTGCACCACCAATAACACAAGCGCCTATCGCATCAAGTTCCGCGGTAGTTCCCGCCTGAACAGAAGCGGCATTGAGTCTTGAAGTCAGCAATATACCGGCGAGTGCCGCCATTAAACCGTTGAGAACATACACATTTAACATGACCTTTTTGATGTTAATCCCCGACAGAGCAGCCGCCTTTTTGTTGCCACCAATTGCGTAAATACTTCTACCAAAAACGGTGTTCCTTGATACATAAGAGAAAATAACCAATGCGATCAACGCAAATAGAAGTGAGACAGGTACACCACGGTATGAATTCATGGTCCAGACAAAAACAGCAATCAACGCGATGATGATCAGAAGTTTTAAAATTTCAACTGTTAATGAACCGGTATCAAATTTGTATTTCACTTTGTTTTTTCTCGATCTGAATACGATATAAACAACGAAAAAAACGGCAACGGCCCCAATAATAATTCCAACTGTGTTGTCCAAATATCCCTTACCAATGACTTTAAACACACCGGAAAGCGGACCGATTGTCGTTCCTTTCGTGATACCAACCAAAATCCCTCTGAATATCAGCAAACCGGCAAGCGTTACGATAAATGATGGAACTTTCATATAGGCTACCCAGAATCCTTGCCATAGCCCGATTAACAGACCAGCACCAAGTGTGATAGTAATTGAAAGAGCCGGATTCATCCCGTTCCAGACATCCAAAATGGCAATAATTCCACCTGTCAATCCAACAACAGAACCAACGGAAAGGTCAATCTCACCCAAAATGATAACTAGTGCCATACCAATAGCCAGAATCGAAACAAAAACAGACTGTCTGAACAAATTCGACATATTTCTTGGTGTCAGGAACATTCCCTGAGTCAACATGGTGAAGAATCCCCAGATCAAAACAAGAGCGATTATCATCATATAGGTTCTTAAATTAATCTTTTTTAAGAGACTATTTTTCAATTTTATTACCTCCAGCAGCCCAGAACATTATATCTTCCTGCGATATATTTTTTTCTGTGTTATCAAATTCCTTAGCAATTTCGCCTTCACATAAAACGAGAACCCTGTCACTCATACCCAGTATCTCGGGTAATTCCGAAGAAACCATGATGATAGAGATCCCCGATTTTGTAAGTTCGTTCATCAATACGTAGATTTCATTTTTCGCCCCGACATCAATTCCCCTTGTTGGTTCATCGATGATCAAAACTTTTGGATCCACCAGAAGATTTCTCGCCAAAATCGCTTTCTGCTGATTTCCACCACTCAGATTCTGTATATTTGTCTCAAGAGAAGGCGTCTTGACATTCAGTTTTTTTACAAATTTCTTGACAGAGTAAATCTCCTTACTTTCGTTTATCTGGACAAAACTGACAAAATCCCTGAGGCAGGTTATTGAAACATTATTTTTAACATCCATGGTAGGTATGATACCAAGACTCTTTCTGTCTTCAGATAAAAATGCAAATCCGAGTTTCAATGCATCAATTGGGGATTTTATTGACACATCCATGCCTTCCAGTTCCACTTTCCCGTGAAATTTCCCTGGGAATCCTCCAAACAAACTCATCACCAGTTCTGTTCTTCCAGCCCCCATCAGCCCGGAGAGTCCAAGAATTTCGCCTTTTTTTAGATTGAACGAAGCATCTTTCACAACCTCTTTATCCGGTGAATCGGGACTGTATACAGTAAAATTCGATACCTCAAGAATCTGTTCTCCGGTTTTAACATCTCTTTTTGGATACATGTCACTGATTTCCCTTCCAACCATCATCTCGATGATGGCCGCTTCATTGACATCTTTAACCGCCTTTGTATCAATTTTCTTTCCATCTCTGATAATTGTTACGGAATCGGCTATCCTCTCTATTTCAGCCAGTTTATGTGAGATATAAATGCAGGTAACACCCTGTACCTTCAATTCAGCGAGGTTGTCCATCAGAATATCTATTTCAGTAACGGTAAGTGCAGCTGACGGTTCATCAAGAACCAGAATTCTGGCATTCTTTCTCATTGCTTTGGCTATTTCGATTAGTTGTTGTTTCCCGACACCAACATTCCTGATCAACGTCTTTGGTGTACACCCTTTAATCTTGAGTTTGTCAAGCCAACGTTCCGTTTCCTTGTACATATAGGCCCAATCGATGCCAAGCCTACCGGCTTTCTGATCATTCATGAACAGGTTTTCCGTAATACTCAATTCTTCAAAAAGGGCAAGTTCCTGATGGATGACGGCAATACCTGCATCTTCAGAATTCTTTATATGTTGAAATCGCTTTTTTTCGCCATTAATTAGTATTTCACCTTTATAAGTCTTATAAGGATAAAAACCGCTCAAAATATTGATAAGGGTTGATTTACCCGCACCATTTTCACCACATAGAGCGTGAATTTCGTTTTCTTTCACTTCAAGTGTTACTTTATCCAAAGCTCTTACACCGGGAAAATCTTTGATTATATTTCTCATTTCAAGAAGGTTTCCCAAAATCCCCACCTCATTTTCTTAAAAATAATGAGGGAACCCGTTAGGGTTCCCTTTTATCCAAATTAATTATTTAGGCCACTTGTCTTTGGGTACGTTCTTGTATACTTCTTCCATTGTATGGAATTCATCTGCGATAACAACGTCCACCATGTTGTTTGCATCCACCTGAAGGGGTGTTAAAAGAATGGAAGGAACGGCCTTGTATCCGTTGTCAACTATTCCGTTTGCCCTTACGAAGATATCCTTTTTAAGGCTAACTGCGAGAATAGCTGCCTGTGTTGCAAGATCCTTGATTGGTTTGTAAATTGTCATGGACTGCGTTCTTTCAACGATTCTCTGACAAGAAGCAACGTCTGCATCCTGACCTGAGATTAAAACTTTTCCTGCAAGTCCCTGATCTTTAAGGGCTTCAATCGCTCCACCCGCTGTTGAGTCGTTTGATGCAACGATAACGTCGATGTCATTGTTGTTTGCTGTAAGTGCATTTTCGATAATCTTCATAGCTTCCTGAGGGAGCCAATCTTTTGCCCATTGGTCTCCAACTACAGTGATCTTTCCAGAATCGATTAATGGTTGAATAAGGTTCATCTGACCCTGTCTGAACAATTTTGCGTTGTTGTCTGTTGGTGATCCACCGAGGAGGAAGAATCTTCCCTCGTCTTTGAATCTGAGAAGGTATTCTGCCTGTAATTCTCCAACTCTTACATTGTCAAATGAGATATAATAGTCAACGTCGCAATCCATAAGCAGTCTGTCATATGCGATAACGGGAATGCCGCTTGCATGGGCTTCTTCTACGATTCCACCCATAACTTTTCCGTTATGTGGCAGAACAACGAGAACGTCTACGCCCTGTGTGATAAGATTTTCTGCCTGTGAAAGTTGAATGCCATCTTGACCGTTTGCTGACTGTACAAGTACTTTTGCTCCGAGTTTTTCAGCAGTATCTACAAAGATATCTCTGTCATGCTGCCATCTTTCCAATCTGAGATTGTCCATTGAAAAGCCGATAACGATTTGATCCTCTGCAAATGCGAATCC
>JAYEGQ010000057.1:0-4201 GCA_034659095.1 Thermotogota bacterium
TGAAATCGACATCCCAATTCTTGTTCATGAAATTCTTTGCTTGGAAGTCGATTATTTAAGACCCTTGTCCAAGTCATTTTATTTTCCAAAAAGATGTACAGGAAAATAATCTTTTTTCTGTCCTCTGAGATTGTAAAAACGACCCGATAAGGATCGGGATCCTTAACTCTGTGAATTTCATAAAGATAGTTGTTTTTGTCTCCCCGGACAGCCCCGAAATTTTTATGTATAAGAAAATTTGGTTTTAGCTTTAACAATAACTGAATGTTCTTTATCAAACTCTTTGTCAATTTTTGCTTGTCTGATGCGTTGTAATTCGATAAAACAGTTTCTCTGTTATTTTTTCACAACATATATTATACACTTTTTAATATTGATGTAAAAGTAGATTTTTAAATGTCATTTAACTTATTTTTTGTTATAATCAACCGATGAAGAATACGCAAACAATCAAAAAAACGCTGTTGAAATGGCCAAAAAAAACTATATATCTGAAAGAGCTTGCCGGGATTATTGGAAAGGGCAGGAATCAGGCTTATGAAGAATCTTATGCGGATGTTAAAAGGCTTGTCCAAGAGGGGTTTTTAAGCCCTATTCCCGGGAGTGGCACCAATGGGATGAATCCTGTTCTTGAAAACAGGTATCGGGTGAACCTTCACAATCTTCCGGGGATTGATGAATTGAAGGCGGAGTTGCTGAAGCTGCATGTGGCTTTGAAAATTACCTATTATCAGAATCATTTGGATGAATACATCAGGGACCGGGAGATTGTTCACGTCTTGAATGATTATTTTGTGAATGGAACCTCTTATCAAAGGATTGAGAGGCGGGAGTTGGCGTTTATGCTGTTTCGGAAGGAAAAGGCGTTGGATCCTTCTACAAAGGCCTACAAGGTGTTGAACCGGTTGGGGTTGAATTTGGAAAGGAATTTTAACTGTTTTGACCGGCGACTTCCGGTGACTTACTTTCCATTTGTTAAGCCTGTAAAAAGCGTTTTAATCGTTGAAAATCTCACCCCCTTTTACGATTTGTTTTTAATCTTTCGCCAGATCAATGGGCAATCAAAGACGTCCGGATTTGACGCTTTGGCCTTGGGCAACGGCAATCACATTGTATCGGCCTTTGAATTCTTTGAAGATGTCTTTGATGATGCAACCACAATTGACTATTATTATTGGGGAGATGTGGATGGTGCAGGGCTGAATATTTATCTGTCTTTGAAAAAGAAATATCCAAAATTTAAGATTAGCTTATGGGAAAAGGCCTATGAGGCAATGTTACAAGCGGGACAATGGAGAGATGATTCGTCCAAATTGAACGAAAGTCCTGCGGCAACCTCAGACAAATGTCTAAGCAAACTTTTGAATGTGGCAGCGGATGGTAAGGCCATCCCCCAGGAAGTGTTGAATTTTTCTGCTCTCGAGGAGCTTACTTATGGTGAATGAATCCATTAACGAGCGCATCAAAAATCTGGGCATGATCGCCGCCTTTTACGAGCGTGCCGGAGGGATGAAAAATATCCGGCCGGAGATGGCGTTGCCGGTGATGCTGGGAATCTTCACCTTTATTCTTTCCAAGATGCTGGATGGACAGAAAGGTGCCACCATGGATGAGATCATGGCCTATGTGATGGGGAATTACGCTTCATCTGATTTTCGGCCGGAAAGGGATCATATCACCCAGTTGATCATGCGTATGATGTATCGGGACAGAGAGTCCGGGATTCCCTTTCGGTATCATGATTTTACAAATAACAAAACCGAAACCATCAAATACAATTTTCTGAAAATCGAACATTCCTCTTCCGAGGAGGCTTCCCGAATTGCCTTGACAAAAACGGGCCGGGATATGCTCTTTCAAACTCGGGAGATTTATCAGGAATTGCGGATCACCATGGATTTGCTGTTCATCAAAGAGCAGTTTAAGCGGGGTGCTTTTTCAAAGGCCATCCGATCAGCGGAGTCATTGAAAACCTCTGTGAATGATAGTCTGGAAGCCAAAGAAAAACTTATCTTTGAGATTCGACGGGCTCCCTGGCGGGTTAACACCAAGAGCTTGGCAGAGAGTTACGAGGATATCAGTCAGCAGTTTGAAAAAGAAAGTGAGATGTTCGATGAACTGCTGGGGATGATTCGTAACGTGGAATACGAAGGCCTGGAAACCAAAAATACGGATAGTCTCGTGAAACTCGAGGAGATTCTCAATCACTCCCGGCTTTTGCATGAACGGTTGTTGAACCTTCACCTGTCCATTATGCCCGAATATCTGAATTTCAGGAACAAAAACACCTTGCGATTGCTGTTTGGGGAGATTCATTTCAACGCGGATTTGATCGATCCCTTGTTTCAGGCTCAGATAGTGTTGATTCATCCTCGGTTAATGAGTTTTGTCCCAAAGCCCAGACCTCTGGAATTCTTCCCGTGGTTGTCCATTACCCGAAATCCGGTGGAACGTTCCAGGCGAAAGAAGGAAAAAATCCACTTTGTGGAAGAGGAGCAAGATCATCAAGACAGACGCCTGGAACAGGAAATGCGCCAGGGGCGAATCGAATTGATGGTGTATATTTTTCGACAGTTAAAGACAGCTGACCGAGTGCTCTTATCCAAAATCGTCGACGTGTTTCCGCCCGATGACAACCTGCTGGCCTTTGTCATAGGTCTGCATCAAGTTTCGCAGATTGCCTTTAAACGCACAAAGGATTCGGATATCCTCTCTGCTGTCAAAGATGCCCAACCCCGTTTTAAAGGCTTTCAGGTGTATACTGTTAATCGAATCATCAGAAAAAGGGGATATGTGTTTAGTGACTATGTGTTTGAGAAATTGTAATAGAGATTGTAATAAAGTTTATGGATGGAGTTTTTTTGGAACTGATTTTAATCACAAGAAACTAAAAAAAGGCAATGAAGAACTTGAATATTGGCTCACGAGAATGCTTTCTCCGAAGCTCAACTTAGGTTTTTATGATCTTTTTATAGAGGGAAAAAGAGTCATTTTACTTGAGATTGAAAAGGCATCTATTCGGCCTGTGAGTTTTAAAGGAGAAGAATATATTAGAATTGGTTCAAATAAACAAAAATTAAAAATGTTTCCGGAAAAGGAACGTATACTTTGGAAGAAATTCGAAAACTTATCTTTTGAAGATGGAATTGCAAAGACAATGCTTTCTATCCCCGAAGTTTTTGAGTTGCTGGATTATCAACCTTATTTCAAACTTTCTAATCTCCGTTTACCCCCGGAAGGAGAAATTATTAATAAATTAATCAGTGAAGATTTGATTAGAAAGAATGAAGCTGGAAAATTAGATATAACAAATCTTGGAGCAGTTCTTTTTGCAAGAAATATTGAATATTTTAAATCAATAAAAAGAAAAACAGTTCGAGTCATTCTTTATTCTGGAAAGAATAAAATTGAAGGATCAAAGGAAACGGAGGTTAAAACTGGCTATGCACTAGCTTTTGAAACAATCGTAAACACCATTAACAATATGATTCCAGCCAATGAACAGCTTGGTGATTTGTATAGAAAGAATGTCCCTATGTATCCTGTTATTGCTGTAAGAGAACTTGTTGCTAATGCTTTGATCCATCAGGACTTTTCCATTCGTGGGACTGGTACGATGATTGAGATATTTTCAGATAGAATTGAAATAACTAACCCGGGGACACCTATTGTTGATAGCACACGATTTATCGACAGTCCTCCAAAATCAAGAAATGAGTCACTTGCTTCATACATGAGAAGAATAGGCCTTTGTGAAGAACGTGGAAGCGGTTTTGATAAAGTTGTTTTCCAAACTGAATTTTATCAATTACCTGCTCCGTTAGTTGAAGTAACTGAGGAGCATACGAGAGTTGTGTTGTTCGCACATAAAGATTTTAAAGAAATGGCAAAAGAAGATAAGATAAGAGCTTGTTATCTACATGCCTGTTTGAAATATGTCAATAGAGATTATTTAACGAACACATCATTAAGAGAACGATTTGGACTAAAGCAGAATGAAATATCAAAAGTATCAAGAATCATTAAAGAAACCCTCGAACTGGGATTGATAAAATTTAAGGATCCAAACACATCCCCTAAATATTATCAGTATTTGCCTGTTTGGGCTTAATTTTCGGTGTTATAACCTTTTTCTGTTAAAGATCGTGTTTAGTCAGTTTTGAATTATTAAAAGTATTTTTTGATTATCGAAAATTTATTT